>JBBDSM010000001.1:0-13889 GCA_040904945.1 Gemmatimonadota bacterium
CCCCCCCCCCCCCCCCCCCCCCCCCCCCCCCCCCCCCCCCCCCCCCCCCGCCGGGTGACGGACGGTCATGAGTGACCTCTCCCGCCCGATCGTCCTCGGCCTCGAGACGTCGTGCGACGAGACCTCCGCCGCGGTGCTGTCGGGTGACCATCGGATTCTCGGGCACGTGATCCTCTCCCAGGACGTGCATGAGGTCTATGGGGGCGTCGTGCCGGAGCTCGCCGCCCGAGCGCATCTCCAGAAGATCGACGCCGTGGTCGCCTCCGCGCTCGAGACCGCAGGGATCGGGCTGTCGGAGGTCGACGTCTTCGGTGTGACCGCGGGCCCGGGGCTGATCGGCGCGCTCCTCGTGGGCGTGTGCTGGACCAAGGCCGCCGCCTACGGCTCGGGACGCCCCTGGGTGCCCGTCCATCACATGGAGGCGCACCTGTTCGCCCCCTCGCTCGAGAACCCGGAGGTGGAGCCGCCCTTCGTGGGGCTCCTCGTCTCCGGCGGACACACGATGCTGCTCCACGTTCCGGCCTGGGGGGAGTACCATCTGCTCGGCGAGACCCGGGACGACGCGGCCGGAGAGGCGTTCGACAAGGTGGCCAAGCTCCTCGGGCTCCCATATCCGGGCGGCCCGCAGATCCAGAAGGCCGCCGAGCTCGGCGAGGCCGACCGTCATCGCCTTCCCCGACCCATGCTGCGCCGGAATCAGCGTCCTGGCGACCCCGGCTACTACGACTTCTCCTACAGCGGGCTGAAGACAGCGGTCGGAGACCTCGTCGCGCAGCTCGACGACCGGGGTGCCCTGGCCGAGGAGCTTCCGCACGTCGCGGCGTCCTTCCAGGAGGCCGCCACCGACGTGCTCGTGCGGAAGACCATGCGCGCCGTCGAACAGACCGGATGTCGGAAGGTGCTGATGGGCGGGGGCGTGAGCGTGAACAAGCGGCTTCGCGAGGCCATGGCCGGGGCGCTCGGGTCCTCCGGGCGGCTCTTCCACGCGTCTCCGAGGCTGTCGCTCGACAACGGGGCCATGGTCGCCCGCGCCGCCCGTTTCCATTTCGACCGCGGGGACGTGGCCACCATGCACGGGTCGGCGTCGGCTTCGCTACCTTTCCCCGGTCTGATGCGGGGTGGGGCCTCGGTCGCGGACGCGCCGCGGGCGACGACTGCCCCGAGCCCCTGTTAACAGCCAGGTCGCAACCATGTACCCCGTCATCTTCGAGCTCCCCGACTGGCTGCCGTTCATCGGTGGCGAAGCCGTCACGTCGTTCGGCGTGTTCATGCTGCTCGCCTTCCTGACCGGCGGTTACATCCTGCGCGCCGAGATGCGGCGGCTCGGCGAGGACCCGGAGAAGGCATGGGACCTCGTGTTCATGGCCGTGATCGGCGGGATCATCGGCGCCAAGGTCTACTATGTCCTGCTCAACTGGGACCGGACCATGGCCGACCCGGTCGGGATGATCCTGGCGCGCGGCGGGCTCGTATGGTACGGCGGCTTCATGCTCGCGACCGTGCTCGTGATCTGGGAGATCAGGCGACAGAAGCTGCCCCTGCCGAAGATGGCCGACGCGGTCGCGCCGGCTCTCGCGTTGGCCTACGCCGTCGGCCGCGTCGGCTGCTTCATGGTGGGCGACGACTGGGGTAGGCCGACGGACTCGTGGGTGGGTATAGCCTTTCCCCGCGGGGCGCCGCCCACTCGGGTCGACATTATCGAGCGGGACTTCGGCATCGCGGTCGATCCCGCGCTCATCGAGCGGTACGGGCAGATCGTACCCGTGCATCCGACGCAACTCTACGAAGTGGGCATGAGCACGCTGATCTTCTTCGTGCTCTGGAAGATCAGGCGGCAACCCAGAGTCGCCGGCTGGCTCTTCATGCTCTGGCTCGTGCTGGCCGGGATCGAGCGCTTCGTCGTGGAGTTCTTCCGCGCGAAGGACGATCGTTTTCTCGGCCCGCTGACGGTCGCCCAGGTCATCTCCGTCGGCATCATGGTCGTAGGCGCGGTCGGGATGGCGCGCCTCTCGGGGGGCGCGAGCCGCCAGTCGAAGCGGACCTGAGTCGAGGGTCGCGCGTATGCTGACCGTTCTCCACACCTCCGATCTCCAGGTCGGGAAGCCGTACCGTCCCGAGGCCGCCGAGGCGCTCGTCCGGGAGGTGGACCGAGTCCAGCCCGACCTGGTGGTGGTCGCCGGTGATCTGACGCAGCGGGCCAAGGCAACGGAGTTCCAAGTCGCCCGGGCGCTGCTCGCGCGGCTCGGACCCGCGCCGGTCGTGGTCACGCCCGGCAACCACGACGTGCCGCTGTACCGCTTCTGGGAACGGCTGGCTACGCCCTATCGGAATTGGAAGCGGTTCATTTCCCCCGAGCTCGACTCGGCCACCCATCTCGACGGGGCTACGGTGGTCGCGCTCAACTCGTCGGCGCCGCGTCGGGCGATCGTCGGAGGACGCCTCCGGGACCATCAGGTCGCCCTGGCGCGACAGGCCTTCGAGAAGGCTCCCGCGACGGACGTCCGCATTCTGGTGGCGCATCACCATTTCGTCGTGACGGACGACGGGTCCGGGGGCAGCCCCCTCCCCGGAGCGCGCAGCCATCTCGACGCGTTCAGCCACATGGGGATCGATCTGCTGCTGGGCGGGCACGTGCATCAGACGCGCGTCCTGCCCCCCGACGATCCGCGGACGGGGGTGCCGTTCCCGGTCGTCTCCTGCGGCACGACGACGTCGTGGCGCGGTCGGGGCGACGAGGTCGACGCCAACAGCCTGAACGTGATCGAGATCGGGGCCGACGAGATCCGCGTCGTGCCCCACCGTCTCTCCCGCGAACGTCACCGCTTCGAGCCGAGAGAGCCGATCGTCTTGTCACGCCATCGCTTCGGCTCGGGCTTCGACGACGGCGCGCGGGCCGGGGGGTCGAGAGGTGAGACCTAGGGAAGCTCCGAACGGCCCGGCGCCCGCCACCGTTGTCGCTGCGTTCTGCACCATGCTACTGGCCGCTGGCTCGACCGCACCCCCGGCTGCGGGGCAGCAGGTGGGCTCACTCGAGATCACCCAGGTCCGATTCCTCGGCAACGAGGCGTTCCCCCAGGACTCGCTGCAGCGGGCCATCGCCACGCGGCCGACCGACTGCAAGTCGGTATTCCTGAAACCCTTGTGTTGGTTCGATCTGGACTTCGCCGTAGAGCGGCGCGAACTCCGTCCTCGCGAGGTCCCCCGCGACCGGATCCGGCTCGAGATCTGGTACCGGCAGCGCGGTTTCAGGGAGGCGGCCGTCGACACTGCGACGACGATTCGGGAAGACGGTGCTGTCCTGACCTTCAGCATCGACGAGGGGCGCCCGGTGATCGTGCGCAGCATCGACTTCTCGGGTGTCGGCGCGGCCCCCGAGAACGAGTTGGGCCCTGACGTGGTGGAGGAGCTCCCTCTCGAAGAGGGCGATCCGCTCAATGTGCTGCGCCTCGACGCCACCCGTGACCTGATCCTCCAACGGCTCAGGAACCGGGGATATGCGCACGCCGAGGTCTACCGACAGTCGCTGATCCCCATGGAGAGTCCCTACGAGGCCGAGGTGACCTTCGAGGTGGATCCGGGGACACGCGCGACGTACGGCTCGATCTCGGTGACCGGAACACAGACCCTGGACGAGGCGAGCGTCATCCGCACGCTCCAGTTCAGGCCGGGCGACTACTACCGTGTCGACCAACTTCTCGACGCCCAGGCCAGGCTGTTCGGCATGGAGATCGTGCGGAGCGCCCAGGTCACCGCCGACCTGGAGTCGGAGCCGGACTCGATCGTGCCGCTTCAGGTCAACGTTCAGGAAGCGAACGCCTACAGGGTACGGGCCGGGGCTGGGTGGACCAGCGCGGAGTGCCTGAACGTCGAGTCGAGCTGGACGAGCCGCAACTTTTTCGGTGGCGGCCGGGTGCTGCGGGTCCGCGGCCGCGTGTCCAACGTGCTCACCCGTCAGTTCGGCGACGTGCTCTGCGCCGTATCGGAGCGCACGGAGGAGTACGAGGATCTGACCTGGTTGGCCACGGTCGATTTCGCGCAGCCGTGGATCTTCTCGACCCGCAACTCCTTCGGCGCCTCGGTGTTCGCCGAGCGTCAGAGCCTCCCGGACATCTTCATCCGGCAGGCGATCGGCCTGCAGCTGGCGTTGACCCGCTCCCTCGGCCTCGCCACGCCCCTCACCCTGTCGTACCGGCCGGAGCGCTCCCAGCTGGAAGCCGCCGAGGTCCTGTTCTGCACGGGGTTCCTGGTGTGCACCCCCGAGGACGTCTCGATCCTGGCCGGGGCCAACATCCTCGCCCCGGTCGGACTCTCGTTCACCCGCGACCGATCGAACGACCTGCTGAACCCGACACGAGGCTACCGGCTGACGATCGATCTCGAGCACGCCGCTGGGTGGACCGCCTCCGAGTTCCGCTACGACCGCGTCTCGGCGGAGAGCACGAGGTACGGGTCGGTGGGCAATACGATCGTGGCCGGCCGCCTTCGGGCCGGGTGGGTCGGATCCGGGGGCTTCGACCGGCTCCTTCGGGACGGGGGCGGGCCCGAGATCGTGCATCCGCAGAAGCGCTTCTACGCCGGGGGCGCCAGCTCCGTGCGCGGCTTCGGACAGGGTCGCCTCGGACCGCGCGTGCTCACGGTGGCCGGCCCGAACGTGCTCCTGGACGAGGGCTGCACGCCGGCCGAGCTCCTGGACCTGTCGTGCGACGCGAGTAATGTCGACGAAAGCCGGTTCGTCCCGCGTCCGACCGGCGGGACCCGGGTGCTGGAAGGGAATCTGGAGCTCCGCTTCCGTCTCGGAGGCCGTTTCGAAGCCGTCACCTTCGGGGACTTCGGGCAGGTCTGGCCGGCGAGCGGCGAGGTCTCCCTCTCCGATCTGGAGTTCAGCCCCGGGGTCGGAGTGCGCTACCTCAGCCCGCTCGGGCCGATCCGCTTCGACCTCGGCTACCGGTTCCGGCGCGCCAACGAGCTGCCCGTCATCACCTCCAGCGTCCGCCAGGCCGAGCCCGGGGAGTGCGAGGTCGTGAGCTCGAGATGCTTCGCGGTCGGTGGGTCGTTCTACGTTTCCACGGGGGAGCTGGGCATCCTTTCGTCGCCGGTGCGGTATGCAGCATCGGGGCGGGGGTTTCAGCTGCATTTCTCGATTGGACAGGCGTTCTGATGGACCGGAGCGACAAGCAGGAGGCGAGCGGGGCCGAACAGGCTCCGCCCAGCCGTAAGGTCCGTCGCAAACGGCTTCGGCGGCTCCGCGCGATCCGACGATGGACCACGGGCGTCCTGCTGGTCCTCGGCGCACTCGTCGCCGTGGCTGGAATCGTCATCCTGCAGACGGCACCCGGCCAGCGGGCCGCGCTCGACTTCGCCCTGGAGCAGATCGAAGGCTCGCTGGCGGGTGAACTGCGCATCGGCGCCATCCGGAGCAGGACGCTTCTGGCCGGCGCCTCCCTCGACGACGTCGTCCTGACAGACGATACGGGCCGCCCCGTGCTCACCGCGGACTCGGTGGTCGTCCGGTACCTGCCGACGGGACTGGTGTCGAGCGCGCTCCGCGTGCGGTCCGTCATCCTCTGGGGCCTGGACTTCGAGATCTCGACGCTGTCCGAGGACGGTGATCTGAACCTCGGCCGGGTGCTGGCCCCGGGGGACCCGGCGCCGGACTCGGCCCGGACGCGGATGGAGCTCCTCTTCGGCCAGGTCGGCGTTCGAGGTGGACGGATTTCCGTGCTCTCGCCCGCGTCGGGCGATCTGCCGATCAGCGCGGGTGGTGTGGTCCCGGGGCCCGACGGCCCGCTCGCGCGCATTGGCCTCGACCGGATGAATCTGGATCTCGAGGACGCGGTGCTCACCATCGACGGGGACGTCGACTTCCGCTCCGACCTGGCGTCGCTAGCCATGCGTCTGACGCTGCCCGGCTCGACCGAGCCCATGGTCGTGAGGGAGGCCTTCGGTCGTCTCGCCTTCGATCTGGACGGTGGCCTCACCATCACGGAGGGTGCGTTCCGTTTGCCCGAGACGCTCGGCCGCGGAACCATCGATCTCGGGCCGGCCGCAGGGGTCGAGGGATGGGTGCTCGACGCCGATTTCGAAGTGGAGGATTGGGGGAGTCTCGCCGATCTCCAGTGGGCGGACCCCCGCATTCCCGAAGGTACGTTCCGCGGCGGAGTGCAGCTGTCCACCGCGGGCGGGCTCGCCCTGGACCTCGACCGGGTCGACGTCCGTCTTTCGGACACGAACCTCGCGCTGGACGGAGAGGTGGTGTTCGGTGACGTCCTGTCGACGCGCGACCTCGCCGTCGTGGCCAGCCCGCTCGTCTTGTCCAGGATCTCCCCGTGGCTACCGGAGCCGCTGCCCGTCGACGGATGGCTGAGCGGTCGAGCGACCTTCACGGGCACGCGCGAGGATCTCCGGGCCGAAGGGCGGGTGACCTTCGTCCCGATCGGTCATGGTGGCGCCCCGACCACGGCCGACTTCGGCGGACGGCTACATCTAGGGAACGACCTCGGCTGGACAGCCTTCGAGGCGCGGCTCGACCCGCTGAACTACGCGTTGGTCGACCTCTTCGCTCCGGACGTCACCTTCGACGGGCGGGGCTCCGCGGACGTCCAGCTCGACGGCCGGACGCGCCTCGGTGTTCGGGTGATCGCGGATCTGGTCCACCGGGACGGGAGCGCGCCCGAGTCGCGGGTGAACGCCCGCGGAACGTTCGGCCGGGGCGAAGACGGCTGGACGCTCGACCTCAGCGGAGACGTCACGCCGTTGTCCCTGGAGGTCGCCGGCGCCCCGATGTCCGACCTCGAGCTTCGCGGGGAGGTGCGGGGTCCCGTGACCGCCATGGGGCCCCTCACCGACCTGCGCCTGACCGCCGATCTCGAGGGGCCGGGCGGCCGGCTGCGCCTGGCGGGCGCACTCGACGTGACCGACCCGGGTTCGGCATACCAACTCGACTTCGAGGCCGTCGAGCTGGCGCTGGCCGCCTACAGCGGAAGGCTTCCCGACCCGACCCTCTGGAACGGGACGCTCACCGTCGACGGCTCCGGGCTCGCGCTGGATTCGCTTCGGGGGACGGCGAGCCTGGAACTCCGCGGCAGCCGGATCGGAGGGCTCACGGTAGACACGGTTTCCGCAGCGTTTCGTGCGGAGGACGGGCTGCTCCACTGGGAGTCGATGGAGGGCTCTGTGGGCGGCGTCCACTTCGAGGGGTCCGGCAGCCTGGGTCTGTCGGCCGAAGCCGGCGGGGACGCCTCGATCCTGTTCTATACCGAGTCGCTCGTCGGGCTACGGCCGCTGCTCATGGGAGACTCGATCATCGTGGGCGACGACCTCACCTCCCTCGAGCAGGAGATGCTCAGGCTGGAGGGTGTGGAACCGGATACGCTGCCGACGGCCGACGAGGTTCGGGTGGAGGGTGCGGTTCGGGGCACCGCAGAGCTATCGGGTGTCGTGACCGATCTCGCTGTCGACCTGCGTATGACGATGATCGGCGGCGCGTACGGCCAGAACTACGTCGACTCGCTGGAGGTCGCCATGTCGGCGGCTGGGCTGCCGGCGATGACCGGACGGTGGGAGGCGGACATCGACGCGACGGGCGTGCTATGGGAGGGCCGGACCATCGAGCAGCTGGCCGTGACAGGCGCCATGCAAAACCATGCGGGCTCCGGCGCGATTCGCCTGACACGCCGCGACAGCGAGAGCTACGCGCTCGCCGGCGACTTCCAGCTCGACTCCCTGGGCGGCGACGCCTATGTGACGCAGCTGGTTGCGACCCTCGAGGAGCGCACCTGGTCCATGTCGCGGCCCACCTCGATCTCGTGGACCGCGGACGCCCTCGCCGTCGAAGACCTCGAAGTGATCCGCGAGGGTGAAGATCCGATGCGCTTGACCGCGGCGGGCGCCCTCGGGCGAGAGGGCGAGTCCGACTTCCAGCTCGACATCGAGGGCCTCCACCTGGAGCGCTTCGGCGCCATGGTCCGCAACGAGCCGCTCGACATCGAGGGGCATCTGGATTTGCGCTTGCATGTCCGGGGGCCGGCGGCTGCTCCGCTCATCGATGCGGAGCTGGAGATCGAGGATCCCAGGTTCCGGAACATGACGCTCAGTCGGGTGGACGGGACCATGTCGTACCGGGACCGCCGGGCCTCGGTGGCGCTCGAAGCCTGGGACGGCGAGCGGCAGGCGCTCACGGCCTCGGGGACCGTACCCGTGGACCTTTCCCTCGCAGAGGTCGCGTCCCGGCAGCTGGACGAGTCCATGGACCTCACCCTCGCGGCTGACTCCCTCGAGGCGGGCCTCGTGCTTGCCTACTTCGAGTCGCTCCAGGACGTCGTCGGGGTGATCTCCGCCGATGTCGAACTGCGGGGCACGACGGACGATCCGATTCCGAGCGGCGAGGTGCGGCTCGAGAACGGCGCGTGGACCCTCGAAGCGCTCGGTGTGCGACACGAGAACGTATCCGGCACGCTGGACCTCCGAGAGAACCAGACCGTCACCGTCGATCTCTCCACGACGGGCACCGGAACGTCCACGGTGGGCGGGACCATCCGTCTTTCGCCGCTCGACGATCCTTCGCTCGATCTGACGGTGAGCTTCGACCGGTTCCGCGCCATGGAACGACGGGACATCGAGGGGACGCTCAGCGGCGAGCTCACCGTCACGGGGACGTACCAGCGCCCCCTGACCGAAGGGACTCTGACCGTCGACGAGGGGCTGTTGCAGGTCGACGAGTTCTCGCGGGCCGCCGGCGTCGTGGACCTGAGCGACCCCCGCCTGTTTGGCCAGGGACTCGCGGTCGACACCACGGTCTTCATGTCCCAGCGTATCCTGGCCGACATCGGGAATCCCTTCCTCGACAACCTGCGGCTCAACGTCGACCTGTCCGTCCCGCGGAACACGTGGCTCCGGTCCAATGAGATGAACGTCGAGATGGGCGGCGACCTTCTCGTCCGCTACGACCGGAGCGCCCGAGACCTCGTGCTCGTCGGTGAGCTACAGGCGCTGCGGGGCACGTACCTGGTGCTTGGTCGGACGTTCGAGGTCGACGAGGGTACCGTCTCGTTCATCGGACGGCCGGGGATCAATCCGTCGCTCGACATCGCCGCCGTGAGCCGATTCCGAACGTCGGAGGGGGGACAGGTGTCCATCACGGCCACGGTCGACGGCACGCTCGTGCAACCGCGCGTGACGCTCACTTCGGAAACCGGGGAGCTCTCGCAGTCGGATCTGATCTCGTACCTGGTCTTCAACCAGTCCGCGGCCGAGGTGGGTCGGGCGCAGCAGTCGTTCCTCGGTCAGGCGACGGGTGGGGCGGCGGCCACGGCGGTTTCCGGGGTCGTCACCTTCGGCCTTGGCTCCTTCATGAACCAGTCCGGGGCGGCCATCGCTCAGGAGCTCAGCCTGGACTACGTCGCGGTCTCCTCGGGGCCCGCCTCGGCCGAATGGGCGGGATTGCGATCCGCGCAGCTCGAGCTCGGACGGTACCTCGGCGACGACGTCTTCGCCGTGGTCACCTTCCGCCCGCTCTCCGAAGAGGCCAGTCGCTTCGGCGGCGTGAGAGTCGAGTGGGCCCTGACCGACGTGTACAACTTCGAGGCCTTCGTAGAGGATCGCTTTCTACGGAGCGGTGTTGGCTTCCTGGGTATCCAGGAGCTCGGCGGTGAGCTCCTGTACGGAGTGCTTTTCGCGCGGGAATGGAGCTACAACGAATAGCGTCACGCGCCGCAACCCTCCGGCCGCTCCCGGTGTAATCAGGGTCCACACATAAAACGTCGATCTTTCCGATCGTGGAGTCGTCCAGATATGCAGATGATCAAGGTCTTCGGGCTGATGACCGGGTTGACGCTCCTGCTCGTGTTCGCCGGGTCCTACTTCGGAGGCACGAACGGCGCAGTGCTGTTCTTCGTCATCGCCGCCGCCATGAACTTCGGGATGTACTGGTTCAGCGATAAGGCCGTGCTGAAGATGTACAAGGCACGCATCATTGGCCCGGACGACGCCCCGGAGCTCTACGAGATGGTCGACCGGCTTCGGCAGCGGGCCGGTCTTCCCATGCCGGTCGTCGCCGTCGCCCCGCAGCAGCAGCCCAACGCGTTCGCCACCGGACGGAGTCCGTCGCATGCCGTGGTGTGTGTCACGGCGGGCATCCTCCAGTCTCTGAACCGGCGCGAGCTCGAGGGTGTGATCGCCCACGAACTGGCGCACATCGACCACCGGCACATGCTCGTCGGCACGATCGCTGCCACCATGGCCGGAGCCATCGCCATGATCGGGAGCATCGTGCGTTGGGGGATGATCTTCGGCGGCTTCGGCGGGCGGGACGACGGCGACCAGAATCCGATCGCGCTCCTGGTCATGGCGCTCCTCGCGCCGATCGGGGCCGCCATCGTGCAGATGGCGATCAGCCGACAGAACGAGTTCCAGGCCGACGCGAGCGCCGCGCGCATCACGGGCGACCCCGGTGGGCTGGCCAGCGCCCTGCGCTCGCTCGAGAGCACGGCCAAGCGGGTGCCGATGGACGTGAACCCGGCGGCGGCCCAGCTGGCCATCGTGAATCCGCTCGCGGGAGTGCGCGGGCGGGCGTTCCTCGGTCTGTTCAGGACGCACCCGCCGACCGAGGCGCGCATCGAGCGCCTCCAGAGCCTCGGAGTCTGAGCGAGGTGGGCGCCCCATCCGACGCGGGTGGGGCGCCCCCGGATTGAGCCGCACTCGCCGGCTTCGTTAGTTTTGCAGGCTATGCCGTCCTCTAAGCCCGACTTCGCTCCTGAGACCGCCCGCCCGGGTGAGCGCCTCGTCGTACGCGGTGCGCGCGAGCACAATCTGCGCGACATCGACGTCGTGCTGCCTCGCGAGCGCCTCGTGGTTATCACGGGTCTCTCGGGCTCGGGCAAGTCGTCACTCGCCTTCGATACGATCTACGCCGAAGGTCAGCGCCGCTACGTCGAGTCGCTGTCGGCCTACGCGCGGCAGTTCCTCGGGCTGATGGAGAAGCCCGACGTCGACGCCATCGAAGGCCTCAGTCCGGCGATTTCGATCGAGCAGAAGACCGTCAGCAAGAACCCCCGCTCGACCGTCGGCACGGTCACCGAGATCTACGACTACCTGCGGCTGCTCTGGGCTCGGGCCGGCACGCCGCATTGCCCGAACTGCGGCGAGCCGGTCATCCGCCAGTCGGCGACACAGATCGTCGATCAGCTCCTGGGCTTCCCCGAGGACACCCGGGTCGAGGTGCTGGCCCCCCTCGTGCGCGGCCGGAAGGGCGAGTTCCGCGATCTCATGGAGAAGGCGCGCAAGGACGGCTTCGTGCGGGTGCGCGTCAATGGTGAGACCTACGACCTCGCCGATCCACCGAAGCTCAACCGGTACGAGAACCACGACGTCGCGGTCGTGGTCGACCGGCTCGTGCTGCGCGCCCGGGACCGGGACCGCATCGCGGACTCCGTCGAGACGGCGCTCCGCACCGGCGGGGGCATGCTGGAGGTGCTCGAGCACGGGGACGACCTCCCCGAGCCCCGGCCGCACGTCTACAGCGAGCACTACGCATGCTCGAACTGCGGTACCAACCTTCCGGAGCTCGAGCCGAGGCAGTTCTCGTTCAACTCGCCCTACGGCGCGTGCGAGGACTGCGGTGGGCTCGGCACCCGCAAGGAAGTGAACCCGGACCTCCTCACCGCCGACCCGAGCGTCTCCATACTCGAAGGCGTGATCCTGCCGTGGGGCGACCCGTCCGGCCAGATTCGCCGCTCCGTCATCCCCGGGCTTGCCGAAGCGTACGAGTTCGACGCGAACACGCCCTGGGGCGAGCTGTCCCAGGAGGTCCGCGACGCGGTGCTCCACGGCTCGGGCAGCATGAAGCTCCGGTTCCCGTACAAGGCCGGTGGAAAGGGCGGGCACTACGAGGACGTGTGGGAGGGCGTGGTCGCCAACGTGGCGCGCCGCTACGAGGATACCGGCTCCGAGGCCGTGCGCTCGCAGCTCGATGAGTACATGTCGACGCTGCCGTGCACCACCTGCGGTGGGAGCCGTCTCGCCGCGGCATCACGGGCCGTCACCGTCGGCGGGCGCTCCCTCGGCGACATCGCGGAGCTGTCCATCGGCCAAGCCGTGGACTTTTTCGAGCAGCTTCCCGTCCGCTACCCGGGGGATCCCCTGGAGACGGGCACGGCCGGGAACGGCGCGTCCCCTCCGCTCCCCGGAGAGATCGCCGGTCCCATTCTCAAGGAGGTGGCGGAGCGCCTACGCTTCCTGCGGGACGTCGGGCTCGAGTACCTCACGCTGGGTCGGGCCGCGGGCACGCTGTCGGGCGGAGAGGCGCAGCGCATCCGGCTCGCCACGCAGATCGGGAGCCGCCTGGTCGGCGTCCTCTACATCCTGGACGAGCCTTCCATCGGGCTGCACCAGCGGGACAACGACCGACTCCTCGACACGCTGCGGAGCCTCCGGGACCTGGGCAACACGGTCCTGGTCGTCGAGCACGACGAGGACACCATCAAGGCCGCGGACTGGATCGTCGACCTCGGACCGGGCGCCGGACGGCACGGCGGTGAGGTCGTCGCCGAGGGCGTGCTGGCCGACATCCTCGCCGAGCCGCGCTCGCTCACCGGCGCGTATTTGCGGGGCGACCGCGAGATTCCCCTCCCCGACGAGCGGCGTCCCGTCGATCCCGAGCAGGCGCTCGTGGTCCGAGGCGCTCGGGGCAACAATCTCCGGAACGTCGACGCTCGCTTCCCGCTGGGCACATTCACCTGCGTCACCGGGGTGAGCGGCTCGGGGAAGTCGACCCTGGTGAACGAGACGCTCTACCACGCGCTGTCGCGGAAGCTGCACCGGAGCAAGCTCGTCCCGGCCACCCACGACACCATCGACGGGATCGACCTGGTCGACAAGGTGATCGACGTGGACCAGTCGCCCATCGGGCGTACGCCGCGGTCCAACCCGGCCACGTACACGGGGCTCTTCACCCCCATCCGCGACCTCTTCGCGAATCTGCCCGAATCGCAGATGCGCGGATACGACCCCGGGCGCTTCTCGTTCAACGTGAAGGGAGGCCGGTGCGAGGCATGTCAGGGCGACGGCCTCGTGAAGATCGAGATGCACTTCCTGCCCGACGTCTACGTGCCGTGCGACGTGTGCCGCGGCCGCCGGTACAACCGCGAGACGCTCGACGTCTACTACAAGGGCAAGAACATCGCCGACGTGCTGGACATGACCGTCGAGGACGCCCTCGAGTTCTTCGACGCCGTGCCGCGCATCAAGAACAAGCTGCAGACGCTCCACGACGTGGGCCTCGGTTACATCCACCTCGGGCAGTCCGCGACGACGCTGTCCGGTGGCGAAGCGCAGCGGGTGAAGCTCGCCACGGAGCTCTCGAAGCGCGCGACCGGAAGCACGGTGTACATCCTCGACGAGCCCACGACGGGTCTCCATTTCGAGGATGTCCGGGTGCTGCTGGAAGTGCTGCATCGGCTCGTGGACCTGGGCAACACCGTCATCGTCATCGAGCACAACCTGCACGTCGTGAAGACGGCCGACTGGATTCTCGACCTCGGACCCGAGGGCGGGGCGGGGGGCGGAGAGATCCTCGTGGAGGGCACGCCCGAAGAAGTCGCCGAGGTCGAGGACTCCTACACGGGTCGTTACCTGAAGCAGCTCCTCGGCTGACGGCGAGCGGCGGCGGGAGCCCCCGTCCGCCTCCGGCTCATCCTTCGGGGGTGAGGGCGTCGGCCACGGCGCGCACGAGGTCGTCGGCCGCGAAGGGCTTGTGGAGGAAGCGCGCGCTTTCGAGAAGCTCGCGCGGCACGATCTCGTCGCCGGCGTAGCCCGACATCAAGACGATGGCCAGGTCCGAGCGCTCCGCGCTGAGCCGTCGCACGAGTTCCGGTCCCGACAGGAGAGGCATCACG
>JBBDSM010000002.1:0-2250 GCA_040904945.1 Gemmatimonadota bacterium
CCGCCTAGGATCTGGGGCTGTGGCGCTCCCGGGGCACCCGTGCGCAGCACGGGTCCGGCCCGCCAGACTTCTGCCACGGGCTGCTAGGAATGCATCGAGCAGGGCCGAACTCCATTGGGTAGCGCCTGGGAGCAGCTTCGGCTCCTGCGCCCCGGTTGGACCGATCTCTTCGAGATCATCCTCGTCGCGGTGCTGCTGTACCGGGTGCTGCTCGTGCTGCAGCGTACCCGTGCGATGCAGATCATGCTCGGCGTGGCCCTCCTCGCCGGCACCTACGGCGCGGCCCGGGTTCTCGACCTCATCCTGATCCGGGCGCTTCTCGAGGCCTTCTTCCAGTACGGCGCGATCGCGGCCCTCGTGGTGTTCCAGCCCGAGCTCCGGGCGGCGCTCGCCCGACTCGGTCGGAGCCGCATGATCCGCTTCTTCGACAAGATGGAGGGGAGCAAGGTCATCGACGAGATCGTCGAGGCCACCGAGCGCCTGTCGCGGGCCAAGCACGGTGCGATCATCGCGATCGAGCGGGAGATCGGTCTCGACGAGTATGCCGAGACGGGGAGCAGGGTCCAGGCGCATGTCTCGGCGGAGATGCTTGCCACGATCTTCACGCCCTACTCACCGCTGCACGACGGTGCGGTGCTCATCGCTGGCGACCAGATCCGCGCGGCCGGCGCGATCCTGCCCCTCACCCAGACCACCGTGAGGGACCGTTCCCTCGGAACGCGACACCGCGCGGCGATCGGGCTGAGTGAGGAGACCGATGCCATAGTGGTCGTCGTGAGCGAAGAGACCGCCCAGGTCTCCGTGGCCATCGGCGGTCGGCTCGAACGGGGCGTGACGTCGGATCGTCTGCGGGAAATCGTCTCCGGCAACCCGGTCCGTCCCGAGGCGGGGGCCGGACCAGCCGCTCCGGCGCGCGTCCCCGCGAACGCCTGACACCGCTGCACCCGCTGCGTTGACACCCCGGCGACAGCACCCGTAGATTGCCGACGTTCCAAGTCTCAGTGCCCGCTAGCGTCGGTGGGCGCGCCCAACTTATATCAGGAGCGAAGTATTCGTGGGCTCCCAGTATCGGCTGCTGACCCTGTTTGCCGACGGCGGGTGGATGATGTATCCGCTCGTCCTCTGCTCGCTCATTGCGGTCGGCGTGATCATCGCCAAGGCTTGGACATTGTGGTTGTCCCACAAGGGTACCGAGCGCGTGCTCCACGATGTGGAGGAAGCCACGCGCGCCGGTGACATCGACGGCGCCATCCAGATCGCCAGCGAGACGCCCGGACCAGCCTCCGCCATCATGCTCGCGGGCCTCCGCCGCATCCAGACGAAGACGCTGGCCAGCGGTGAGCTCGAGTCGGCCGTCGCGACGACGGGGACCATCGAGCTCGCCTTCCTCGAGCGAGGCCTCGTGATTCTGGCGACCATCGCCAACGTGGCCCCGCTCCTGGGCTTCCTCGGCACCGTTGCCGGCATGATCCTGGCGTTCGGCGCCATCGAGGCGGCGGGTGACGTGGATCCGACCCTGGTCGCGGGCGGCATCAAGGTCGCGCTGCTGACGACGGCCGCCGGCCTCGCGATCGCCATCCCGGTGAACATCGGCTACAACTTCTTCGTCACGCGCATCGACACGCTGATCGTCGACATGGAGCAGGGTGCGCAGCGGATCCTGAACCTGGCCTGGGATCTCGAGAAGGACGGAAAGATCGAGATCCTCAAGCATCAGGCAGGGACCCCGGCGGGTGTCAGCGCGTCCGCGCCTGCGACGCGTCCGGACGTCTCGGCGCCGGAGGGCGTGGCCGCGGACCGTGAAGGCACCACCGCACGTCCTGCCGCCCCGCCGCAGCCCAGCACGAAGAAAGAGCCGGGAACCGAGTAGCGGAACCTCGCACAGGCCGAATCGGTACCTCTGATCACACACGAGGGCGAAACACATGTCAATTCTGGGCAACAAGAAGCAGAAGGTCAGCGACGAGGTCCCGACTTCGTCGACGGCGGATATCGCGTTCCTGCTGCTGATCTTCTTCCTGGTCACGACGACGTTCCCGAAGGACAAGGGGCTTGCGATCGTCCTGCCTGAGCCGGGTGAAGAAGCTCAGGTCAGCCAGCGCAACATCCTGCATCTGATCATCCAGCCGACCGGTATCGTTGACGTGCGGCGCGGCGAGAGCCAGCAGGTGCAGCAGATGCGTCCGCAGGAGATCGAGGGTCTCTGGCGCCAGGAAGTGGCCGCGAACGAGAACCTGATCGCCGCCGTGA
>JBBDSM010000003.1:0-22762 GCA_040904945.1 Gemmatimonadota bacterium
GATATCCGCAAGACCCTCGTGCGCGGCCCACCAGACTTCTACCACGGGCTGCTAGGGCGCGCCGGCCTCGACGGCCGGTGCCGTCCGATGGGAAGGGCGAGAGCCCGGGCAGCCATCGCGCCGCCCGGGCTCTCGTGCGTCCCGGCCACTCGTGCGGCCCGGCCGAGCTCAGCCCACCAGTTCTCCCAGCTTCCCGAGTGCCGCCATGAGGTCGGGTTCCTCGTCGAGGACGGGGGCAAGCGGATCGCGGCCGAGGCGCTCCATGCGCTCCGGCACGGTCCGGATGGTGTAGTCGGCCAGCGCGAGACCGGGCCCGACCTCGCCCCAGTCGAGGGGCGCCGAGACTGGAGCGCCCGGGAGTGGCCGGACCGTGAACGGCGCCGCGATCAGGCGTCCATGCCCGTTCTGGACGAAGTCGATGTAGACCTTCCCCTCGCGTCGTCCCGGAGCCCGCGTGAGCGTCGCGATGTCCGGCCGCCGTGTTACGACCACCCGTCCGAGCAGTTCCGCCAGCGTGCGCGACTGGTCGTGATCGAGCCGTCCCGCCAGCGGCAGCAGCACGTGCATCCCAAACGACCCGCTCGTCTTCGGATACGACGGGAGGCCGATCTCGTCGCACAGCGCGCGTACCTCGAGCGCCACGGTGACGACGTCCTCGAACGGCGCCTCCTTCGGGTCGAGGTCCAGGACGCACCAGTCCGGATGGTCGATGCTGTCCGCCCGGGACGACCAGATGTGGATGGGGATGGTCCCCAGATTCACGACGTACAGGAGCGCGTCGACGTCGTCGGCCACGAAGTACGACAGCTCCCGCTCCGACCCTTCGCTCCAGACCGTGAGCGTGCGGATCCAGTCGGGCGCATGCGGAGGCGCGTCCTTCTGGAAGAACGACTTCCCGTCGATTCCATCCGGGTAGCGGGTCATGACCAGCGGGCGGTCCCGCAGATACGCGAGCATCCAAGGCGCGACGAGGCGATGATATTCCAGGAGATCGCCCTTGGTGTAGCCGTCGGCCGGCCAGAACAGCTTGTCGAGATTGGTGAACCGTGGGCCGTTCTCGGCGGGAGGGAGTGGGGGCGGCAACTCGACCTTGGGAACGTCGTCCCGGCATTCGCCCGGCTCTTTGTCGTCGCGCAAGCGGTTGAACACCGGATGCCGGAGCAGCCCCTGTTCGGTCCGCTCCTTGAAGCGGACCTCCACCACCAGCTCGGGCCGCGCCCAGTGGTGCTTCGGACCGTCGGGAACCGGTCCTCCCGTGCAAGGGGACGCGTCGACCTCGCCTTCCTCCAACACGCCGCCGATGTCGACGAGGTCACGCTGGCTGAAGCCGCTTCCCACGCTTCCGGCGTAGCGGAGCTCGTCGCCGTCCCAGCGGGCGAGGTGGAGGGCGCCGAAGCCGCCCCGGCTCCCCTCTCCCTCGGTCCAACCGACCACCACGAAATCCTCCACGCGCTCCCTGCGGAGCTTGATCCAGCTCCGGCTCCGCCCACCGCGGTACACCGCCCCCCCGTCCTTCGCGACGATCCCCTCCAGGTCCATGCGCTCGACTTCGGCGAACATCGCCTCGCCGTCCCGCTCGATGTGCTCCGAGTACCGCACGGGCCCCACGGTCGGCACCAGGTCCTCGAGGATTGCTTTCCGCTGGGTGAGCGGGAGCGCGCGGAGGTCGTAGCCTTCGACGGCCAGGACATCGAACGCGTAGAGCGTGGCGGGCACGGACCATGACGCCCGGACCGCGGGGAGAGGCCGCGCGATGCGGCCACGCTTCTGCAGCTGGCCGAACGAAGGCTTCCCGTCCGGACCGTGCACGACGACTTCGCCGTCCAGCACGAGTCCCTGATACGGCAGGCCGCGGACGGCCCGCGCCACGTCGGGGAAGGTGGCGGTGAGGTCGTTCCCGTTCCGCGACAGGAGCACCGCTACCCCATCCTCCCGCCCTGCGAGCAGGCGATATCCGTCGTACTTGAGCTCGAACAGCCAGCCGTCACGCGAGAACGGGCGGTCCTCGGAGGTGGCGAGCATGGGGCTGATGTCCCCGACGAAGACCGGTCGCCGGCGCGCGCCGGCCTCTTCCAGGCGAGCGCGCAGCGCCTGGGCCCGGAACTCGATCTCCGGAAACTCCTCGACGGTGAGCCCCGAGTAGATCGAGTCGTGGGGGTAGGCCTCGGTCGAGCCGTCGGGGTCCTCGTGCGCGTCCCGCTCCTTGATGAGGAGCCAGGAGCGGTCGTCTTGCTTCGTCTTCACGAGCGTCCAGAGGCCCTTCAGCTTGTGACCGTGGAGCTCAAAGAGGAGCTTGCCCTTCTGGAGCCCTTGGTCGAAGTCCTCTTTCGGGACACAAACGCCCCGGTCCCAGACGATCATCGCGCCGGCGCCGTATTCCCCCTGGGGGATGACGCCTTCGAACTCGGCGTACTCGAGCAGATGGTCCTCGGTGCGCACGGCCAGGCGCTTGTCCGCCTGCGAGGGCGAGGGTCCTTTCGGGACGGCCCAGGAGAGAAGCGCACCCTCGTGCTCCAGGCGCAGATCCCAATGGAGCTGTCGCGCCGCGTGGTGCTGAACCACGAATGCGCTTCCCCCCGAGAGGACCTGGCCGCCGAACGGCTCGGGTGTATGCGTCGGGTCGCGCTTCGCGCGGTAGTCTGCGAGGCGGGCGTCCGGATCGTTGGGAAGGCGGGGCGACATATCGGCCAACTTACCCCTCGGCGCCGCGAACGCATCCCTCGACTCGACGCGCCCCCCCCCGACGTGCTGCGATCTTCCCGGCTTGACCGCGGCGCGCTTCTGCCGAATCCTCCGAGCACCCACGAAGCCCTCCGACCCCGCGACAGCCCGATGCCTCCCGAGCCACGGACCAGTGAGTTAACCGCCGCCGGCGCACCGGGCTCCCCCAGAGCCCGCACGTTCAAGATCATCTTCGAGCACGATACCGTGGGCGGGCGCGCCTTCGACGTGCTTCTCTTCGTTGCCATCCTGGCGAGCGTGCTGGCCGTCATGCTGGAGTCGGTCGCGGATGTTCGCGACGACTATGGCCAAGCGTTACTCACGGCGGAGTGGTGCTTCACGGCGCTCTTCTCGCTGGAGTACGCATTGCGCCTATGGTGCGTTCAACAGCCACGCAATTACGCGCGCAGCTTCTTCGGCGTCATCGACTTGTTGGCCGTGCTGCCCACCTACGTGAGCCTACTCGTCCCGGGCGGGCAGGTGCTCATGGCGGTCCGGATCCTCCGGGTCATGCGTGTCTTCCGTGTGCTGAAGCTCACCCGTTACGTGGGGGAGGCGAGCCATCTCGGCGCCGCGCTGCGGGCGTCCCGGTTCAAGATTACGGTCTTCCTCCTCGGGGTATTCAGCACCGTCATCGTGGTCGGCTCCATCATGTATCTGGTCGAGGGACCGGCGTCGGGCTTCACGAGCATCCCGAAAGGCGTCTACTGGGGCATCGTGACGCTGACGACCGTCGGCTTCGGAGACATCACGCCCGTAACCCCGCTCGGCCAAGCGCTGGCCGCCATCGTCATGATCATGGGATACGGCATCATCGCGGTCCCCACCGGAATCGTAACCGCCGAGCTCAGCCGGCTCCCACGGGGAGAGCAGACCGCAGGGGTGGTCTGCTCGACCTGCGGCACGCGGGAAACCGACGCCGAGGCGCGCTTTTGTCGCCGGTGCGGGGACACCCTCGATGGGGGCGGGTAGCGCTTTTTTCCGTTGCATCCGCGGGAGCCGACGTCATATGTTTCCGAAATATGACCGCACGCGCCATCGCATCTTCGACGATTTCGTTCGGGCTCGTCTCGCTCCCGGTGAAGCTCTACTCCACCGCCGAGTCGGGCCGCCGGATCTCCTTCAACATGATCTGGAAGGAGCGTGGGGTCCGTGTGCGCCAGCAGTACATCGACCCGGCGGACGGAGCCGTCGTCCCGAAGGACGAAATCGTGAAGGGGTACGAGTTCGCCAAGGACCAGTACGTCCTCTTCAGCGACGAGGAGCTCAAGGCCGTCGAGGCGCCCAAGTCCGACGAGATCGAGATCGTTCGGTTCATCCCGGAGGGCTCCGTCGGCCGGCTGTACTTCAACAAGGCCTACTACCTCGGTCCGGACAAGGGAGGCGCGCGGGCCTACCGGCTGCTGGCCGCGGCGCTCGAGGAGACCGGCCGGGTCGCGCTCGCCAAGCACGCCACCCGGGGCAAGCAGTACCTCGTCGTGGTTCGGCCCCACGAGGAAGGGCTGCTCCTCGAGCAGCTCTACTACGCCGACGAGATTCGACCCTTTTCCGAGGTTCCGCTCGAGGACGGCGAGGTGAACGAAGCAGAGCTCGAGCTCGCCACCAAGCTGATCGACCAGGCCGCGGCCGACGACTTCGAGCCGAGCGAGTTCGAAGACGAGGTCCGAGCACGGATGCTCGAGCTGATCGAGCAGAAGGTGGCCGGCCAGGAAATCACGGCGGCGCCCTCCGCCGAGCCCAAGACTCAGATCATCGATCTCATGGCCGCCCTCAAGGCGTCCATCAAGGAGTCCGAGGGCGAGCGGAAGCCCGCGACCAAAGCCGGCAAGAAGGGCGACTCCGGAACGGGAAAGAAGACGACGAAGCGGAAGAAGGCCTAGCAGCCCGTGGTAGTCGAGTTGACGTCGCGCGCCGCGCCCGTCGTCCCATGAGAGGATACACCACCCGCGAGGTCTCCGAGATCCTGGAGCTCCCGGCGTCCCGGATTCGTGACTGGACGCGCCGCGGACTGCTCGACCCCGAGCGGGGACCGAGGGGCGCGTACCGGTTCTCCTTCCAGGACGTCGTCCTGCTCCGAACCGCACGCGAGCTCCTCGACCAGAGCGTCTCGACCCGCAGGGTCCGCGTCGCGCTGGAGGCACTCCGGGAACAGCTTCCCGAAGGCAGACCGCTGAGCGGCGTCCGCATTGCCGCATGGGGCGACCGGGTGGTGGTCCACGACGCCGACGCCGTGTGGGAACCCCTCTCCGGGCAGATGACGCTGGACTTCCCGGTGTCCGAGGTCGTGACCCGGGCCGAGCCGATCGTGCGCCGCGGCCTCGACCGGCCCGGCGCCCCTTCGAGGCCGACCGCCGACGACTGGTACGACACCGGGCTCGACCTCGAGGCGGTATCGTCCCAGGAGGCCGTGGCGGCCTACCGTCGGGCCTTGGACATCGATTCGTCCCACGCGGAGGCGCACCTGAACCTGGGACGCCTCCTTCACGAGGCCGGCGAGACGTCCGAAGCGCTGAGCCACTATCGGCGCGCCACGGAGGCGAGCCCGCCCGACGCCAGGGCTCTCTACAACGCCGGTGTGGCTCTGGAGGACCTGGGACGACCCGGGGAGGCGGTCGAAGCCTACGTGGCGGCTATCGACCTCGATCCGGCACTCGCCGCGGCGCACTTCAACCTGTCGCGCCTCCACGAGTCCGAGGGGCGAAAGGCCGAGGCACTCGAGCACCTCGTGGCGTACAAGCGACTGCGGGACGCGGGCGCGGGCTGACACGGCAGACGAGCCGCGCCGCCCGGCACGCCCTCAGCTCTTCCCCACCAGTCGCTTCACCCACGGGCTCACCACGAGCCCCACGAGGCCGACCGCCCCGATGATGAGGGCCACCGTCCGGAACAGCTCGAACGGCAAGAGCGTCTCGAGACGGCCCGCGACGAGCCCCGCGAACAGGTTGCCGAGCGCCGTACCCACGAACCAGATCCCCATCATCTGACCGACGCGGCGGGCCGGCGACAGCTTCGTGACCGCCGAAAGCCCGATGGGCGAGATGGCCAGCTCGCCGACCGTGTGGAAGAAGTACGTCACCACCAGCCAAGCGGGAGATACCGGGCTGTCCGGAGAGGCGTTGGCCGCGCCCCACGCCAGCACGAAGAAACCGACGGCCAGGCTCAACAAGCCGAGACCGGCCTTGGCCGGGATCGACGGGTCGGCCCCGCGCTTCTCCAGCCACACCCAGAGCGATCCCACGATCGGCGCCAGGATGATGATGAAGAGCGGGTTGATGGACTGCAGCGTCGACGCCGGGATCTCCATCCCGAAGACGGTGCGGTCGGTGAGGTCCCGGGCGAACAGGTTCAGCGACGTGCCCGCCTGCTCGAAACCCGACCAGAACACGGCCACCAGCAGGAACAGCCAGAAGATGACGGCCATGCGCTTGTTCTCGTCGGGCGTGTGCCCACCCATCGTCCACACGTAGACGAAGTAGAGCGCGACGAGAAAAAGCACACCGTAGCCGAGCGCTGTGGCGATCTGCGTCAGCGTGAACGGGAGCACCCCGCTCCACACCAGATATCCGAAGGTCACCGCGCCGAGGACCACGGCGGCGAAGCCTCCGAAGAAGTGTCGGGCCAGCCGGGCCCGCACCTCGGAAGGGTCCAGAGAACGTAGCAGACCCGCATCGCCGAGATACCCCGCTCCGAGCCGGTACTGCACGAGGCCCAGCACCATGCCGACCCCGGCCGCGGCGAAGCCCCAGTGCCACTGATACCCCTCGCCCAGGTACCCCGTGACGAGCGGGCCGAGGAAGGCACCGAGGTTGATACCCATGTAGAACACGGAGAAGCCCGCGTCGCGCCGGGCGCCCCCTTCCGGGTAGAGCTCGCCGACGATGCTGCTCACGTTCGGCTTCAGGAGCCCTGTCCCGCAGATGACGAAGAAGAGCCCGAGGAAGAAGAAGAACAGCCCCGGCACGGCCATCGTGAAGTGTCCGGCGGCGATGATCCAGCCACCGACCCAGATCGCCTTCCGCTGCCCCCAAAGGTTGTCCGCGATCCAGCCCCCCGGCAGCGCGAGGATGTAGACGAGGCTCGTGTAGAGGCCGTAGATCGCGCCGGCCGTGGCCACGTCCAGGCCCAGTCCCGGGTTCACGCCGACCGTGGCGGTGGTCATGAAGAGGGTGAGGAGCGCGCGCATCCCGTAATACGAGAAACGCTCCCACATCTCGGTGAAGAAGAGGGTCGCGAGGCCGCGAGGGTGGCCGAGGAAAGTCTTTGGACCGGGGAGCGGAGCCGTCGGGACGTCGGTGGTGCTCAAGAGGCCTCTCCTGCCGGGGTTCGGGTGCCACGGAGCGCGGCCAACCTACCGGCTCGAAGCGGCGCCCGCCACGGTGCCCCCGGCTCTGGACAGGGCCGCCCGGGCCGTCATCATTAGGAGGCCTCGGTAGGAGAGCCCCGATCCCCGGAGGAGCGTTGCAAGACATCGCCGATTTCCTGATCGCGACCCCGATCGTCCTTTTCCCGATCCTGGTCGTGGTCGCGATGATGGCGTTCGCGCTCCTCAAGAAGCTCCTGAAGATGGCTGCGGTCCTCGCGATCGCGGGCGTGCTCTACGTCCTTCTCATGGAGTACTTCGGGCCCGGGTTCTGACTCAGAACGCGATACGCCGCGTGATGTTGAAGCCGATGCGCCACTCGTCGGGCGTGAACTCGACGGCGCTGCCGCCGAGCAGCTGCGACGGGTTCATGCGCGTCTGGTTCGTGAGCAGCAGCTTGAAGAAGTGGCCGCGCGTCCGGATCTCGAAGCCGAGGGCGCCGCTGTCGAACGCCCGGCCCGGCCGCTCCTCCGAGACGATCCATTCCGCGATCAGGCCGAGGTTATCAGTCGCCGCCACCCGCCCGTGCAGGCCGAGCACGAAGGCATCGTCGGGCTCGATGTCGCGGATCCGCGGATTGCGCAGGTAGGTCGGCACGATCCCGACGGACACGGTCTCGCCGAATCCCAGGTCGAGCACACCCTGGAGATAGGCTTGCGTCTCGTTGTCGGTCCGGCCGTCGGTCACCCCCTGCGGCGACGCCGTGTTCCAGGCGATGGCACCCGTGACGCCGAACGCGAACGGAAGGCCTTCCGAACCGCCTTCGACAAGGCGCGTGCTCCCCCACAACTCCACGTTGTCGGCCAGATTGCTCCTCCTGACGCCCAGGAGGGCCGCGCCGGTCACGGCGTAGGCGAGCCCGAGCCGATTGATCACCGGTCCGTCCAGCCCCCAGAACGCTTCGCTCCCGTCGGAGATGGCCGGTGTGAACCGGTGTGAGATCTCGAACAGCAAATCCCCCGCGGGTAGCGTCGTCGTGGTCGGCAGGTTGGCCGCGTGGGACGAATGGAAGATCTGGGCGGCGAGAGGGCGCGAGCCGAGCGGGGCTCCCTCCGGGAGCGCGGTGCCGACCGCCAGCGCGGCGGCCGCGACCAGCAGGCGAAACGGGGCAGACGGCGAAGCGGTCATGAATTCCTCCGGGAGCGGGTACGAATTTTGGTACCCCTAAATTCGTGCACCCCCAGGTGCGGCGCCAGGGTGGGCTACCGCCACTCCTCCGCGCAGTCCTCCGCAAAGCTCTCGAACGTGCGAGCCGGCCTACCGAGGATCCTCGACACGTCGTCCGTAACCTCGGCCCTGACGCCCGCCCTGACCGACTGGTAGAGCGCGATCACCACTCCGGCGACCTCGGCCGACCACCCGGCCCCGACGAGCCATCCGAGCATCTCCTGGTCCGTGCAGCTCTCGAACCGTATCTCACGCTCGGCGGCTCTCGAGAGCGCCCCAGCCATCTCCGCGTGCGTCAGGGCAGCGGGACCGGTGAGTGTGTACGCCTTCCCCATGTGGTCGCGTCCCGTCAGAGCCGCCGCCGCGACGGCCGCCACGTCACGCCCGTCGACCATGCTGACCGACGCGTCTCCGACCGGCATCGCGAAGCGTCCCGTGCGCCGGATTCGCTCGCCCAGAAAGTCCCGTCGGAAGTTCTGCATGAGCAGGTTCGGACGCAGGAAGGTGTAATCCACACCGAGGGAGGCGAGATGCTTCTCGAGTCGCCGGATGGGGAGGTCCCCACGAACCTCGATGCCCATGGCCGAGAGCGTCACCACGTGCTCCGCACCGGCCTGCACGGCCCAGTCGAGAAGCGGGGCCAGCGTCTCGTAGGCGTCCGGATCGAACGGGGGAGGTTGGAGAAAGACCCGATCGGCCCACTCGACCGCGGCGTCGAACGTCGCGGGCTGCCGGTAGTCCAACTCGACGACCTCGACGGAGTCGTCGAAGAGGCCCTGCGCCCGGTCGGGGCTGCGGGTGCCGGCTTTGACCTCCACGCCTTCACGCACGAGCAAGCCGACGAGTTCGGATCCGACGATGCCTGTGGCACCGGTCACGAGAATGCGGTCGCTCATACCACGACGATAGCGTACCCGTGGCCACGAGGGCAACGCGCGCCGCGGTGTCGGTCCCGACCGGTGCGCGATGTCACGCGGCTAAGACGCGGGACCCTCTGGGACAAACCGATAACACCACGCGACGCCCTCCAGCACGACCGTCCCGTCTGCCCGCGCGACCCGTACGGCGAGCTCGCAGACAGGCTTGCGCTCATGAACCGAGAGGACCTCGGCCGTGGCCTCGATCGTGTCCCCGATGAACACGGGCGCGGTGAACTTCCAGTCCTGGCTGAGAAACACCGTTCCCGGTCCCGGCATGTCCTCGGCGACCAGAGCATGCAGCAGGCCCGTCGTGATCCCGCCTTGCGCCGTCAGTCTCCCGAATGGGGTCCCCGCGGCGAACGCCTCGTCGAAGTGGAGCGGATTCCGGTCACCGGTGATCTCGGCGTAGCGGCTCACGTGCTCCGCAGTGACCGTCATCGTGCGGCTCGCCGTGCGTCCCGGCTCGAGGTTCAGTCTCACCTGACTCCCTGTCTCATCGGCACTCCCCGAGCTCGCCCTCGACACTGTGCGAGAGCCCGACCCATCGTCCGTTCGAACGATGGGTGATAGCTAGCGAAGCGATCGATCGATTTCAATAGTCCCGTGAGGCTCCTCCCGGCAGGGTCGCGACGAAGGCGCGGATGCGCTCGAGGACGAGATCCGTCGTACCCGGCGAGAGCGCGTCGCCGGCGGGCACGTGCCGATCCGGATCACCGGGATCCTCGACAGCGAAGAGTGATTTCGCACCCGAGCCGAGACGCTCGAAGGCGCGCTCCGTCTCACGAGCATCCACGACTTCGTCGTCCGGAACATAGATGACGAGCGTGGGCGTGCGGATCGCCTCCAACTCCGACGTCCGCACGTGCTCCGTCAGCGCCATCATCGGAAGGAGCGACTCCGTGGCATGGCACGACGTCCAATGGCGCTCGTGCAGCTCGTTGTGTGTCGGAAAGCAGCGCTCGGACCCCTCCACGAGTCGGGCGAGGACGCCGCCCCATGGCCAGAGCAAGAGGCGTGACATCCGGTCACGTGGATGGAAGTTGGGCGAGAGGAGCACCAGTCCGGCCACGTCGGCCGCGAGTTCCCGGCGCGAGACCGCCCAGGTCGCGAGCGTTCCCCCGGTCGAGGTTCCCACGAGGAGCACCCGGTCTCCGATGGCCCGACCGACCGCCAGGGCCTCGGCCGTGTCGTGGAGCCACGCCGTGGTGGTCGCCTCGGCCATCGCGTCCCCGTCACGCCCGTGACCGGTCAGCCGGGTGAAGTAGGCGTTGGCTCCGAGCTCCTGGGCAAGCCGCGTCACCAGCGGCTCAACCTCGTGCCGGTCCGCCGTGAAGCCGTGCAGGTAGACGACGGACAACGGTGTCGGGGATCGGGTCGCCGAGTCCAGCCATGCAACGTGCTTCTCGGCGCCGGGCCGGATCCCCGGAACCGCCGACTCGACCCGCCGGAGGTAGCCGTTGACGTCCTCGCCGACCACCGGCACGTCGCGGAGCTCGCCCATCTCGGCGCGTGGGCCGAGGAGGACCAGGACCGTCACACCGAGGGCGAGCATCCCCCACAGCCACCATCCGCGAAGTAACCCGAGCGCGTAATGCGCGGGAGACGGCCGCACGCGACTGGCAGGAACCGGCTCGGGACCCGACATTGGATCGACCCTCGACAGGAGCGTACCCCAGGAATGTCTCGTGAAGAATACACGCTAGGCCGCGAGGACGTCGCCGGCCACCCGGCCCTCACCGACGCCGGCACCGGGCTGGCGAACCGTCTCCACTTCGAGCTGGTCTACCACTACATGTTCCAGGCCGGCGACCGGGGCATGGCGTTCACCATCATGCTCGTGAGCGTCGGCGGGGAGCGCTCGCTCGACGACGCTCCCGATCTGCTCCGGCGTGTGGGCAGCACCCTCCAGGGCACGACTCGACTCTCCGATCTGGTCGCCCGCATCGGAGGTCCCGGCTTCGCCGTCCTGTTGCTGGGAACCAACCTCCCGGGCGCCCGGATCGCCGCCGACCGAATCGAGTCCGCCCTGCGCGAGACCACCACCGAGCCGATCTCCATCGGGATCGCGACCTTCGACCCTCGAATGAAGCAACCCGGGGAGTTGTTGGACGCCGTGGAGTCCGCCCTGGGGACGGCGCAACAGGCCGGCGGTGGCGTCGAGATGGGATGAGGGACGGATTCACCGATTTCGGCACCCTCGTCCGCCGAACCGAAGGCGCACAGCCGTGGCGTCGAGCGTTCCATGCAGCGAACGGCGTCCTCCTGGCGATCGCGCTGACCTGGTGGCCCTTCGCTCCGGACACCGCGTGGATCGCGGCGTGGGCGGTGGCCGCGACGCTCCTCATCGGAGATCTGGTCCGGCTCCGCGTCCCCAAGGCCAACGAGCTGTTTTTCAGGCTGTTACGGAGCCTCGCGTCTCCAAGAGAGGCCGAAGGGATCGCCTCCTCGACCTGGTATGCCGTGGGCATCGCCGTGGCCGTCAGCTTCACGCCGCCGCCCGTCGCCGTGTCGGGGATCCTCGTCCTGGCCTTCTCGGACCCTGCCGCGAGCTACTTCGGGCGACGCTGGGGGACGCGGCCCTTCCTGGGCGGCTCGGTGGAAGGGAGCGTGCTCTTCCTCCTGGTCACGCTCGCCGTACTGGCGCCCCGCCACGGCTGGACGATCGCGTTGGCGGTGGCCCTTCCCGTGACGCTCCTCGAGCGGCGCTCCTGGCCCCTCGACGACAACTTCACCGTCCCGGTGGCGACGGCTGCCATCGTGGCTCTTCTCGCCGCCTGACGACCGGTTAGCCGCGCCTCAGCACTCCACCAGCTCGATGGCGTCCGGCTGGTTGGGAACCACACACAGGAATTCGAAGCCCTCGTCGCCGGCCGCGTAGTTGTGCGCAACACCCCCGGGGATGTAGACCACGTCGCCCGCCTTCACGTCGTGGACCGCGTCACCGATCTGGACGCGCGCGCTCCCCCGGAGCACGTACTGCTCGTGCTCGACCGAGTTGGTGTGGAGGGGCATGCCACCACCCGGCTCCATGATGAAGCGCCGCATGGCGAAGTTCGGACCTTCGTCCGGGCCGATGAGGACCTGGCGCGTAGTTCCGGTGCCGGCTTTGACCTCTTCGGCGGGCAAGCTGTCCGCGTGACGTACGGAAGACATTCCGATCTCCTGGTTTTCGAGTGACTGGAGAAGTGGAGCGAAATCCGACGCTCCCCGCAAGATCGGAGGTACGCCCAAACGAAAACGGCCCGGCAAAACCGAAGTTTTACCGGACCTCTGCGAGACGCCCGTGACCCTCCCGCCAACAGACGTCCGCATTCCTTTCGGGGCTCCGCCGGCAGCCCTTCCAGAGCCCCCGGCGGAGCCCGGGAGGCTTCGGCCGACGACCCTCGCAATCGGTCGCTCATTCGGCGCTCGCCTCCCTATGCTGAGGAAGGATAGCCCGAGCGCCGGGGCTTATCAGTCGGGTAAGGCTCCAGATGTGTGTGGGGAAAACCCCCACACGCAGGTGGTTCAACCCCGGGGCCTATGGACGCTCACGCGGAGGGGCGGAGCGACGGTGTAGTGGAAGCGGAGACGGTTCTCACCCTCCTCCACGACATTGGAGATCTTCTGGCGGGTCTTCGGATGGTCGTGCCCCGGTTCGTTCTCGACGACCAGGACCTCACCGGACTCCAGGCCGCCTTCGAGCGCACGAAGCTGCTCCTCCAGTCGCTCGAGGAGGAGCTGCTCGGTCTCGTCCTGAACGGCTCCCTCCGCCTCTGCCACGAGCTCGTGCACCGACCGGTGCTCATAGCGGGCCTCCAACTCGTCCGCGGGAAACGATTCGACGCGATCGCGCCGGAACGAGACCTCGTTGAGCGCCTTGGAGTCGAAGTTGGTCTCCACGCTCTGGTAGGACGCGCCATACTTCCTGAAGATCATGGTCGCCTCGGTGAGGATCGGGTCAGTCGGATCAGGATCCCGGGTTCAGCAGCGCTTCGAGCTCCTCGGGTGACAGCTCGTCCACGGACTTGGAGCCCATCCCCTGCGGTGAGCGCGTCTTCCTGCCTCGACGCGCAGCCGCGCGAGTCTCCGTCTGCGGCGTCCCCGCGTAATCGAACTCGGGAAGGTGCTCGCGCTCCAGCCTCCGGCCGAGCCGGTGCTCGAGACTCTTGATCGCGCCAAGGTCACCGGCCGTGATGAAGGTCACCGCCGTTCCGGTCGCGCCCGCGCGGCCCGTCCGGCCAATGCGGTGCACGTAGTCCTCGGGGTCGAGCGGCACGTCGTAGTTGACCACGTGGCTGATCCCCTCGACGTCGAGGCCCCGCTGGGCCACGTCGGTCGCCACGAGCACGCGGACCTTTCCGGTCGCGAAGCGCTCGAGCGCGCGCGTCCGGTGCTTCATGTGCCGGTCCGAGTGCATGACGTCGACCTCGATGCCCTCGCGCTCGAGCCGACGCTCGAGCACGTCGGCGCCCGCCTTCGTCCGCGAGAAGATCAGAACCTGATCCCAGTGCGGCTCGGCCATGAGCTTCAACAGGAGGTCGGGCTTCTTGTCCGGCTTCACGGAGTAGAAGCGCTCTTCGATGCCCTCGGCGGTCGTTCCGGACGGCGTGGCCTCGACCCACTCGGCATCCTCCGTCAGTCGCAGCGCGAGGTCGTGTACGCCGTTGGGCATGGTCGCGCTGAAGAGCATCGTCTGACGCTTGCCGCGCATCCCACGGAAAACCTGTTCGATCTGCGGCCGGAATCCCATGTCGAGCATCCGGTCCGCTTCGTCGAGCACCATGTAGTCGAGGTTGGACAGATCGACCCGTCCGGACTCCATGTGATCGATGAAGCGTCCAGGAGTTGCCACGATCACCTCGAAGCCCTGGTCGAGGGCTGTGATCTGCGGGCCGTAGCCGACGCCGCCGTGGATCACCTCGCTCCGAATACTCGTGCCCTTCGAGAGCTCGACGGTGTCGTCCGACACCTGCTGGGCGAGCTCACGCGTGGGGCAGAGAACGAGAATCTGGAGCCCGCCCCCGGCCTTGATACGCTCGAGCCCGGGGATCATGAACGCGGCCGTCTTCCCGGTCCCGGTCTGGGCGATGCCGACGACGTCCTTGCCTTTGAGCCCGTGAGGGATCGCCTTGGCCTGGATGGGGGTCGGGGTGGTCCACCCCAGCGCCTCCACGGCGGCGAGGCGTTCGGGAGAGAGGCCGAGATCGGCGAATGTTTTCGTTTCCAAGGGATATCTTCCTGCTGTTTACAACACGGGGAAAACCGCGCCCCGAGGCGTCACACCCGAGGAGCTACGCCGTGAAAGGTAATGAGCTTCCTTGCCAAGGGTATAGCCGCTTGGGCAACTTCCCGCGCCCGGTCCGCAACCGAGATCGGATCGGGATCGACGTCACGACAGGACTCCGAGCCCACATGGATGCCGAGCCCAACCGCCCCAGCCGCACCTCGATTCTTTTCGTCTGCCTCGGCAACATCTGCCGATCTCCCTTAGCCGAGGGCATCTTCCGTGATCGAGTGGCGAAGCGGGGTTTGACAGACCGCTTCGAGATCGATTCCGCCGGTACCGGGGGATGGCACGTCGGCGAGCCGGCCGACGCCCGGGCCGCGATGGTCGCGGAAAGTCACGGCGTCACGCTCGAGAGCCGAGCTCGTCAGGTGACCGAGGCCGACCTGGCCCACTACCACTACGTGATCGCCATGGACCGGGACAACCTCGCCGAGCTGGAACGCATGGGCGCTGGTGTCGAAGACGGAGCCGAGCTCCACCTTCTCCGCGAGTTCGATCCAGCCGGCACCGGTGAAGAGGTCCCCGACCCGTACTATGGGGGCGCCAGCGGCTTCGAGGCCGTGTACGACATGGTGAACCGGTCCTGCGAAGCGTTCCTCGAACACGTGCTGGCCCGGAGCGCGTGACCCTCCCGGACGCCGTCCGACGGAGCGTGGAGATCGCCCTCGACGAGCTCGGCCTCCCCGGATCCTTGGGCAGCGCGACGCCGGTGGGTGGCGGCTGCATCCACCACGGCACCCGGATCGACATGGACACCGGCGCGTCCTTCTTCCTGAAGTGGAGCCCGAACGTTCCGGCCGGCATGTTCGAGGCGGAGGCTGAAGGTCTTCGAGCGCTCCGCGAGGCGGGCTCGGTCAAGGTCCCCGAGCCTCTGGCCTGGGACGAGGGATCCCCTGCTTGGTTCCTCATGGAGTACGTGGCACCGGGCTCCGGCGAAGTCCGCGGCGCTGCCCTCGGTCACGGCCTGGCCGCGATCCACCGGTCGGGAGTCTCCTCGAACCCTTCGGCCTCGCTCGAGCCGGCCGCGACCCAGGGGAGCTTCGGGTGGTCCCGCGACAACTGGATCGGATCACTCCCGCAGCAGAATCCGCCCACGGCGTCGTGGGGCGCATTCTGGCGTGACGCCCGTCTCTTCCCGCAGCTCGAAGCGTGTCGCGCGCACGGCCGCCTCCGCGACGAGATCTTCGACCGGCTGCTCGATGCGGTCCCGGCGGCGCTCGCGTCCGTCACGACCTCGGCCCTGGTCCACGGCGACCTTTGGAGCGGCAACGCGTACACGTCTTCCGCGGGGACGCCGGTTCTCGTCGATCCGGCCGTGTACCGGGGCGACGGCGAGGTCGACCTCGCGATGTCCGAGTTGTTCGGTGGCTTCGACCCCGCCTTCTACCGGGCCTACGCGGCGGAGCAGCCGGTCACGGCCGAGTACCGGGCGTTCAAGCGTGATCTGTACCAGCTCTATTACCTGCTGGTCCACGTGAACCTCTTCGGCGCCTCGTACGAAGCGGGGGCGCGGAAGGCTGCGGAAGGGGCCCTGGCCGGGATGGGCTGCTAAGGCTCAGGACCCGGAGACCACCATCCGCGCGATCCGCTCGACCGCGTCGACGAGCTCGTCATCGGAAGCGGCGTAGCTCATGCGGGCCCAGGCGTCGTCACCGAACGCCGCTCCCGGCACCAGGGCCACGCCTGCGTCCTCGATGAGCTTGGAACACCACTCGGTCGCGCTCCCCACGTCTCCGCCGCCGAGCGTGTCGACGCGGAAGTAGACGTAGAAGGCACCCTCCGGCTCGATCACGCGCAACGATGGAAAGTGCTCCCGCATCCGACCGAGCACGAGGTCGCGGCGCCGGCGGAAGGCCCGGCCCATCTCGGCCACGGCTCGGTCCGACGCCTCGCCGTTCCGGTATGCTTCGAGCGCGGCGTGCTGCGTCGGAGTCGACGGGTTCGACGTGATCTGGCTCTGCAGCGCCGCGAGCTTCCCCGCCAACTCGGGCTCGCTGAAGGAGAAGCCGAAACGCCACCCGGTCATCGCGTGACTCTTCGACAGACCGTCGACGAGCACGAACTGGCCCAGGTCCGAACCGGCTACGTCGAGCAGGCCCGGCGCGCGTCCACCACCGTCGCCGTAGTAGATGGCTCCGTAGATCTCGTCGCTGACGAGCCACACGCCCCGGTCCTTTGCCCAACGCGTGATCGCCCTGAGCTCATCGAGCGAATACACGGCCCCCGAAGGGTTCGACGGAGAGTTGAGGATGAGCCCGCGCGTCCGGTCGGTCGCGGCGGCATCCAGATCCGCGGGCGTCACCTTGAAGTCGCGCGCCTCGTCTCCCGCGACGAAGACGGGCTCGGCCCGCGCCAACGCCACGATGTCCGGATAGGTGGTCCAGTACGGCGTGAGGATCAGGACTTCGTCACCCGGCCCGAAAAGGGAGAAGACCGCGTTGAACAGAGCCTGCTTCGCGCCCGTGCCGGCGACGATTCCCTCCCACGGCAGGGTCCGACCGGCCCGCTCGGAAAGGTGGGCCGCGATCGCCTTGCGCAGCTCAGGCATCCCAGGGGCGGCGGTATAGCGGGTCGCGCCGTCCCGAATGGCCGAGACCCCGGCCTCGGCGATGAAGCCGGGCGTATCGAAGTCCGGCTCTCCCGCGCCCAGGTTCACGATGTCGCGCCCCTCGGAGGCCAGACGTTTCGCGAGCGCGCTGACCGCCATGGTCGCCGAAGGCTTGAGCCTGCCGATATTCTCGCTGAACGTCATTGGGATCCTCGTCGAGTGCTGGCTACGAGCGTGGAATATGGCGACCTTTCGCGTCCGATGTCCAACCCGCCCCCCGCCTCGCGCCCTGTCCTGTACTTCGACTTCGTGGACCCGATCTCCTACTTGTTGGAGAGCGAGCTGAGGCAAGCGGAAGCGGGACTCGACGTGCAAGTGGCCCGCGTCGGGGTCGAGATCAACCCTCCTCCATACCCCGTGGGTGCGCCCAGCGACAGCCTCTGGGAGTCGCGCTGGGACGAGGCGGCTACGATCACAGAGCGGCTCGGACGTTCCTTCGCGGCCCCTCCGCTCGTGCCCTGGAGCCGCAAGGCCCACGAGCTGGTCGAGCACGCCCGGGAGACGGCCGAGCAGCACATCCCGGAGCTGAGGAATGCCGTGTTTCGAGCATATTTCGACGAGGGGCGGGACATCGGGCGCGTCGACGTCCTGGTCGCGCTGGCGGATGCCGTCGGGTTGGACCGAACCGAGGCCAAGGCCGTGCTCGACGTGGACCGGTTCGGAGACGCCGTGGCGCGTCGGCGTGAGGAGGCCGTGGGCGCCGGACTGCGGGTGATTCCGACCCTGACGAGGGGTGATCGACGGTTGGAGGGCTTCCACAACCGCACCTCGCTCAGCACCTTTCTCGGTGGGTCCGACTGACCCCGCCCGCCCAAACACCAACCCGTACCCCGTGTTATCATGGCCGGCTACCAGCGCAAAACCGCATCGTCACCCGCCGAAATCTTCGAGCACGCCGAAGCGGTGCTACCCGAGATGGTCGGTGTGGCGAAGGTGAAGGAATCCGGACACGGCGCCACGTACAGCGGTGAGGAAGGAACGGTAACGCTGTCCGTGCACCGTCACGGGCCGTACACCGACGTCGTGGCCAGCACGGACCGTCTTCGCACGTCGCGACTCGACTACGAGGTGCAGCGCTTCCTGAATCAGCTCCCGTATGAACCGGGAGACAAGGGAGGCCGCGGTTCCGGCGAGCCCGGCTGACACGCTTCGGCGTGGGCTGAGCCCGCCATCCTCGAGCACCTCTGCGTGCCGAGACCTTTTCGCCCGTTCTTCAGGGATCAATCAAGTGGATTCGTTCGAGGACCTCGGGGTCACCCCCGAGCTCGTGGAGGCCCTTTCCGCCGAAGGCATCGAGGAGCCCACCCCTCTTCAGGAGGCGGCCATCCCGCTCCTGAGGAAGGGCAACAACCTGATCATGGCCGCCGGCCCCGGCAGCGGCGTCCTGGCGGCGTGGGCCGTACCGGTGCTCGAGCGGGTCGCGACCGAGGGGCCCGGCACACGGATCCTCGTGCTCACCGCCGACCGTGAAGCCGCGGCTCGGTTGGCGGAGTCGCTCGCGCGACTGTCCCGAGATACCGGCCACGTGGTTGCGGCCCTGGGCGTCTCATGGGCTCTCCCGGAGCGTGCCCACGTGCTGGTCGGCACCTCGGCCGATCTGCTCGCGGCGGTCCACTCGGACTCGGTCTCCCTCGATGAGGTAGAAGCGTTGATCCTCGATCAAGCGCAGGCCATCGAGAGCCTCGGAGGGCTCGATCCGCTCGAGGAGGTCCTGCAGTTTCTCCCGGCCGGCGCGCAACGGGTACTCAGCGCGCTGCCGGTGACTCCCGCCGTGGCGGACTTCGCCGAACGCCACATGAAACGCACGCTCACCGTCCCGGGGGCGCACGATGCCCGCGGCACCCCCCAGCGGGGAGCCGTCCGCTACCGGGTCGTGCACGAACCGGTGGACGAGGGTCTCGCTGGCGTCGTCTCGGAACTCTTCGCGCAGGGCGCCCGGCACGTGCTGGTGTTCTGCCGCAGCGAGGACCGGGCCGCCGACGTCGGAGACCGACTGACCCTCCGCGGATTCGTCGCCGGTGCTCCGGGCGAGGCCGACGCACCGGTCTGGCTGGGGGTGGATCCCCTGGAGGCGCGCCAGGCCCTGGATGGGGCCGATGGTGTCGTCGTCGTCAGCGCCGACGTGCCGGCCGATCCGGACATGCTCGACCGTCGTCACGGGATCTCGGCGGAGGGCGTCGTGCTCACGCTCACGCGCGAAGTCGCGCATCTGAAGGACGTGGCTGGTCGCACGGGCTACGGGCTCGTTTCGTTCCCGGCGCCGAACACGCGCGCCGCCTCGGCCTTCGACGACCTCCGCGCCATGCTCGAGGCCGCGCTCGAATCCGAAGACGTCGGCACGTATCTCGTCGCGCTGAGCTCGCTCTTCGAGGAGCACGACCCGGCGGAGATCGCCGCCGCCGCGGTGGCGCTTCTCCGCCGTAAGACGCCGGCTCAGCCCGCCACGCCTTCTGGAGCGAGCGCTCCGTCCTCATCAGCGACGGCGCCTTCGTGGGCGAAGCTCTTCGTGAGCGTCGGCAGCCGGGACGGCCTGGTTCCGGGCGACCTCCTCGGCGCGGCGACGGGTGAAGCCGGCGTTCCGGGTGACACCGTGGGGCGGATCGACATCAAGGAGAGCCACACGCTCCTCGAGGTGCACGACACCGTCGCCCGCGACGTGATCAAGGCGCTGAACGGGATCACCATCCGGGGTCGCGCCGTACGCGTCGACTTCGACCGCCCCCGGCGGGGCACGCCCGCGCCGGGCCGACGCAAGCCGCCGTCGCGGAGCTGACCCACCCGGGCACCTCCTGGCCCAGACCAATACAGGCGGATACGACGAGAGGCCGAGTCGCGAATGGCGACCCGGCCTCTTTCGTTCCAACGGCGGGCGGTCTGCCCGACCGCTGGCGCCGAACGGTGCTTACTGGATGGCGTCCTTCAGGCCCTTGCCGGCGCGGAAGCCGGGGGTCTTGGTGGCCGCGATCTTGATCTGCTCACCGGTGCGCGGGTTACGACCCATGCGCGCCTTCCGCTTCTTCGCCTCGAACGTGCCGAAGCCCGTGATCTGAATGCGGTTGCCGCGCTTGAGCTGCTTCGAGATCACACCCTTGTCCGGCGAAAAGAGGGCGTCAATGGCCCGCGAAGCGTCGGCCTTGGTCATGCCGGTACTGCTGGCAAGCTCGTCCACGAGTTCAGACTTGTTCATCTGGCAGCTCCTGTGACTGGAAAAAAGAAGAGGTCGCGGCCGGAGCCGCCCTGCGTTTGGGCCCTGAAGAGCACGCTCCGGGGAGTGGACGACCACTCGAAAAGTCGCTTGAATCAAGCGTTTCCGGGCCCGGCAGTCTCAATACGACCAACGGTAGCCGTCGCTTCCTGGAGCGTCAAGGCACGATTTTCCCTTACGTACAGCGCATTTACGGGGCAATTACCGTGCCGCAGGACCGCACGTAGGGGGCGCCGACTTCAAGCGGCGGCTTTGTTGCGACCTCTCTGGATCATCGAATAGACGAAAAAGCCGAGCGCCGCGACCAGCGCGAGCTTCATGGCCAGAGCGACCAGGCCGAAGAGGAGGCCGAGCATGGGCAAGAGCAGCGCGGCCAAAAGCTTCAGTACGACGAGGCCGGCGACACCCGCGACGGTCAAGGCGGCAAAGGTCTTCATGAAAGCTCCCTGGGGACGACGTGAATCAGATGCTTCACGCGTCCCTACGGCCCAGACAGCAGGCCGGTTTCATCAGAGGGGGTGGGGCTCGCAGGCCGGGAGGCTACTTGTACCGGTAGGTCACGCGACCCCGGGAGAGGTCGTACGGCGACATCTCGACCTTCACTCGGTCGCCTTCCAGGACACGGATGTAGTTCTGCCGCATCTTGCCCGAGAGGTAGGCCAGCACCTCATGGTCGTTCTCGAGCGTCACCCGGAACGTCGCGTTCGGCAGCACTTCGCGGACCGTACCCTCGATCTCAATCGCGTCTTTCGCCACCCGTATCCATCGCTTGCGTGGGAATCGTACTCTTCGGAGCAACCTTAATATTCCACCGCTCGCGCGTGCAACGGGAGGGCTCGCGCGGATTCCGTGCGGCCGCGATCATCCGGGGTCATCCACCGCTCTCCACCGCCTCCTACCGGAGTCTCACTTGAGCCGCGAGCGCGACACTCCTTCGAGCTATTCGGTCCCCGCCCGGCGCGAGTTCGAGCGGGTCGTTCGCGCGGGGGGACGCCCGAACTGTCCCGATTGCCTGACGCCAATGGACGAGCGGCTGGTCCCGCCCCGTCCGGACGTCTCGTATGTGCGCGACCGCGTCTGGCTAACCTGTTCCGGCTGCGGCCGGAGCGTCGTGATCGATCGTGTCGGGCCGTCGCGTCCCGACACCGGTCCGGTATGACGGCGCTACGAGCACCGGAACGACAGCGGCGCGGGGGAGCGCCGGCGGTCCCCCGGCATGGGGCGTAAGTGGGACGGGAGGTGGCGCGTCGGCTGCCGGTCCCCGAAGTTTGCGGGACGTCTCCGATTCCATCGCCTTGCAGCCTCAACCCCCGCCCTCATGCTTCGCTCCGCGCTCACCGCCCTCACGCTAGCCCTCGGTGTCACGATCCTCTCGACGACCGGGCTTTCGGCCCAGGCTCGCACGCCGGGGCTCGGCCACGACATCCCCACGTCGACCCGCGGGATGGCCCTCGGCGGGGCGTACATGATGGACGCGGAGTACGCCGACGCCGTGTTCGTGCACCCGTCGCTGCTGCTCGGCGCCTCGGGGATGACGCTCGATGTACAGCGATGGGGATCCGCGACCGGATCCATGTCCGCGGCCGCGGCGACATCCTGGTTCAACGGGAGCATCGGCGTCGGCATCGGGGTCCAGGCGATGCAGCACGGGTACGCACCCGCGTCGACGTCCACGCCCGGCAGCCACGTACTCGACCCTTTGTTCTCGTCCGCGTCCCCCGGGGACGATCCGGTATCGGAGCGAGCCGCCGTCCTGGGGCTGTCGCGCTCCTTCGGAGGCGTGGGCGACGTCGACTGGGGCGTGGCCGTGCGCCTCTCGGAGGAGCGCGTCGGCGTCGCACGCCGGACCGATGTGGAGGTCCTACTGGGAGCGTCCCGTGAGGTCGGTCCGGTCACGGTTGGCGTAACGTACCCCGACGTGGGCCGGAGCGTCTCGGATCTGGATATCGGCGTCGGCGCCTACGGCTGGGAGCTCGGGCCGCTCGACGTGGGCGTGAGCGGACGGCTGGGCGGCTTCCACGACGAGGTGCGCGGCGGCGGCGGAGTCGAGGTGGGCTACTGGCCGGTGCGGGGTCGCACCTTCGTGGGGCGCCTCGGCGCACAGGTCGTCCCCGACGGAAGCAACGCGAGCCCATTCACCTTCGGCTTCGCCTTCTGGGGCGATGACCTCGTCGTGGAATGGGCGTTCCAGCCCTTCGACGGCGCGCCCGAGTCCGGAACCCACCGCTTCTCCATCGGGTGGCGGTAGGGGCTCGGGGGCGATCTCCGGGGACAACTGCACAATCGTGCTGGTCCTTCCTGCCCCTGTGTGGATTTGCCCCCCTGGCCGATGCAAACCGCACAGTCGCGGCCACGCCTAGCGACGAATAAGGAGTTTTCCCCGCATAGCGGGGAAAAACCACCATGTGGCGCCGCAGGGCGGCACGACTGTGCAGTTTGCCCCGCCGTGGCCGACCGGTTCAGCCCGCCGTGGCCGACCCGACTCGCGCGCCCCCAACGCACCCCGCCCGCC
>JBBDSM010000003.1:22862-43367 GCA_040904945.1 Gemmatimonadota bacterium
GTTCAGCCCGCCGTGGCCGACCCGACTCGCGCGCCCCCAACGCACCCCGCCCGCCTCAGCGGCGCCCCCGCCCCGGCGCCCCCCCCCACCCCGAAGGGCCCCTTCGGGCGCCCAACCCTCGGTCAGTGCCCCTCGACGCGGGCCGACAGGAACGCCGGATCGAGCCGGCTCAGGCCGATCTGATCGAGCACGACTTCGCCGGCGGGCGCACGGTCGAAGACGAAGCGGATCTCGGCAATCCGGCTCGGATCGAAGCCGGGCTCGTGGGCCGTGAAATCCGAAAGCGGAATCGCGTACGTCTGCTGGATGATCTCCCAGTGCTCCTCGAAGCGCTCCCGCTCGAGGTCCCGGCGGAGCATGACATACGTCTCGAGCGGTCGACGGATCGCACCGTACGCGCTCAGGGCGACGCGCGCAGTCCGGCCGTTTGCGTCAGCCACCTCGATGGTGACGTCGACCGGGGGCGGATCGTCATCCTCGTCATCCTCCGCTGCATCGCCTCCCTCGGGCGAGTCGCTCTCCTCATCTGCCTCCGGGTCCTCCGGCGGATCCGGGATCTCGTTGGTGGGGGCGAGCATGAACGACAGCACGTGCTCCCCGGTCACGTCCCAGCGCGCGCCCAACCCGTCCGGAAGCTCCACGACGTAGCGGGCGGCGTCCGAGGCGTCGCCTTCAGGCCCGAACGTCCCATCCGGCGTCGCCGTCTCCTCCGGCGAGCCGTAGCTCCACCCGACGAATGCGACCTGGTTCTCCTGCGACGCCGAGGTGTTGTTGCGGTTGCTCGACCGGAGCAGGAGCTCATCCTCGCTCCACGAGGCGAGCCCCTCACCCCGGATCCGGACGCCCGGCTCGGTCCCGGACGTGACGTCGATGTCCTCCTCGTACGTGACCAGGGGCTGGAACGCGCTGGTCTCGAACCGCGTCACGTACATGGTGTTCGGCAGCCACTGTCCGATCACCCGGTGATCCCGGAACATGGGCAGGTACCGCAGATCGTCCTTCAGCACGGCCTCGAGGAAGGCGGACACGTACAGCTCGGCGAAGCGGCGCTGGTCCTCGCCCGGGATGAGCGCCCTGAGGTCGAGGATACGCCCGCTACGGGGGCCGTTGTCGTGGGGACCCCACACCGAGTTCCACTGCCCGTGGTTGGCCCGGTACACGTAGATCGCCGACTTGAAGTTGAACTCGTCGGGGTCCGTGAAGCGCAGCCGGTCGTAGATCCGGAGCCCGTGGAAGCTGGTCACGTCTCCGTCGTGCGATCCGTGGAAGGTCAGGTAGCTGACGTCCTCCGGAACCACTCTGCGGCCGGTCGGCAGGTACTGTCCGTCCACCGGCGCGATGGAGATGATGCCCTGGATGTCGTAGCCGAAGTCGAATTCCAGCGTCGCGTCGTCCGGATAGTAGTCCAGGTGGTTGAAGGCGACGGCGTTGGCCACCGCTTCCCCACCCCGTGAATGGCCGATGAGGGCGATGTGCTCCATGTCGACCAACCCCTCGAACGGATTCCCGGACTCCTGGTTGAAGCCCTCGAAGAGCTCGACGTGCTTGAGCAGGAACCAGCCCCGCGCGTCGTTCTCCTGCTGGATGCCACCGTTGATGAAGTTCTCGTCCACGCTGGCGAGGATGTAGCCTCGGCTCGCCAGGAGCTCACCGAGATAGTCGTAGCCCGGGTCGGAGAAGTCGCGCATGTCGTGGTTGCCGTGCACGACGAGCACCAGCGGGAACGGCCCGTCGCCATCGGGATACCAGACACGCGCGTTCAGCGGCATCGAGTCGGGGCTGAAGCCCCAGTACTCGTTCCGCTCCTTCGCGCTGCTCCCGAGGTCGACCAGCTTGGAAGCGTCGACGCTCGGCGTGGTGATGGCGACGGAATCCCCGTATTCAGGCCGGTTTTTGTCGTTCCCGCTCCCGTAGTAGAGCGTCCGGATGGCGTAGGGGCCCCGTTGCCCGGGGTCGGGCGCGTCGAGTACCTGACGCGCGAGAACGCGCTCGGCGTCGTTGGGGGTGAGCTCCATCGCGGGCGCGCACGAGGCGGTCGCCACGATGAGCGCGAGCAGGCTACTGGCCGGAAATCGTGTGTCGAGTCTCATGCGCGGACACTATCCGCTCCGCTGGGCCGGGGCAATTCCGGGGTGACGCACCCGCACGCGTGGGCTACCATTGAGCGCTGAGAACAAGGCGCGATCCTACCACCGAGCGGAGCCACCGATGGCGAATCCCACCGTCACCTTCGAGACCAACCACGGCACCTTCAAGGCCGAGATGTTCGAGGACGAGGCCCCGGCCACCGCCGGTAACTTTCTGAAGCTGGCGCGGGACGGCTTCTACGACGGCATCGTCTTCCACCGGGTCATCGAAGGCTTCATGATCCAGGGCGGCGATCCGACGGGGACCGGCCGCGGCGGTCCGGGCTACCAGATCGACGACGAGTTCGCGCCCGGCCTGAAGCACACGGAGGAAGGCACCTTCTCGATGGCGAACTCCGGACCGAACACCGGCGGGTCCCAGTTCTTCATCACGCTCGCGGCGACCCCGTGGCTCGACGGGAAGCACGCCATCTTCGGCAAGGTCGTCGAGGGCATGGACGTGGTACGGAAGATCGGGAAGGTCGACACCGGAGCGATGGACCGCCCCCGCGAGGACGTCGTGATGGAGAAGGTCACCGTCGAGGAGTGACCACCCGCCCGAACTCGTACTCCCTGGGCGGCTCGGCGCCGAGCAGGTGGCGGACGAAGTAGTCCCACCGGCGCCGCATCATGTACGGCTCGTTGCCGAAGCCGTGACCCCGGTTCGGGAGGAGGACCAGGTCGAAGTCCTTGTTCGCCGCGATCAGCGCGTCGACGACGAGGAGCGTGTTGTAGACGGGCACGTTGGTATCTGTGGTCCCGTGAGCGATCAGCAGCTTCCCCTCGAGGTTGTGCGCCTGTAACTGGTTCGCCTGGTTGTCGTAGCTGGTGGTGCCGTCGGCACGCTCGACCAGGAGCCCCTGCCATTTTTCGCCCCAGTCGTCCTCGTAGTTCCGGTTGTCGTGGTTACCGGCCTGCGACACGGCGACGTGGTAGAAGTCGGGGTAGCGGAAAATCGCGGCGGCCGCGGCGAATCCGCCGCCCGAGTGCCCGAAGATCCCGACCCGGTCGAGGTCCATCCAGGGGTGCCGCGCCGCGAGCTGGCGAATTCCTGCCATCTGATCCGGAAGGCCGTTGTCGCCCATGTTCCCGTAGTAAGCCTCGTGGAACGTCTTCGAGCGTCCGGGCGTGCCCATCGCGTCGAGCTCGACCACCACGAAGCCGAGCTCGGCGATGGCCTGGAGATCGCGGTGCGCAGCCCGGAAGCTCCGGCTCCCCACGCTCCCGCTCTGTGGGCCCGGGTAGAGGTAGTTCACGACCGGGTAGCGGCGGGCCTCGTCGAAGTCGGTCGGCCGGAACATCAGCCCGTACAGGTCCGTCTCCCCGTCCCGCGCCTTCACCGTGAACGGCGTCGGCGGCTGCCATCCCGCGGCCTCGAGGGCGGAGATGTCGGCCTCCTCCAGCGTCAGGACGGCACGGCCGCCACGGTCTCTCAGGGTCGTTACCGGAGGCGTCACCGGGGTGGACGCGGCATCCACGAAGTATCGGCCATCGGGCGACAGGGAGACGTCGTGGTTCGCGCTGTCCGGGGTGAGGAGCGTCACCTGGCCGTCGTCGAGCCCGACCCGGTAGAGGTACTCGAAGTACGGGTCGCCCGGCTCACGTCCATTCCCGACGAAGGTGACCTCCCGCCGGTCCTCATCCACGTGGAGGATCTCCTTCACGTTCCACGCACCCCGCGTCACCTGGCGCTCGAGCTGCCCGGAGTCTGCGTCATGGAGATACAGATGTCCCCAGTCGTCGCGTTGCGAGAACCAGAGGATCTGGCCGGAGGACGACAGATACCGCCAGTTGCCGCCCGATTCGTAGAACGTCTCCTCGACTTCGTCGAACAGGGTGCGAACCTCACCGGTCGACGCGTCGGCGATCTTGACCTCGGCGCGCTTGTGGTCTCGCGAGCTCGAGACGAAGGCGAATCGTTCGCCGTCCTGGCTCCACTCCACGTCGGCGAAGGTGCCGCCGCAGTAGACATGGTCACAGACCGTGGAACGATGCGGGTCGGGGGCCATGTCGAGGGGGATCACCCTATCTCCCTCGGGTCGGTCGAGGTCGACCACGACGCGGTGGATGCGGAAGATCACCGAGTCCTCCGGCAGCGGATACCGCCACGCGTCGAGCTCGGGATGCCCGACGTTCGTGGTGGTCACGTACATCATGCCCACGCCCCGAGCATCGTGCCGGAACGTCGCGATGCGCCGTGAGTCGGGGGACCATTTCAACACCGGCCGGTCACCGCGGACCCAGCCCGCGTTGTTCGTGGCGTAGCCGAAGTCTTCCGTTCCATCTTGCGTCAGGCGCGTTTCCGCTCCGGAGGCGACGTCCCGGACCCAGAGATCGTTGTCCCGCGTGAAGGCGGCCCAACGTCCGTCCGGCGAGGCGACCTCGTCCGAGCCGGCAGCGGGCGGGGCCGCGATCTCCGCGCAGCCATAGTCGTCGAGATCGCAACGGAGCCAGCCGGCGTCACGCAGCCGCAGACGGGCGACGGAGCCCTCCGGCTCGAACGCGGTCATCGGAATGTCGAGGGCGTCGTAGGCGCGGGCGGTGACGGCCGAGAGCGCGACGGCCATGCGCTGGTGGTCGAACGCCCGCTCGCGGGTGCGTCGGTCCGGGTCGACGATCACGTGCTCCACGCCACCCTCGATGCGGTTGTCGTACCAGAACCGACCATCCGCCAACCAGGTGGCTCCCACGTCGCCGTGGAGAACGAGCGGCGACACATGCTCCGCAAGGAACCGCTCGGCGTCAGCGTAATCCTCCGCTGTCAGTGGCTCGGGCGCGGCCTGCCCGGAGAGGGGCGACGCGACCAGGCAGGCCACGAGGGCGAACGACGCACACCGCATTGGGGTGACCTCCGAGAACGACGGACAACGGCTACACCACACCGGCGCGCCCAGCGCGGGCGCTCAGCGGAAGGTCGGACGGGTCCGTGAAGCCGCGCAAGCGGAACCGGGGTCAGCGCCTCGCGTCCGCGGGTCCACGCCGCCGGGGCTCGTCACCCCCGCGGAACATCTGTTCGAGCCGGCCGACCAGGGAGTCGGAGCCGGCCTCGCTCGCGCCGAAGAGCCCGTCCTCGCCGCCCTCGGCATCCATGCGCTCGACCACACCGTGGAGGTTGAGCCACGCGTCGAAGCGCTCGCTCCCGCGCAGCACCGAGTAGAAGAGCCGCGGCCGCTTGCCACGCCCCGCGATCAGGTCGATCAGCATCGCGCCGATGGACACGTTGAAGACGACGATGTCCTTGAGACCGTCCAGAACCAACTTGAGCTGGAAGATCGCGAAGTCCCGGAAGGTGACTCCCCTGGTTGCAACGGTCATGGCGGTACGGCTCTCTACGTGGGTGTTCGGGTCAGCGAATTGTCCGGTCTCTTGCCGGGCCGTTCATCGCACCCTACGAGTGAGCGGGGAGCCTGGATTCAAGACGGCCCGTCGCGCCGGTCGACGCAGGAACCTTCCCAGAACGGGACCGTACGAGAAACTCCGCGCTTCACGCCTCTCACCGGACGCCAGCCTCATGACGCGTTTACTCCGAGCCGGCCTGGTGACGGGCCTCTCGCTCACGCTCGTGAGCGCGGAGCCGGCGGAGGTTCGCGAGGCGGCCGACTTCGAGCGCCCCGGCCGGCACGCCTTCTACTGGACGCGCGGCGCCTACTCGGGCGGGGGCGGCGGCTGGGGGTGGGGACGCCAGAACGCCTGGGCGACCGACTATCCGAAGAGCGACCGCCAGTTCGTGACCGTGCTCCAGCGGTTGGTCCGGCTCGACGTCTTCCAGGAGGAGAACGCCGTTCGCCTGGACGATCCGATCCTGCGCCACTTCCCCGTTCTCTACATGGTCGAGGTCGGCTACATGGACCTCGGTGACTCGGAGGTCGAGGGGCTCCGGAGCTTCCTCGACTCCGGGGGATTCTTGATCGTCGACGACTTCTGGGGCGCACGCGAGTGGGCCGTGTTCGTGGACAACATGAGTCGCGTGCTCCCCGAGAAGGCCATCGTCGACCTGCCGCTCGAGCACCCCATCTTCAACGTCTTCTACGACATCGACGAAGTGAAACAGGTGCCGGCGCGGGGACGCGCCCGCTCCGGGATGACGAGCGAATGCTACGGTTGTGAAGCCGCGGTGAGGGGTATCTTCGACGACGACGGCAGATTGATGGTGATCATCAACTGGAACACCGACCTCGGCGACGCTTGGGAGTGGGCCGAGCAACCCTCCTATCCCCTCGAGTACTCGACCTACGCCTACCAGATGGGCGCGAACATGATCGTCTACGCGATGAGCCACTGATGCGGCCGCTCCACCACCGTGGTCGAAGATGACCGGTCTGTTCGAGTTCCTCTTCAAGTACCGCCCCCTCGTGTTCGAGCAGGGCGACTTCACCTTCGCCGCACCCGGTGGGGTCCGCGTCATGCTCCTGGTCGCCGCGCTCCTCGCCGTCGGCGCCATCGCGACCTACGCGCTCGCTCGGGGCCGGAGCACGCCCACCGAGCGGGGCGTGATGGCCGGCCTCCGGGTCGGGCTGGTGGGGCTCGTGGTATTCGCGCTGCTGCAGCCGACCCTGGTCGTCTCCACCGTGGTGCCCCAGCAGAACTTCCTCGGCGTGTTGATCGACGATTCGCGGAGTATGGCCCTCACCGACGCCGACGGCGCACCGCGAAGCGCCTTCGTGACCACGCAGTTCTCCGCCGGGGAGGGGACCCTCGTCGACGCGCTCTCGGAACGATTCGTCCTGCGCTACTTCCGCTTCTCCGACGTCGCGAGGCGGGTGACTTCGCCTGCGGAGCTGGGATACGCAGGGCCCCGGACCGATCTGGCGACGGCCCTCGACGCGGCGCGCCAGGAGCTGTCGGGCGTCCCCCTCTCGGGCCTCGTCGTCGTGACGGACGGCGCCGACACCGGCGACCGGCCGATCACGGAGGCCTTGGTTCCGCTGCAGGCCGGTCGGATCCCGGTCTTCACGGTCGGGTTGGGCGAAGAGGTCATTCGTCCGGATATCGAGGTGGGCCGGGTGGAGCTTCCGCGCGCGATCCTCGCGGGCAGCACCGTGCTGGTCGACGTCATGGTCACCCAGCACGGCATGGGACGATCCAGCGTCCCTCTGATCGTCGAGGACGACCAGCGCATCCTGTCGGAAGAGTCGATCGAGCTGGGGCCCGACGGGGAGCCCGTCGTGGCGCGGGTCTCGTTCCAGCTCGAGGAGCCGGGCCCGCACCGCGTGCGCTTCCGGATTCCGCCCCAGGAAGGAGAGCGGGTCGACCGAAACAACGCCCGTGAGGTGCTCGTCGAGGTCCGCGGGGAAAGAGAGAAGATCCTGTACTTCGAGGGGGAGCCGCGCTTCGAGGTGAAGTTCACCCGCCGGGCCGTGGAGGAGGACGAGAATCTCCAGCTCGTCGTCCTCCAGCGGACCGCCGAGAGCAAGTTCCTACGCCTCGCTGTGAGCGACAGCACGGAGCTTCAGTTCGGCTTTCCCACGAGCCGGGAGGAGCTCTACCGCTACCGCGCGCTCGTGCTCGGGAGCGTCGAGGCGTCGCACTTCACCTTCGACCAGCTCGCGATGATCGCCGACTTCGTGTCGGAGCGGGGCGGCGGGCTGCTGTTCCTCGGTGGGCGCGACGCCTTCGCCGAAGGGGGCTGGGCCGGAACGCCGGTGGAAGCGGTCATGCCCGTGGTGCTCGACCAGCCGACGGGCGGGGCCGACGGCTTCTTCTCCGAGGTCTCGGTGCAGCCGACGCCGGCGGGGCTGGCGCATCCCACCGTGCAACTCGACGCGACCCTCGAAGACGTGGCCGACCGGTGGAGCGCGCTGCCACCGCTCACCATCGTGAACCGCCTCACCCGGACCAAGCCCGGCGCGACCACGCTCCTGACCGGGTCCTCGCCGGAGCTCACTCCGGACCAGGTCGTGCTGGCCTTCCAGCGCTACGGGCGGGGGAAGGCGGCGGCGCTGACGGTTCAGGATTCATGGCTCTGGCAGATGCACGCGGACGTGCCGGTGGAGGACCAGAGCCACGAGGCGTTCTGGCAGCAGATGCTACGCTGGCTCGTGGACGGCGTGCCGACGCCGGTGGCGGCCGCCGTAGCGCGGGAGCGTGTCGATCCGTCCTCCTCGGTCCGGGTCTCGGCCGCGGTGGCGGATTCGACCTACATCGAGGTCAACGACGCTTCGGTCGTCGCACGGGTGACGACGCCTACCGGAGCCATCGAGGAGATTCCTCTGGGGTGGACGGTTGAACGGGACGGCGACTACGCCGCCGAGCTCCGGCCGGTGGAGGAGGGCGACTACGAGGTGGAGATCGTGGCGGAGCGCGACGGGGTGCCGCTGGGCTCCTCGCGGACCTACTTCCGGGCAGGCCCCGGCGACGACGAGTTCTTCGGCGCGGGGCGCCGCACGGCCTTCCTCGAGCGGATCGCGACGGAGACCGGAGGTCGCTCGTACACCCCCGCGACCGTCGCATCGCTGCCCGAGGACATCGCAGTGACCGGCGCCGGGGTGACGCTCGTGGAAGAGCGCGACCTCTGGGACATGCCGGCGCTCTTCCTGCTGATGCTCCTCCTCATGGGCGCCGAGTGGGGCTTCCGGCGCGTTCGGGGGCTCGTGTGATACCGCTGAGGATATCCGTCCCGGTCGCGCTGATTGCGGGGGCGGTCGCCCTCGCCGTCCTCGCCGCGGCGCCCATCGGACCACGGGCGTCCGCATCCCAGCTCGAGGCCCAGGCGCGGACCCGGGCTCTCGTCGTGGTGGGGCTCGGCGGGACGGCCGAGTACCGCGAGCGCTTCCACGAGCAGGCGCGCGCGCTGCGCGACGGTCTCGTCGAGCAGCACGGCCTCGACGAGGGCGATGTCGTCTATCTGGGTGAGCGCGTGGAGATCGACCCGGAGGTCGTCGCGGACCGGTCCACGCGCGAGAACGTACTCGGGGTGCTCGACCGGTTCGCCGCGGCGTCGGAGCCCGCCGACCGCGTCCTGGTGGTGCTCATCGGCCACGGCACGTCCGGCGCCGGAGGAGAGTCGTTCAACCTGCCCGGCCCGGACGTCGGCCCCTCCGATCTCGCCAAGGCGCTGGCCGCGTTCGGCCCGACGCCGGTGGCGTTCGTACATACCGGTAGCGGCAGCGGCGCCTACCTCGAGCCGCTGGCCGGACCCGACCGCATCGTGATCACGGCGACCCGGACCGGGCGCGAGCTGAACGCGACGCGGTTCGGCGAGCACTTCGTCGCCGCGCTGTCGGGCGAGGGCGCTGACATCGACCGGGACGGCCGCATCTCGCTGCTGGAAGCCTACACCTACGCTCGCGACGAAGTCGCCCGCCACTACGAGAGCGAGAACCAGATCCAGACCGAGCACGCCATGCTCGACGACGACGGCGACGGGAGCGGCACGCACGAGGCCGGACCCGACGCCGCGGACGGACGGCTGGCGGGCACGTTCGCGTTCGGAGGCCGCGTCCAGACGGACGTTCCCGAGACCGACGACCCCGAGCTGGCCCGGCTCTTCCGCGAGCGCGCGGAGATCCAGGGGCGCATCGAAGAGCTCCGGGAGCTGTCCGGATCGCTGGACGAAGACGTCTACCTGGCCCGCATGGAGGAGCTGCTGGTCGAGCTGGCGCTGAAGAACCGTGAGATCGGGGCGGCGGGAGGCGGGCCATGAGCGGTATGCCGTATCGCACCGCTATCCCCGTGGTCGCACTGGCCGCGGGCCTCCTGGCCTGGCTCCCGGCGGCCGCCGGAGCGCAGGCGACGTCGGACGCCAGGGTCGCTCTCGATGCCGGCGACTACGAGGAGGCCATCGCGGGCTTCACGGGCGCCGTCCGCGCCGATCGGGTAGCCACCGAAGCCCGGATCGGCCTCATGGAGGCGCTCCTCGCCACGGGAGACTACGACCGGGCGATCGAGATCGGCGAGGACGCCCCGGCTCCCGCCGCGGTCGGGTCTCATCTCGGAGAGGCTCTGCTTGCGACAGGTCGACGCGACGCGGCCGAGGCCGTCTTCGAACAGACCGCATCGGCGGGGAACCGTTGGAGCCTCACCGCCGAGGCCGCGTTGGCGCGCTCGCATTTCGAGCGCGGTCAGGTCGACGAGGCCACGCGGCGCTTCGACCGCTTCATCGACGTCTACAACCAGTCGGCCGGCCGGCTCGGAGCCCTCGACCTGGTCGCCGTGGGTCATGCGGTGGCGTTCCTCGGACGGGAGCGCCCGTCCCTGTTCCAGGACGCCCTGCGCGCGTTGGACGAGGCCGCCGCCCGCGACCCGTCCGTCCTCGAGGCGAGGGTGTCGGCGGGAGACCTCTTCCTGGCCAAGTATTCGAGCCCGGAAGCCAAGACGGAGTACGAAGCGGTGCTGTCGCGGAACCCGAACCATCCGGGGGCGCTCTTCGGCATGGCCCGGGCGCTCGAGTTCGACGGCTCCGCCGAGTCGGCGGACTACCTCCGGCGGGTCTTCGAGGTCAATCCGAACCACGTCGAGGCTCGCGCGCTCAAAGCCCGCCAACTGCTGTCCCGTGGCGACTGGGGCGAAGCGCGAGCCGAGATCGACCGGGCGCTGGCGGTGAACCCACGCTCGCTCCCGGCGCTGACCGCGCTCGCCGCGCATCATTTCGTCACCGGCGCCGAGACCGCCTTCCGAGAGGTCCGCGCCGAGGTGCTCGCGCTCAATCCTCGCTACGCGGTCATGGACGCGACCCTGGCCGAGCTCGCGGTGCAGACCCGGCGCTACGCAGAGGCCGTCGAGCACGCCGGGGCCGCGGTGGCGCTGGATTCCGCGGCGTGGGAGGCATGGGGGCTTCTCGGCATCAACCGTCTGCGCATCCGGGAGATCGCCGCCGGGCGCGAGGCGCTCGAGCGTGCCTTCGCGGGGGACCCGTTCAACCCGTGGTTCAAGAACACCCTCGACCTGCTGGACACCTTCGAGGGGTTCGAGACGCGGGAGACCGAGCACTTCGAACTCTTCGCGCGCGCCGACGAGGCAGAGCTCCTCGCGACCTACCTGGCGCCCCTGGCGGAAGAAGCCTACACCGCTCTCGCCGCCCGCTATGGCTACGAGCCAACGACGCCCATTCGGGTGGAGCTGTACCCGAGCCACGCCGACTTCTCGGTTCGTACCCTCGGCGAAGCCGGCCTCGGCGCCCTCGGCGTCAGCTTCGGCGCGGTGGTGGTCATGGACGCGCCCTCGGCGCGCACCCTGGGCGAGTACAACTGGGCGTCGGTGTTCTGGCACGAGCTGGCGCACTCGTTCCATCTGGGCATGACCGAGCATCGGGTCCCGCGGTGGTTCTCGGAGGGGCTTGCGGTCCACGAGCAGCGGAAGGCCGGCCCCGGGTGGGGACATCGGCCGTCGCCGAGCTTCCTGGCGGCGCTCCGCGACGGGCGCCTGAAGGCCGTGAGCGAGCTCAACGACGGCTTCATGCGACCGGACTACCCCGAGCAGGTGGTACACTCCTACTACCAGGCTTCGCTCGTCTTCGCGCTCATCGAGGACCGTTGGGGCTTCGAAGCGATTCGGGCGATGCTCGACGGGCACCGCCGCGGCGAGGAGCCGGAAGCGGTCTTGGAGGCCGTGCTGGGTATGTCGCCCGGTGACTTCGATGCGCTCTTCGCAAGCCACCTCGACGAGCGCTTCGCCCGGGTGCTGCGGGGACTCCCTGGTCCGGGGGCGCGTCCTGGAGCCGACGCGACGCTGGCGGAGCACGAGGCCTTCGTGGCGTCGCGCCCGGACGATTTCGTCGCGCGCCTGGCCCTCGGCGCTCGCCTGATCGAGGCCGACCGTCTGGACGACGCCGAGGGGCACCTGCTCGCCGCCGCCGAGATCTTCCCCGAGTACGTGGGTCCCGACGCGCCGCACGTCCAGCTCGCGGCCGTCCATCGCCGGCGCGGTGACCCGGCAAGGGCCGCGGAGAGCCTCGCCCGCCACGACGCCCTGGACGAATCGAGCTACGCGACACGCGTGGAGCGCGCCGAGCTGCTCCGCGGTCTCGGGCGCACCGCCGAGGCCGCCGAGGCGCTCCAGGAGGCGGCCCTCATCTGGCCGTACGAGATCGACCTCCACCGTGAGCTCGCCGACCTCCTCGCGGAGCTCGGAGACCATGACGCCGAGGTGCTCGAGAGGCGAGCGGTCGTGGCCCTCCGGCCCACCGATCAGGCCGAGGCGTATTACCTGCTCGCCAGGGCGGAGGCGAGGGCCGGCGATACCGCCGCCGCGCGTCGCTCAGTGCTCCGCGCCCTCGACGTGGCGCCGAACTACGCCGAGGCCCTCGAGCTGCTGCTGGAGCTCCGAGGGGGCGGTGGCACGCCATGAGCACGTTCCGGAAGCACGGGCTCGCGGCCTGGGCCCTCGGCGGTGTGGCGACCCTCGGTGCGGTCGGGATCGGGGCGCTGACGCTCGGGCTCGGAGGCTCCGGAGCGGAGCACCCGGGTACGGCGGCCGTCGGGAACGCGGGCGCGATGCCGGGCGACCTGGAAGTCGCGCGGCCGGTGGCGACGCTCCCCCCCAACGCTGCTCCGTCCACCCTCCAGGAGATGACCACCCCCTACGACGGCCGCTACCAGTTCGTGCGCATCCGCTACGAGCCGAGAGGCCGAGGTGGATTCGGAGGCTTCGGCCGCGGGGGCCGCGAGCCCATGTGGGCCCACGACTACCCGAGGGCCGACCGCAACTTCCTGAAAATCGTCGAAGAGACCACGCACATCCGGACCCGTCCGGACGGAATGAGTGTGCTGACCGCCGACGACCCCCGCCTCTTCCTCCACCCCGTGGCCTACATCGTAGAGGTTGGCGCCTGGGACCCGTCGGACGAGGAGGCCGAGGCCATGGGTGCCTACTTGAGCAAGGGCGGCTTCATCATCGTCGACGACTTTCGCGGGCGCTTCGCCCTCGAAAACCTGGCGTACCAGATCGACCGGATGCTTCCCGGCAGCCGGCTCATGCCGCTCCCGCCGGACCACGGGATCTTCGACTCGTTCTTCCGCATCATCCCGGACCAGGTCATTCCACCCTACGGAAACGAGCCGCCGGTGTGGCTCGCGGTCTACGAGGACAACGACCCGGGCCGGCGCATCCAGATGGTGGTGAACTACAACAACGACATCGGCGACTACTGGGAGTACAGCGACTACGGGTACTACCCCATAGACCTGTCGAACGAAGCGTACAAGCTCGGGGTCAACTACGTGGTGTACGCCTACACGAACTGACCCCGCGGCCCGCACGGATCATCCACCGGCCCCACGGGGCCCCACACGAACGGAGACAGCCTTGACCGATGACGCCATCGGAACGCTCACCATCGAGGACGCGGACGACGTCGCCCTGGCCGACCGCCTGAAGCGCGGGCGCGAAGAGGTCATCGCCGAGCTCAGGAAGCTCATCATCGGGCAGGAGGAGGTCATCGAGCAGGTGCTCCTGACTCTCTTCGTGGGCGGCAACAGCCTCCTCATGGGCGTGCCGGGTCTGGCCAAGACGCTGCTCATCCACACCGTGGCCCAGGTGCTCGACCTGAGGTTCTCGCGCATCCAGTTCACGCCGGACCTGATGCCGTCCGACATCACGGGCACCGACATCATCCAGGAAGACGCCCAGACCGGCCGACGGGAGATGGTCTTCGCCCCCGGCCCGGTCTTCGCGAACATCGTGCTCGCCGACGAGATCAACCGTACGCCGCCCAAGACGCAGGCCGCGCTCCTCGAGGCCATGCAGGAGCACCGGGTGACGGTCCAGGGACGCACCTACACGCTCGAGGAGCCGTTCTACGTCTTCGCGACCCAGAACCCCATCGAGCTCGAGGGCACGTACCCCCTCCCCGAGGCGCAGCTCGACCGGTTCATGTTCGAAATCGTCATCGAGCATCTGTCCGAGGAGGAGGAGCTCGAGGTGGTGCGGACCACGACGGGCATCCTCGACCCCCAGTTCGGCCACGCCATCACCGGCCCGGACCTCGTCGCCTTCCAGAAGCTCGTGCGCCGGGTGCCGGTCTCCGATTCCGTTCTGCGATACGCGGTGGGGCTCACACGCGCCAGCCGCCCGTCTCCGAACGGAGAGAGCCTCGACTTCGTCAAGAAGTGGATCGCGTACGGGGCCTCAGTCCGGGCCGCTCAGTACCTGGTGCTCGGAGCCAAGGCTCGCGCCCTCACACAGGGCCGTTACCACGTCACCTTCGAAGACATCCGCTCGCTCGCACACCCGGTCCTTCGCCACCGGGTGCTCACCAACTTCCACGCCGAGTCGGAAGGCCGGACCTCCGGGGAGCTGATCGACATGCTCCTCGAAGCCGTGCCCGTTCCGTCCTCGGGCATGTAGCAGGGGACGGGTGATGGCCAGGGCTCGGACCGCCGCGCGCGGCGCCAGATTCCTCGACCCGGGCGTGCTCGCCCGCATCGGGAACCTGGAGATCCTCGCGCGAACCGTGGTGGACGGGTTCCTGACGGGGCTGCACCGCTCGCCCTACCTCGGCTTCAGCACCGACTTCGCCGAGCACCGCGCGTACATGCCGGGCGACGACGTGCGCCGGATCGACTGGCGGCTCTATGCGCGCACGGACCGACACTACATCAAGCTCTTCGAGGCGGAGACCAACGCGAACGTCTCGATCCTCCTCGACGTGTCGCGGTCCATGAGCTACGGCAGCCACGAGGTCACGAAGCTCGACTACGGCCGTTATCTGGCCGCGTGCCTGGGATACCTGTCCAACCGGCAACGCGACCGGGTCGGGCTGGTCACCTTCGACCACGAGCTCGTGGACTACCTCCCGCCGTCCATGCGCGCTCCGGACACCATGCTCCATCTGCTGGACCGCGTGGACGCGGGCCGTCCCGGCGAGCTCGCCCCCCCGCTGCTCCGGGCCACCGAGCTGCTCGGTCGGAAGGGCATCGTCATGCTCGTCTCGGACCTCTATGAGGACCCCGACGATGTGATCGCCGCGGTCGGGCCGCTCCGCGCCCGCGGCCACGACGTGATCGTCTTCCACGTGCTCGACCCGATGGAGCTCGACTTCTCGTTCGAGGGCGCGTCGGGCTTCGAGGATCTCGAGACCGGCGAGCAGATCCCCGTGGTCCCGGAGCGCGTGAAAGCCGGGTACGGCCGGCTCATGGACGAGCATCTGGAGACGCTTGCCAAGCGCTTCTCGGACAACCGGATCGACTACCTGCTTCTCGACAGCTCGAAGCCGCTCGACGACGCGCTCTTCCGGTACCTGCTGGCCCGTGAGCGACTGAGGACGGCGAGATGAGCTTTCTCGTCCCCCTCTTCCTGATCGGTCTTGCGGGCGTCGCGATCCCGGTCGCGATCCACCTCACGCGGCGTCAGCGCCGGAACGTGGTGAAGTTCCCGTCGCTCATGTTCCTCGAGAAGATCCCCTACCAGGAGCAGCGACGGCGGCGGGTGCAGCACTGGTTCCTGCTCCTGCTGAGGGCGCTCGCGCTCGCGCTCATCGTGTTCGCGTTCGCGCGTCCGTTCCTGGACGACTCGAACCTGGTGGCGGGCGCGGCGACGGGTCCCCGAGAGATCGTCTTCCTCGTGGACCGGTCGTATAGCATGGAGATCGGAGACCGGCTGGAGCGCGCCCGCACGGAGACGGCGGAGGTGCTGGCCGGCATGGGACCGCTGGACCGAGCCAGCCTCGTCACCTTCGACCGGAACGCGACCGTCCTCGTCCGCTCCACCACCGACCGCGCGCGGCTCCGCTCCGTGCTCGACACGGTCGCCGCCGGCTCGGACGTGACGCGCTTCGGGCCCGCCCTCCGCGTGGCACAGACCATCCTCGAGGAGTCGGAGCTCCCGAACGGATCGGTCTACCTGCTCAGCGACTTCCAGCGCACGGGATGGGCGGCCGACGAGGGGGTGGGGCTGCCCGCAGGCTCCGCGTTCGTGCCCGTCCCTCTGGGCGACCAGACGCCTGAGAACATCCAGATTGCGGGGCTCTCGCTGCCCCGCTCGGTCGACGCGGGCCGGGAGCGGGTGACGCCGACGGCCCGGCTCGTGCGCCGCGGAGGCTCGGAGCCCATCGAGGTACCCGTCACGTTGGAGATCGACGGCCAGCCGATCGGGACCCAGACGGTCGAGCTGGGCGGCAATGGCGCCGCAACCGCCACCTTCCCGCCCGTGACGGTGTCGCGTCCGCACACGCGGGGCACCGTCATGGTCCCCACGGACGCCGTGCCGGCCGACGACCGGCGGCATTTCGTGCTGTCCCCGGGCACCGTCCTGCCCATCCGGGTGGTGGGCGCGCCCGGCGGCGGGGAGGACCCGAATCTCTATCTGGAGCGGGCGCTCGGCATCAGCCAGGACGGACGATTCGAAGTCACGACGCGCCGCGGGAACGGGCTTGCCGCTTCGGACACCGAGGGCGTTTCGGTGCTCGTCCTGAACGACGTCCGAATCGACGGGGGCGCGGCAGAGCGCCTCCGCACGTTCGTCGAGGAAGGGGGCGGTCTGCTCGTCGCCATGGGCGAGAACGGGGCTTGGCCGTCGTCGGCGCTCGACCTGCTTCCGGGAGCTCCCGGGCCTCCCCGCGACCGGGAAGACGGCCGCGGCGCCCGGCTCGGCCAACTCGCCTACGACCACCCGATTTTCGAGGTCTTCTCCGGGCCACGGAGCGGCGACTTCGGCAACGCCCGTTTCTTCAGGGCCCGCGACGTCACGGTCTCGGACTCGGCCCAGGTGCTCGCACGCTTCGACGACGGATCCGTGGCACTGGCCGAACGGACGCTGGGGCGCGGACGGGTTCTCCTCTGGACCTCCACGCTCGATGCGTTCTGGAACGATTTGGCGCTGCAGCCCGTCTACCTCCCGTTCATCCACCGGGTCGCCGAGCACCTCGCGGGACGCACCGAGGCGCAGCAGGCGTTCACCGTCGGCCAGGTCCTCGACCTCGCCGACCCGCGGGCGCTCGAAGCGGCCGGCCTGGTCTCGTCCGCCGCAGAGGGGTTGGCGGCGGGCTCCGAGCAGGTCGCGCTCACGCCCTCCGGAGCCGGCGTGCGCATCCCGGCCGACGCGGCAAACCGATACCTGACGCTCACCGAACAGGGCTTCTACACGATCCGCCCCCCGGGCGCCGAGCCGGACCGTCCGTTCGTCGTCGCGGTCAACGTCGACGTGGAGGAGTCGGATCTCGAGCGGATCGAGCCGGAGGACGTCGCGTTGCAGGTGCAGGCGGTGACCTCGACGGGCGAGGGCGACGGGAGTCAGCGCGCCGGCGCCGAAGTACTGGTCCGTGAGGACCAGGAGCGTAGGCAATCACTGTGGCGTTGGATCCTCGCGGCGGCCCTCGGACTACTCATCATGGAGACGGTGCTCTCCAACTGGGCATCGCGGAGAACCACGTTGGCATCCCGGACGACCGAGGCATAAGGTTCAGATAGACCCCGAGAGAGGCACGAACATGACGGATTCAGAGAGGAACGTCGCGGACAGGAAGCTGGAGAGGCTCGTCCGTGGCGTGCGCCTGCGATGGAAGCTCCGTCTCGTGCTTCGCGGCCTGGCGTGGACCGCCGGTCTCTCCCTGATGGTCCTCCTGGGCTCGGCCGTCGTGCTCGAACAGGCCCGGTTCTCCGAGAATGCCCTCTTCTGGCTGCGGATCGTGAGCTGGAGCACCCTCGGGCTCACCTTCGTGCTACTGGTCGTGCGCCCTCTACTGCGGCCCGTCACCGACAGCCAGGTGGCGCTCTATCTCGAGGAGCATGAGCCGTCCCTCGAGCACGCCGTCGTGAGCGCGCTGGAGGCGTCGCGGGCGACCGGCTTCTCGCCGGCGCTGACCGGTCGCGTCCTCGAGCATGCCCTCCAGCGGGCGGAGGCCGTGGAGAACGGTCGCCGGATCGAGCAGTCGTCCCTCTACCGGTTCGGTGGCGCGCTGACCGGGATCGTCGTCGCGGGGCTCGTCTTCGCGCTTCTCGGACCGACATCGGTGCGTTACGGCGTGAGCGCCCTCCTCTCGCCCACTCGCGGGGCGGCCGAGGTCAACCCGTACGCCGTCCTCGTCGAACCCGGGGACGCCGCGATCGCGCGTGGCTCCGACCTCGTCGTGCGGGCCTCGCTGCGTGGCTTCGAGACCGGCGAGGTCTCGATCTTCACGAACGCGGGCGAGGAGCCCGGCTTCAGACGGCTCAGCATGCTTTCCGACGCCGCCGGCGCCTTCGAGGTCATGCTCCTCGGCGTCGACCAGGAGACCCGCTACTTCGTCGAGGCCTCCGGCGTCCGGTCGCCCACGTTCACCATCGAGGTCGCCGAGCTTCCCTACGTCGGAGAGCTCGACCTGACCTATCACTTCCCCGCCTACACGGGCCTCTCCCCGCGGGTCGTCGAGGGCGGCGGAGACGTCGCCGCGCTCGCGGGCACCGAGGTCGAGCTCCGGATCTCGTCGACCATCCCGGCACCCGGCGGGCAGCTCCTCTTGGACGGGGAGCCGGCCGGAGCGCTGGAGCTCGCGGAGGACGGCACGCTGACCGCCCGGTTCACGGTGGAGCGCCCCGGCCTGTACGCCATCGAGCTCGCCCGCGCCAACGGCGACCTCGTCCCGGCCTCGCCCGAGTACGCCATCGACGTCCTGGAGGACCTCGAGCCGTCGATCCGCTTCACGCGCCCCGGCCGTGACATGCCGGCCTCGCCCATCGAGGAAGTGTATCTCGAGATGGAAGCGATCGACGACTACGGGGTCGGCGACGTGCGGCTGGTCTACTCCGTGAACGGAGGTCCCGAGGATACCGTGGCGGTGTTCGGCACGTCCGGCCCTCCGCTCGCCGAAGTGTCCGCCGGGCACACGCTCTATCTCGAGGAGTGGATGCTCGAGCCCGGCGATCTCGTGTCGTACTACGCGCTCGTCCGTGACAACCGGGGGCCCGGCACGCGCCGTGTCGTGGCCAGCGACATGTTCTTCCTCAACGTGCGTCCGTTCGAGCGGGCGTACCGCGAGGCGGAGCAGCAGGGCGGCGGCCAAGGCGGCGGTCAGCAGCCCGGCGCCGAGACCGCGCTGTCGGAGATGCAGCGACAGATCATCTCGGCGACGTTCAACCTGATCCGCCAGCAGGACAGCTACTCGGCCGAAGAGTTCGCCGAGAACGTGGTGAGCGTCGCACTCGCCCAGGAGCGGCTGCGCGGCCAGGTCCAGACGCTTCTCGAGCGGATGGGCAATCGGGGGCTGAACGAGGTCGATCCTGGATTTCGGGACGTCTCCGCAGTCCTGCCACAGGCCTCGGAAGCGATGACCCGGGCGCACGGGCTTCTCGACGAGCAGGAGCTCCGGGAGGCGATCCCCGCCGAGCAGGAGGCGCTCCGCTTCCTGCAGCAGGCCGAGGAGACATACGAGCGGTATGTCACGCAACAGGAGCAGGGCGGCGGTGGTGGAGGCGGCGGCGGAAGCCCGGCCGCGGACGACCTCGCCGACTTGTTCGAGCTCGAGCTCGACAAGCTCCAGAACCAGTACGAGACCGTGCGGCGGGGCCAGCAACAGCAGGCCGATGCCCAGGTCGACGAGCTTCTCGAGCAGCTCCAGGAGCTCGCGCGCAGGCAGGAGCAGGAGGCCGAGCGGCAGCGGCGCCGTGCCCAGGCCGGCGCTCAGGGGACGCCCGGCGCCGGCGCGTCCCAGCGGAACCTGGCCGACGAGACCGAGGAAGCCGCGCGCCAGCTCGAGCGGCTCGCCCGCGAGCGCTCCGACGCTCAGCTCCAGGAAACCGCCCGAGCCATGCAGGAAGCGGCCGAGGCCATGCGTCGCTCTGCCTCCGAAGGGGGCAACTCCGCATCCGCGGGCGCTGGCGAGGCGCTCCGGCGGTTGGAGGACGCACGCAAGTCCCTGGAGGACTCACGGGCTGGGCGAGCGGGGCGCGACGCTCAGGACGCAATGCGGCGGGTCGACGAGCTCCAGCGGCAGCAGCGGGAGGTCCAGGGCGACGTACGCGAACTGCCGGCCTCGGGGCCGGACCGCCGTGAGGCGATCAACCAGCTTCGCGAGCGGAAGAACCAGATGACCGAAGCGGTCAGCCAGCTCGAGCAGGATCTCGACCAGGCGGCGAGCTCCGCGCAGGCCGAGAACCCCCAGGCGGCGCGGCGCCTCCAGGAAGGCGCCAACCAGATTCGTGAGAACAGCCTGAAGGAGAAGCTCCAGTACTCGCGCGGGACCATCGAGCAGTGGGATCCCCAGTCGGCGCTCACGCTCGAGCTGACCATCGAGGGCGATCTGCAGACGCTCCGGGACGAGCTCGAGGGCGCGCTCGAGGCCGCGGGTAGCCGTGAGCGCAATCCGCTCACCGAAGCGCTCGACGAGACGCGGGAGCTGGTGCGCGGAATGGAGGCGATGCAGCGCCGTCTCGCCGAGTCGCCCACCGAGCCCGGCGAGGAGGGTCAGCAGAGCGGCGAGGGCGAGCCGGGACAGGCGGGCGAGCCTGGCGCCGAGGGTCAGCCTGGCGAA
>JBBDSM010000003.1:43467-64589 GCA_040904945.1 Gemmatimonadota bacterium
CCCGCGACCGTGAACGGCTTCGAGATGTAGTTCACCTCGGCGACGCGAATGCCCTGCAGGAGCACCTCGTCCTCGGTGTAGCCGGACATGAAGAGGAGCGCCGTCCCGGGATGCAGCTCCCGGAAGCGCTCGCCGAGCTCGCGCCCGCCGAGCCCCGGCATGACCACGTCGGTGAGCAGCAGATCAATGGGTCCGTCGTGCCCGTCCGCAATGCGAAGGGCTTCCTCTCCGCCGAGCGCTTCGAGGATCTCGTAACCGTCACGACGGAGCACCTTGCTCGCGACCCTCAGGACGGAAGGCTCGTCGTCGACGACGAGAACCGTCTTTGCGGCGCTCATGGCTCCTCCTTGGGATCCGAAGGCGTGATCGGTCGCGGAAACGGACGCTCCGACCGGTCCCGAACAGAGAGAATTATTAGCCAATCTTCATCCCGAATGCCATGGCCCGTTCGATCCCACGCCGTACGCGCCTTCCGCTACGACCTGTTAAATTCACGTTTCTTCGGGTCTGGCCGACCAATGCGCCGGAACCCTCCACCCGCACCACCGATGGCGAGCCATGTCCGGACCGCAGTTCATCTACCATATGCATCGGGTCTCCAAGATCGTGCCCCCCAAGAAGGAGATCCTCAAAGACATCAGCATCTCCTTCTACCCGGGGGCCAAGATCGGCGTCGTCGGGCCGAACGGGTCCGGAAAGAGCTCTCTGCTGCGGATCATGGCGGGTCTCGACACCGACATCCAGGGTGAGGCGTGGGCCGCGAAGGGGACGCGCATCGGTTATCTGGCGCAGGAGCCCCAGCTCGACGAGTCGCTCGATGTGCGGGGCAACGTGGAGGAGGCGGTCCGCGAGACCCGGGACCTTCTCCGACGCTTCGACGAGGTCAACCTCGCCTTCGGCGACGTGACCGACGACGAAGAGATGAACAAGCTCATCGAGGAGCAGGCGAAGCTGCAGGATCGTATCGACGCCTCCGGCGCGTGGGAGCTCGACCGCAAGATCGAGATCGCCATGGACGCGCTGCGCCTTCCCCCAGGAGACGCCGACGTCTCGAAGCTGTCGGGTGGAGAGCGCCGCAGGGTCGCCCTCTGCCGGGTGCTCCTGGAGCAGCCGGACATGCTCCTCCTCGACGAGCCCACCAACCACCTGGACGCCGAGTCCGTGGCGTGGCTCGAGCACCATCTCGCGGCTTTCCCCGGCACCATCGTGGCCATCACGCACGACCGCTACTTCCTCGACAACGTCGCGGAATGGATCTTGGAGCTGGACCGCGGACAGGGCATCCCGTGGAAGGGGAACTACACCTCTTGGCTGGAGCAGAAGCGCGAGCGTCTGCGCATCGAAGAGAAGCAGGAGTCGGCGCGCCAGCGGACCCTCGACAACGAGCTCGAGTGGGTGCGGATGTCCCCCCGCGGCCGGCACGCGAAGGCCAAGGCCCGCATCAGCGCGTACGAGGAGCTGCTCGCCAAGGACGAGCGCGAGCAGGTCCGCACCGCGGAGATCCTGATCCCCAAGGGCCCCAGGCTCGGCGACGTGGTCATCCGCGCGGATCACATCCAGAAGGCCTACGGGGAGACGCTCCTCATCGACGACCTGTCGTTCGACGTCCCGCCCGGCGCGATCGTCGGCATCATCGGCCCGAACGGTGCGGGTAAGACCACGCTTTTCCGCATGATCGTGGGGGACGAGCCGCCCGATGCCGGCACGCTGGAGGTCGGACAGACCGTCAAGCTGTCGTACGTCGATCAGTCCCGCTCCGAGCTCGACCCGAACAAGTCCGTATTCGACGAGGTCAGCGGCGGACAGGACGTACTGCACTTCGGCCGGGCGGAAGTGAACCCGCGGGCCTACCTTTCGTGGTTCAATTTCCGAGGGGCGGACCAGCAAAAGAAGGTCGGCGTCTTATCGGGAGGTGAGCGCAACCGCCTGCACCTGGCCAAGCTCCTCAAGTCGGGAGGCAACGTGATGCTCCTCGACGAGCCCACGAACGACCTGGACGTCGACACGCTGCGGGCCCTCGAGAACGCGATTCTCGACTTCGCGGGATCCGTACTGGTGATCTCCCATGACCGCTGGTTCCTGGACCGGGTCGCGACCCACATCCTCGCCTTCGAGGGGAACTCCCGCGTGGTCTGGTTCGAGGGGAACTACCAGGAGTACGAGGACGACAAGAAGGAGCGCCTGGGCGACGAGGCCGACCGGCCCCACCGCATCCGCTACAGGAAGCTCGTCAGGGACTGATGGCGGAGGACACCAGCAGCCAGGAAGAGCGCGACCGCCTCATCGCCGAGGCCCTCGCGCACGCCGAGGCCCGGGACCAGCTCTACCGACCGCCGACGGAGATCCTGCCGTCGGGACGTTGGCGGAGCGCGCTCGGCCTGGTGCTCCTGGTCCTCTCGGGGATCCTCACGGCCGCCCCTCCGAGTTGGCTCCGAGGAGCGCCTCGACCGTCGGTGTCCGACCAGCAGCGAGCTCTCGGTGTCCACGTCGCGCTGGAGCTCCAGGCCGAGCAGATCGAAGCATTCCGCAATCGAAACCAGCGGCTGCCGGCCGGGCTCGAGCAGCTCCCCGCCGCGCTTCCCGGAATCCGCTTCGTCCGGTCGGACAACCGTCTCTACCAGCTCGTGGCGTACGGTCCTGACCGCCGACCCGTGGTGTTGGAGTCGACCCGGCCGGCCCCGGACGCGCGCGACGCGGCCTCGGCGTTCCTCGCTCGTGTGGACGGTCCGTGAGGGCCGGAGGACGCGCCGGCAGCACGTTCGGCACCGTGCTGCTCGTGATGGCGACCCTGGCCCTGCTCGCAGCCGTCATGTACCCGGCGGCCCGCGAGCGTGCGTTCGTCGAGCGGGTCGAGACGATCGTGTCGGACATCGAGCTCGTGCGTGGCACGGCCGACGACATCCGGGAGGCGACCGGCACCTGGCCTCCGAGCTCGGCCATAGGGGAGCTCGTCCCCGGCCTGCTGCCCCCGGGCGAAGCCGCCGGGAGCTCGGTGGGCCGCGGGCTGGAGTGGCGCCGGTTGGAGTCGGTGGAGGTGCCCCCTCCCCCCGAGGGCGTGGCAGGCTCCGTTCCGGAAGAGGCCGACGAGCTGGGCCAGGAGGTCCCGACGCCCGAGCCGACGTTCTTCCACCGCGGAGCGATCTCGCTGCACACGTCGGACGAGGAGATCATCGGCGCGTTGCTGGACCGATATCCCGGGTCGATCGTGCACGACGACGTCTGGACGCTGCTCCTCCGGCAGGTGCCGTCCCCGTCCACACCGTGACCATGGGCCGGGAAACCGACACATTACCGTGTCGCACGGCCCGGGACCTTCGAGAACCACGCGAAACATGATCCGTATCCAGCGCAGGCCGGAAGTCGACGTCCAGGAAATTCTGGGCGCCATGCGTCAGTACTTCGACCTGGACGGCACGCTCTCGCCCCTCCCCGGCGAGCGGGATCAGAACTACCTCCTCGAGACCGACGACGGACGCCGCTACGTGGTGAAGGTCAGCTCACCCGAGGAGCCGGATCCGATCCTCCGCTTCGAGACCGAAATGCTCGTGAAGCTGGCCGCGGAGACCGAAGGCCTCCTTCCGGGGGTGCACCCGGCGAAGTCCGGCGAGAACCTGGTCGAGTTCGAGGACGCCCAGGGGAAGAGCCACCGCATGCGCGTGGTCGACTTCCTGCCCGGTACGCTGCTCGCCAAGGCTCGCCCCAGAACGGAGGAGCTGCTCTACGACTTCGGCAGGCGGGTCGCGGAGCTCGTGAGCGCGCTCGGGGGATACCCGGACCACCCGCCCGCGCGCTTCGACTTCGATTGGGCGCTGGGGAGTGCGGGCAGCGTCATGGAGCGGTGCCTACACCTGTTCGATGGGGAGCAGCGTGACCTCATCGAGAGCGTGCACCGGTCCTTCGACGAGCGGGGCCACGACTTCCTGGGCCTCGGCTCGCAGATCATCCACGGGGACATCAACGACCACAACGTGCTCGTGTCCGACCCCGACGGGACACGGCGGTACGTCACCGGCTTCATCGACTTCGGGGACGCGCATTCGGCCCCGCGCGTGTTCGACCTCGCCATCGCCATGGCGTATGCGACGCTCGGGACCTCGGACCCGGTGACGGCGGCCGCCACCATCGTGCGCGGCTTCAACGACGCGACGCCCCTCCTCGAAGCGGAGATCGACGTGATCTTCACGCTGGCACGCGCCAGGCTCGGACAGAGCGTCAGCGTGGCCGCGTGGAAGCGGAGCCAAGGCGAGGCGATCGACGACTCGCACTTCGTGTCGGAGGCGCCCGCGTGGGACCTCCTGCGGCGACTCGACGGCCTATCGGACAAGTTCCTTCGCGGGGTGCTGCGCGATGCGTGCGGGCAGTCAGCCAACGTCCGCACGCCCTACCTCATGGAGTGGCTCGCGAAGCAGGAGTGCGAACCGGTCATCGACATCCCGGACGAGGAGGGCGCGCTCGTCGTGCTCGACCTCGCCGTCGACAGCCCGTACGTCGACGGGCACGACACGGACGACACCCCCCTCTTCCAGAAGCGCATCTCGCGGATGATCGCCGACGCCGGCGCCTCGATCGGCGTGGGCCGTTACCTGGAGCCCCGGGCTTTCTACCTGACGGACGCGTTCGCGGGGCGGGAAGGCGATCCGCGCGAGCGGAGAACGGTGCACCTCGGCATCGACCTGTTCACCCACGAGGGGACCGACATCCGGGCGCCGCTGGCCGGTAAGGTGCGCGCCATCGAGAACAACTCGGCGCGCCTCGACTACGGCCCCACCGTGGTGCTCGAACACCCGTCGCCGCACGGCCGGTTCTGGACGCTCTACGGACACCTTTCCATGGAGTCCATCGATTCTCTGGAGATCGGTCGCGAGATCCGCGCCGGCGAGCAGTTCGCCCGTCTCGGAGGGCCGCCCGAGAACGGCGACTGGCCGCCACACCTCCACTTTCAGATCGTCACGCACTTCCTCGGGTACGGGGGCGACTTCCCGGGCGTGGCCCTGCCTCGCGAGCGGAGCGTGTGGGCGTCGTTTTCGCCCGACCCGAACGTCATCCTCGGCCTTCCGGTGGACGCGACCTACCAGGAGCCTGAGGAACTCGCGGAGCGGCGATCACGCGCGCTCCCGGCGAACCTCTCCCTCTCCTACGCATCGCCCATCCACGTGGTGAGAGGCCGGGGCACGCGGCTCTTCGATCCGCTCGGACGGGCGTATCTGGACTGCGTCAACAACGTCGCGCACGTCGGGCACGAGCACCCCGACGTCGTCCGCGCGGGTCAGCGTCAGATGGCAGTCCTCAATACCGACACGCGCTACCTCCACGAGAAGGTCGTCGAGTACGCGGAGCGGCTCGCCGCGCTCCTGCCGGACCCGCTCTCGTGCTGCTTCTTCGTGAACTCCGGGAGCGAGGCGAACGAGCTGGCGCTCCGCATGGCGCGGGCGCACACCAACGGCTCGGGCGTGGTCGCGCTCGAGGGCGGCTACCACGGCCACACGCAGACGCTCATCGACGTGAGCCACTACAAGTTCGCGAGCCCCGGAGGCATGGGCGCCCCGCCCTGGGTCCGGACCGCGCCCGCACCGGACGAGTACCGCGGACGCTACGGCCGCAACGTGGCGGACCGCGCGGCCCGGTACGCCGGCCACGTGAAGGACGCGCTGGCTGACCTGCGCGGCGCGTCCATCACGCCGTCGGCCTTCATCGCCGAGACGTTCCTCTCGTGCGGTGGACAGATCGAGCCCCCCCACGGATATCTCGCCGCGTCATACGCGCATGTCCGCGCGTCCGGAGCCGTCTGCATCGCCGACGAGATCCAGACCGGCTTCGGGCGGATCGGGAGCGACTTCTGGTCGTTCGAGTCACAGGACGTGGTGCCCGACATCGTCACCCTGGGCAAGCCGGTGGGGAACGGCCACCCCATCGGCGTGGTGATCACGACGCCCGAGATCGCCGAGTCGTTCGACAACGGCATGGAGTTCTTCAGCACCTTCGGCGGGAATCCCGTCTCGGCGGCGATCGGGCTCGCGGTCCTCGACGTCCTGGAGCAGGAGCGGCTGCAGGACCGCGCCGCAGTGCTCGGCGGGACCCTCAAGGGCTCGCTAGCCTCGCTGGCCATGAGGCACGAGATGGTGGGAGACATCCGCGGCCGGGGGCTCTTCCTGGGAATCGAGCTCGTGTCCGACCGGGGATCCCGGCAGCCGGCGCCCGACATCGCCCGCTACGTGATCGACCGCATGGCCCACCGGGGCGTCCTCCTGGGGGCCGACGGGCCGGCGCACAACGTCCTGAAGATCAAGCCACCGATGCCGTTCACCGAGGAGGACGGGGAGCGGCTGGTCGACGAGCTCGACCGCGTGCTCGCAGAAGACGCCGTTCTATGGATGGCGGAGCACGCCCCGGAGGACGACGACGCCTAACGGCCCCGATCTCGCCTCAGGACGGGCCCGCGACGACCTCCAGCACGCGCTCCCTGACGAGACCGTCGACCGACATCCGCAGCGCGTAGGCTCCGGGCGATACCAGGCAGGTCTCGCTCCGTCCGTTCGCAGCGCCCCTCGCGTCCCCGTCGGGCGACACGGAGAGGTCCCAGACGAGCCGGTGCACGCCGGCCCGCGCCCCCGGCAGACGACGCCCCTCCACATCACGCCCACCCGCGGCGAGCGTCGCCAAGACACGCCCCTCCACGTCGAGCACTTCGATACGGACGCTCCCGACGAACGACGGAAGCAGGTAGTCGAGGTACGCGACGGCTCGGTCTTCGAGGTGGACGGGCGTTGGTGCGAAGAGGTACGGCTCGCCCGACATCAGGCCCTCGACCACGTACCGGAGCGGAGCGATCCCCTCCAACACGAACCGGCCGTGCCCCCGCGTATCGACCAGGAGATCGCGTCCGTAGATCGTCAGCTCGGTGACATCCGCCTCCGGCATCCCCAAAGAGAGCCGGTCCCATGCGAGAGCGCCGTTGAAGGACACGTAGACCCCGAGGCGTGACCCGACGAAGAACAGGTCCGGGTTCTCGGGATCCTCGGCGAAGGCCGTGACGGGCTCTTCTCCCGGGAAGCCCGAGTCCGTTCCGATGACGAGGTCGTACTCGCGTCCGTAGCCCTCGTACCGGACGAGCAGGGGCATCTGGGGCTCGTCCGGAGGGGTGCCTGCGACGACATACGCGATCCCTCCGTCGTGGGCCGACGCGACCAACGCCCGAACGAAGGTGCCGTCCGGCGCCGGCCCGGTGAGCGTCTCCCAGGACAGGCCGCCGTCCCTCGTGAGATGCAGCGACCCGTCGCGCCCGCCGGCCCAGAGCAAGCCCGGCTCGAGCGGGCTCTCGGCGACCGCGGCGAGCCCACCGGGCGCGAGGGACGGGCTGACCGCGGTCCAGCTCACGCCACCGTCCGTCGACCGGTGCACGGCGTCGTCGACACGGTAGCGGAGCGACGGATCGTGGGGGGACACGATCTCGGTGGTTCCGTCGCCGGACGGTACGGCGGCCCCGGTCTCCATCTCGGCGGCAGACCTGAACTGGATCCCGTGAAACACCTCGTCCAGCCTCGACTCACGCTGCTGAGCGTCGGCCGCGGCCGGCACCAGCGCGAGCAGGCCCACGACGATCGCCGCACGGACCACCACCCTCCGGGTCGGACCCCTCATGTCAGTGCCCCGACCCAATCGGAGAACGTCCGGCACGCCTCGTCGAGCACCTCGTCGTCGGTGCGGCCCGAGCGCTTGAGCACGTGGAAGCCATGGTCGGCGCCCTCCAGCACGTGCAGCGTCGGGCGAGGCGAGACGTCGCCCAGCAGGGGCTCCAGCAGTTCGAGGTTGGCCAGCTTGTCTCGCGTGCCCTGCAGGAAGAGCATGGGAAGCCCGACGCTCTCGAGGTGCGCGCCCCGCTCGACCGAGTCGCGTCCGGCGGGGTGGAGCGGGAAACCGAAGAAGGCGAGGCCGGCCACACCAGGGAGGGGTTCCATGGAGGCCGCCGTCGACGTCATCCGTCCGCCCATCGACTTACCGCCGGCGATCAGCGGCAGCCCGGGAAACCGGCTGCGTGCATCCCGGACCGCGGCCCTGACCGTCTCGATGAGCACGGGCGGACGGTCCGGCGGCTTACGGCCCCGTTCCATGTAGGGGAACTGGTAGCGGAGCGTCGTCACGCCGAGCGCCGCCAACCGATCGGCGACCGCCGCCATGAACGCGTGCCTCATGCCCGCCCCCGCCCCGTGCGCGAAGGCGAAGAGGGCCCGCGGTGTCCCGTGCGCGTGCGTGAGCAGAGCCGTGACCGGCCCCTTCTCGCCCGCGTCGAGCGTGAACTCCGTCCCGTCGGTCCCGGCCACCGGTGACCCGCGGTCAGCGCCCGAGCCCGATCCGGAACCCGAGGCTCAAGATCGGCCAGAGATCGATGTAGGTCGGTAGATCGTTTTCGATGCGCGTCTCCTCCGCGTCGAGCCGGTCCCGGAACTGGGGATCGTCGGAGAGCGTCCCGCCCGACGCATCGAGCGTCACGAGAGTCTCTTCCTGGAAGGCGAGACCGAGATCGAGCGTCAGGCCGAAGCCGCTCGCCGTGTGCTTTCCGAAGCCGATCAGCACGTACGGCGCACGGTCACCGTTGTCGAGCGTCCCCGTCAGGGTCCCGATCTGCTCAGGGGTGAATTCCTGGCCTCCGATGTCCTGCGCCGTGGTCGGCGTCGCGGATAGCAAGACGTCGTCGGATTTGAACAAGAAGCCGGCGCCGATCCGCATCGGGCCGGTCAGGTAGAGGTCCACGCCGACGTTGTACCAGGTACGCGGCAGCTCGAGCGTCATCTCGATGTCGTCGAGCGTGCCCGTGATGTCGAAGGGGAGAACGCCGACGCCCCCTCGGACCACCAGCCGCTCACCCAGCGCCAACCCGGCATCTACGCCGAGCCCGAGACTCCCTCCCCGCACGGCCACGCCGAGCTGCGCCTCACCGGCCCGTGGGAGCGCGCTCATCGCAACGAGCCCGGCGACCGCCACCACCCACTTCGACCTTCCTCTCATGGATTCAGTCCGTCTTATGGAGATGCACGTCTCGCTGCGGGAACGGGATCGAGCAGCCGGCCGCCTCGAGGTTTTCCTTGAGCGCTCGCGTGAGGTCCCAACGGGTCGGCCAGTAGTCCGGAGTGTTCACCCACGGACGGACCACGAGGTTCACCGACGAATCGCCCAACTCATGTACCGCCACCGTGGGCTCGGGATCCTCGAGCACCCTCGGGTCGGCCGAGATGACGTCCAGGCAAGTCCGGACCGCGACCCCGAGGTCGTCGTCGTACCCCACGCCCATCACGAGGTCGATCCGGCGGGTGTCGTTCGCCGAGTAGTTCTGCATCGTCTGTCCGAACACGTTGGAGTTCGGGATGCGGACCTCGACGTTGTCCGGCGTCGCCAGAACGGTCGAGAAGATCCCGACGGCCTTCACCGTGCCGGACTCACCGCCGATCTCGACGAAGTTCCCGATGTCGAAGGGCCGGAAGGTCAGCAACATCACGCCGGCCGAAAAGTTCGAGAAGGTGTCCTGGAAGGCCAGGGCGATGGCCAGCCCCGCGGCACCCAGCACCGCCACGAACGAGGTCGTCGAGACGCCGAGCGTGTTCACCGCCGCGATGGCCACGACCGCGATGAGGAGCACGTACGTCACGCCGACGAGGAAGGGCGTGAGCATCGGGTCGACGTTGCTGCGTCCGAGGGCGCGCTGCGTGACGCTCCTGGCCCAACGCGCCAGCAGCAGCCCGATGAGGAAGACGGCCAGCGCTCCGAGCACCCGGGGCGTCCAGGCCGCGACGACGGAGGAAGCGTTCTGCAGGAGGGCGTCGAAGTCGATCATCGGGGTCCTGGGATCGGCGGAACATCATCGTGGATGACCGGGAAGCTGTGCCCACCCGTCCAATCACGCCACCCGAAGAGGCCGGGTGCGGCCCGCCTTCCTATCCCGCGAACAATCTCCAGATCTGCGCCACGAGGAAGCAGACGGTCACGCCCATGACGACGGGCATGAACGTCGCGACCAGGGTCCACTTCGCGCTCCTCGTCTCCTTGTAGATCGTGTAGATCGTGGTCGAGCACGGGTTATGGAGGAGGCTGAAGAGCATGAGGTTGACCGCGGTGAGCAGTGTCCAACCCCCGGAGCGGAGGAGCTCCCCGGTCTCGTCGACCGAGTCGAGCTCGAACATCACGCCCGCCCCCTGCCCGCCGTCCATGCCGCCGGTGAGCACCGTGAGCATCAGGATGGTCGGTATGACGATCTCATTCGCCGGGATCGCCACGACGTAGGCGAGGAGGATCACCCCGTTGAGGCCGATGATCATGCCGACCGGATCGAGCCCGGATACGATGGACGCGGCGAGGTTCGTGTCGCCGAAAGGAATGTTGGCGAGCAGCCAGATCGCCGCGCCGGCCGGCATGGCGAACACGACCGCCCTCCAGAGCACGATCAGCGTGCGGTCGATGACCGATGTGTAGAGCGTCTGGAGGATGCGCGGCGGGCGATACGGCGGAAGCTCGAGGCTGAAGCTGGACGCCTCGCCCCTCAGCACGGTCCGGGACAGCAGCCACGACGACAGGAACATCATGAGGATCCCGAGCAGCGCGATGCCGACCACCGCGGCCGCACTCACCACGCCTCCCAGCACGCCCGGCGCGAGCGCGCCGATGAAGATGGAGGCGATGAGGATCTGGGTCGGCCAGCGGCCGTTGCAGAGCGAGAAGTTGTTCGTGATGATCGCGATGAGCCGCTCGCGCGGGCTGTCGATCACCCGCGTCGACACCACGCCAGCCGCGTTGCAGCCGAAGCCCATGCACATGGTGAGCGCCTGCTTACCGTGCGCGCCGGCCTTCCGGAACAGCGCATCCAAATTGAACGCGACCCTCGGCAGATACCCGAAGTCCTCCAGCAACGTGAAGAGCGGAAAGAAGATCGCCATGGGTGGCAGCATGACGCTCACGACCCACGCCGTCGACAGGTAGATCCCGTCCACGAGCAACCCATCGAGCCACCAGGGGAGGGAAGCCGCGGCCGCCAGCCCCTTCAGCATGGGGTGCATCGTGTCCACGAGGAGGTCGGCGAGCATGGACGACGGCACGTTCGAGCCGGCGATCGTCAGCCAGAAGACGATGGCCAGCATCGCGAGCATGAGCGGGAAGCCCCAGACCCGGCTGGTCAGAAGCCGATCGAGCTTCCGGTCGAACGCGAAGCCGGCCTTCTTGAGCCCGCCAAGGCGCACCCGCTCCGCGATCTCCTCGGCCGCGTGGTAGGCGCGCTCCGTGACACGGTCGTGGAAGTCCGGGGGGAGGTCCCACCGAAGCCGACTCGCGACCTCCAGCACGCGCTCGCGCTCGAAATCGGGCGGCAGGGGGGACTCCACCCCGCCTTCATCGTCCACCCGCCCGAGCTCCCCGGACCGGACCGCCTCGCGCACGGCCTCGTCGGCATTGAGGAGGCGGAGCGCCACCCAGCGGGTGTTCGGAAGCCCCGGATAAGCATCGTCGATCACGTCCGAGAGCTCGGAGACCGCGTGCTCGACCGTCGGAGCGTGCTCGCCGATGCGGTAGGGCTGGTTGCGACGGGCTCCCGTGGCGACGCGGTGCGCGGCCTCCAGCAGGTCGTCGACCCCCACGCCTTCGCGCGCGATCCCGGGCACGACCGGCACGCCCAGCTCCTCTTCGAGCCGCTTCGCGTCGATGCCGATGCCGTGTCGCCGGGCCTCGTCGATGAGGTTGAGAAAGACCACGACCCGGTCCGTGATCTCAAGGATCTGTATGACCAGGTTCAGGTTTCGCTCGAGCCGTGTCGCGTCGACCACGACCACGGTCACGTCGGGGCGGCCGAAGAGGATAAAGTCGCGCGCGACCTCCTCGTCGACGCTGCCGGCCTGCAGGGAGTAGGTGCCGGGGAGGTCGACGACCTTCACGCGGCTCCCCTCGTGCGCGAACGCCCCCTCGGCCCTGACCACCGTCTTCCCGGGCCAATTCCCCGTGTGCTGACGGAGCCCGGTGAGCCGGTTGAAGACCGTGCTCTTCCCGACGTTGGGGTTCCCGGCCAGCGCCACGAGGTAGTCCCACCGGTCGGGACTGAGCCCGAGTCGGACGAGATTCCGCCTCCGGTGATGTTCGGTCGCCGTGCTCAAGCCGCTCCCTCCTCGGCCACTTCATCCGACGGACCAATGCGGATCCACCCCGCCTGCTCGCTGCGCAGCGCGATGAGCGCGCCGCGGATCCGGTAGGCCACGGGGTCACCGAAGGCACTCGCGAACTCCGACGTGATGCGTGCTCCCCGCACGATGCCGAGGTCCAGCAACCGCCGGCGTTGAGCTCCGCGGCAGGCAGGAGACAAGTCCGCCACCACGCCCGTCATGCCGGGCGAAAGGTCTCGGAGCGTGCGCGCCGGCCGGTCGACGTCGTCGCCGTCGGCGAGGCGACGGATCGTGACGTTCCTTGCCGTCAGCGCGGGGAGCTTCCATGTACGGCCGCCGGCGCGAAGACGCACCGCGTTCGGTGTGCGCTCGATCACCTCCAGGCGCGACCCCAGCGCGAGGCCTTCCTCGAGCAGCGCGTCATAGAGTTCTCGCGGCTCGTCCTCCAGGTGTATGATCTCGACCGACGTGCCAGGCTCCACGGAGGCCAGCGTCGTGTCGTCCATGGTCGGAAGCTCGCCGGACGATGTGGGTATCGGGTCGCCGTGGGGGTCCCACCGCGGATGACCCAGGCGGGCGGACAGGCGGTCGGTCTCCTCCGGGCTCAGCTTGTGTTCGACGTGCTCCGCCTCGGCGTGCCACTCCGACGGGGGGACGTTCGTCCGGTCGGCCAGATACCGTTCCCACAACCGGTGCGACCGCACGAGCTGGAGGGCGGAGCTCCGCCCCTCGTCCGTGAGCGCGGGGCCGTCCGGGCCGGACCGGACGAGCTCCAGCTCGGACAGCCTGCCGAGCAGGGCAGCCGCCTTTCCGGTCGACACCCCGAGCTGGCCGGCCACGCTCTCGAGAGAGCACGGACGCCCCACGCTCTCGCAGGTATAGACGTGCTTGAGGGCGTCCTCCACGAGGACGCGCTCACTGGTCCGCGCGACTTTGGTGACGCGCGCGGCGATCCCCCGCTCGGGCCAGAAGATCAGGAGCGCGAGCGCGAGAAACGCACCGAACAGCACGAGGGCGAGGCCCGGGTCGATCACGAGGGGAGTCCCACTGTTTCCATGGCCGCCGATACTGCGGAATGGTGTTTAGGCATACCTAAACCTGGAACGGGGCATGGCCGCCGTCAAGCGGCTGGGCCAACGCGATCCGGCTTGCCTGGGAACGTCGGCCGGGCGAACATCCTGCCGGTGCTCGTATGGTGTAGCCGTCCCCTGACAGCCTTCCCCGTCCCGGTTTGATCTACTTCCTCGCCGCCCTGGTCGCTCCCGTCGTCGGAGCGCTGCTGTACCGCTCGCTGCACGGCCGGAACCGGGCCGTGCAGCTGGTGGACGGCTTCGTGTACATCGCCGTCCCGGCGCTGGTCGCCATCCAGATCCTCCCCGACGTCATCGCGGAACGCGCTCCGCTCGTGCTTCTTGTCGTGGCCGCCGGCGCATTCGTGCCGACCCTGTTCGAGATCGCGTCACGATCTCTGGCTCACCATACGGACGACATGGCCATCGTCGTGACGCTAAGCGGCCTCGTGGTCCACGAGCTCCTCGAGGGTGCGGCGCTGGCTCCGTCCAGCGATCCCGTCGAGCCCGCGTTCGCCTGGGCCGTCATCCTGCACCGCGTGCCCGTCGGCCTGATTGTGTGGTGGCTGGTGCGGCCGCGTCACGGCATCCCGATGGCCTCGGCCGCCGTCGGGGCCCTCGTGCTCGCGACACTCGTGGGCGGGCTGGTCGGCCTCGAGCTGTCGGGTCCGATCCATGGGGAGGGCTTCCACTACCTCGAGGCGTTCGTGGCCGGCACCCTGCTCCACGTCGTCTTCCACCAGGGGCGCCACGACCACGCCCACGCCGACGGTCATGCACACGCCGATCATCACCATCACTGAACCCGAGAGGAATCCGCTCATGCGTTCTCAGACACGACGCGAAACGCGCCCCATCTCCGCCACCGCCGGCCGCGGCATGCTCCTCCTGGCCGTCGCGCCGCTCCTCCTGGGACTGCCCGGAAGCCTCGAGGCGCAGAGCGCTGCGACCGCCGGCCCCATCGTCCAGGCAGGCGGCGCCGTGTTCCCGGTCACGCCCGACTTCGCGACTCCGCTCGACATCGACTACCGGCTCGCCTTCGACGTCGCCCAGGGCGGTGACACCGAGCAGATGAGCACGTCTCTCAACACCGTGGCGCGCTACCTGAACATGCACGCCCGCGCCGGCGTGCCCCGCGACCGACTCCAGGCCGCTGTGGTCATCCACGGTACGGCCGTCATGGACGTCCTGAGCCCGGACGCCTACCGCGCTCGGTCGGGCGGCGCCAACCCGAACCAGGCGCTCCTCCAGGAGCTGCTCGACGCCGGGACCCGCGTGATCGTCTGTGGCCAGAGCGCGGCCTCGCGGGGCTTCGCAGCCTCCGAGCTCGCGGACGGCGTGGAGCTCGCCCTGTCGGCCATGACTGCCTTCGTAGCGCTCCAGCGGGACGGGTACCTCGTAAACCCATGGTAGCATTACGCTTGCAAGCCCACTGAGGACAGACTACCGCCTGCCTCGACTTGCCAGGGCGCCGAGCACGCCCTAATCTCATCATCCCCGCCGAAAGAACGCCCGGCAATCCTGCCGGGACGTTTCCCAGTAGTGATTTGGAGTTGCTCGCATGCGAGACAAAAGCAGGCGGGGCGCGTCCGTGCGTCCGTATATCGGGGCTGTCCCACGAGTCGGCCGAAGTCAGTTCCTCCCTTCCGAGCGCGGTCTGTACGACCCCCGGAACGAGCACGACGCGTGTGGCATCGGGTTCGTGGCCAACATCCACGGGACCAAAAGCCACGACATCGTCCAGCAGGCGCTTCAGATCCTCATCAATCTGAACCACCGCGGGGCGGTGGGCGCCGATCCGACCATGGGGGACGGCGCGGGCATCCTCATCCAGACGCCCCACGGACTCTTCACCGAGGTCGCTCCCGAAGCGGGCATCGATCTCCCGGAGCCCGGACGCTACGCCGCCGCCAACGTCTTCCTGCCGCGTGACGCGGCGCTCCGCACCCGTTGCGAGGAGATTCTCGAGGCGCACGTGACAGCCGAGGGCCAGACCGTACTCGGCTGGCGAGACGTGCCAGTCGACACCGGCGTCCTCAGCGACACCGTTCGCGCGACCGAGCCGGTCACCCGCCAGCTCTTCGTGGGACGTGGTGCCTCGTTCCAGGGCGATCAGGACGCCCTCGACCGCAAGCTGTTCGTCATCCGGCGACAGGCCGAGCTCGAAGTCGCGAAGCTCCCCGACGAAGCCGCCGGGGACTTCTACGTCTGCACCCTTTCCACCCGCGTCATGGGGTACAAGGGGATGCTCCTCGCGGAGGACGTCGGTCCCTACTACGACGATCTCGGTGACGCGCGGCTCGAGAGCTGCCTCGCACTGGTGCATCAGCGCTTCAGCACCAACACCTTCCCGAGCTGGAGCCTGGCGCAGCCGTTCCGGTTGATCTGCCACAACGGCGAGATCAACACGCTTCGCGGCAATCTGAATTGGATGAGCGCGCGACGCGCCGCCATGCGCTCCACGGTGCTCGGTGACGATCTCGAAAAGCTCTGGCCGCTCGTCCGGGAAGGACAGTCCGACTCGGCAGGGCTGGACAACGCCCTCGAGCTCCTCGTCCGCGGCGGCTACTCGCTCGCCCACGCCATGATGATGCTGATTCCGGAGGCGTGGGAGCACAACAAGCTGATGGCCCCCACGCGGCGCGCGTTCTACGAATACCACGCCGCGCTCATGGAGCCCTGGGACGGCCCCGCCTCCATCGCGTTCACGGATGGCCGTCAGGTGGGCGCCACGCTGGACCGCAACGGGCTCCGGCCGTCTCGCTACGTCGTGACCGACGACGGCTTGGTCGTGCTCTCCTCCGAAGCCGGCGTGCTGCCGATCCCCGAGGAGAAGATTGTCAAGAAGTGGCGTCTCCAGCCCGGCAAGATGCTCCTCATCGACACCGAGCAGGGCCGCATCATCGACGACGAGGAGATCAAAGCGGATCTCGCGTCCGCGCACCCGTACCAGGAGATCCTGGCCCGCACGCAGGTCATGGTCGACGACCTGCCGGAGTGCGCACCGGAACATCCGCCCGTCGAGATACCGCTGCTCGACCGCCAGCAAGCGTTCGGGTACACGCAGGAAGCGCTCAAGCTGCTCCTCGCGCCGATGGCTTCGGAAGGACAGGAAGCGACCGGGTCGATGGGGAACGACACGCCCATCGCGGCCATGTCCGACCGGCCCAAGCTGCTCTTCTCGTACTTCCGGCAACGGTTCGCCCAGGTCACGAATCCAGCCATCGACTCCATCCGTGAGTCGCTGGTCATGAGCCTCGTGTCCATGATCGGACCCCGGCCGAACCTGCTGGAGCTCGACGACGTCGACTCGCACATGCGGCTCGAGGCGGAGCACCCGATCCTGACGAACACCGACCTCGACAAGATCCGCTGCATCTCGAAGTTCGCGGGCGGTCGCTTCCAGGCGGTCACCCTCGACACGACCTACCCCGTCGAGGACGGGCCCGAGGGCATGCGGACCGCGGTCGACGCCCTGTGCGAGCGCGCAGAGGCCGCCGTGGCCGAGGGCGACAACATCATCGTCCTGTCCGACCGCAGAGTTTCACCCGAGCGGGTCGCCATCCCGTCCGTGCTCGCGACGGCGGCGGTGCACCACCACCTCATCCGGAAGGGGCTCCGCACGCTGGTCGGCGTGGTCGTGGAGACCGGGGAGGCCCATGAGATCCACCATCTCGCGGTGCTCGGCGGATACGGTGCGGAAGGCATCAACCCCTATCTGGTCTTCGAGACCCTGACCGACATGGTCGAACGCGGCGACCTCCCGGAACCCGTGGATGTCGAGACCGCGCATCACAACTACCTGAAGGCCGCCTGCAAGGGTCTCCTCAAGGTGATGTCCAAGATGGGCATCTCCACGTTCCAGTCGTATTGCGGTGCGCAGATCTTCGATGCGCTCGGCCTGAAGCGGTCATTCGTCGACCGGTACTTCTACGGCACGCCTACCGCCGTTGAAGGGATCGGGCTCGTCGAGGTCGCCGAAGAGACGTGCCGGCGCCACCGTGACGCGTTCGGCGCCTCCCCGGTGCTCGAACACGCCCTCGATCCGGGCGGCGAGCATCAGTACCGGATCCGCGGGGAGCGTCACTACTGGAGCCCGGAGTCCATCGCCGCGCTCCAGCACGCCGTCCGCGGCAACGCGAAGGACCGCTACCGGGAGTTCTCCCGGATCGTGGACGACCAGGCCGAGCATCTCATGACCCCGCGTGGCCTGTTCGAGCTTCAACCCACGGGCGACCCGGTCCCCCTCGAAGAGGTGGAGCCGGCGGTCGACATCGTGAAGCGGTTCTCCACCGGCGCGATGTCGTTCGGGTCGATCTCACGCGAGGCGCACACGACGCTGGCCGTCGCGATGAACCGCATCGGCGGGAAGTCGAACAGCGGTGAGGGGGGCGAGGAGCCGGACCGGCTCCTCGCACTCGACAACGGCGACTCCATGAACTCCGCCATCAAGCAGGTGGCCTCGGGACGCTTCGGCGTCACCACCGAGTACCTGATCAGCGCCGACGTCATGCAGATCAAGGTGGCGCAGGGAGCCAAGCCCGGAGAGGGCGGCCAGCTGCCGGGCTTCAAGGTCGATGAGACCATCGCCAGAGTGCGCCATTCGACCCCCGGCGTGGGCTTGATCTCTCCGCCGCCGCACCACGACATCTACTCCATCGAAGATCTGGCGCAGCTCATCTTCGATCTGAAGAACGTGAACCCGCGCGCACTGGTCAGCGTCAAGCTCGTGTCGGAGATCGGGGTCGGAACGGTCGCGGCCGGCGTGTCCAAGGCGCACTCGGACCGCATCACCATCGCCGGCCACGACGGCGGCACGGGCGCGAGCCCCCGGACATCGATTCACCACGCCGGCTCGCCCTGGGAGATCGGCCTCGCCGAGACCCAGCAGACCCTCGTCATGAACCGACTTCGTGGGCGTGTCGCCGTGCAGGTGGACGGTGGGCTGCGCACCGGCAGGGACGTCGTCATCGGAGCGCTGCTCGGCGCCGACGAGTTCGGCTTCGCCACCGCGCCGCTCGTGGCGTCCGGGTGCATCATGATGCGGAAATGCCACCTGAACACCTGTCCGGTGGGCATCGCCACGCAGAACCCGGAGCTGCGGAAGCGCTTCACCGGGCTGCCGGAGCACGTCATCAACTACTTCTTCTTCGTCGCCGAAGAGGTGCGCGAGATCATGGCGGAGCTCGGCTTCCGCACCGTCGACGAGATGATCGGTCGGTCCGACCGGCTCGACACGCGCCGGACCGTCGCGCACTACAAGGCTCACGGGATCGACCTCGGACGGCTGCTCGAGCGAGCCGAAGAGGGGCCCGGCGTCGCGATTCATCACACGGAGGATCAGCGGCACGACATCGACGACGTCATGGACCGAGCGCTCATCCTCGAGGCCGCGCCTGCGCTCGAACACGGCACCCCGGTCCGGATCGCGCACGCCATTCGGAACACGGACCGGACCACGGGCGCCATGCTCTCCGGTGAGGTCGCGCGCCGCTATGGCCACGCAGGTCTCCCCGACGAGACCATCCACATCGCGCTGACGGGCAACGCCGGCCAGAGCTTCGGCGCGTGGCTCGCGCACGGGGTCACCCTCGAGCTCGCGGGCGATGCCAACGACTACGTCGGGAAGGGGCTGTCGGGCGGGCGCGTCATCGTCTATCCGCAGGATCGCGCGGTCATCGTCCCGGAGGAAAGCATGATCGTCGGGAACGTGGTGCTGTACGGCGCGATCTCGGGCGAGGCGTACTTCCGGGGGATCGCCGCCGAGCGGTTCGCGGTGCGGAACTCGGGCGCCTGGGCCGTCGTCGAAGGCGTCGGCGACCACGGCTGCGAATACATGACGGGCGGTGTGGTGGCCGTCCTCGGGGCAACGGGCCGCAACTTCGCGGCGGGGATGTCGGGAGGCATTGCCTACGTGCTCGATGAGGCCGGCGACTTCAGCCTGAAGGTGAACCCCGAGATGGTCGAGATCGAGCGTCTCGAGGACGACCGGAGTCCGGAAGCGCGGACCGCCGACGACCGAGCCGATGCACCGCTCTCCGAGGTCGCCCGCGACATGCTCGCGCAGGACGCGTCTCGACTGCGCCGACTCCTCGTGAGACATGCCCGCTTCACGGGTAGCACGAGGGCGAAGGAGATCCTGGAGCGGTGGGACGAGTTCCTTCCGCGGTTCGTGAAGGTCATGCCCACGGACTACCGCAGGGCGCTCATGAAGTTGGCCGACGGCGCTTCGTCCGCGCACGAGCCGGACGTCATACGCAAGCGCGGACGGAAGCCCGCGGTGGGGACTTACCAGAATGGGTAAGGTCACGGGGTTCCTGGAGATCGCCAGCAAGCGTCCGCAGCATCGCCCGGTCGAGGAGCGGGTGCGCCACTACCAGGAGTTCACGGAGCCGCTGCCGACGGAGGAGATCGCGCTCCAGGGCGCGCGCTGCATGGATTGCGGGATCCCCTTCTGCCACCAGGGATGCCCGGTCAACAACATCATCCCGGACTGGAACGACCTCGTCTACCGTGACCGGTGGCGGGAGGCCGCGCAGGTGTTGCACTCCACGAACAACTTCCCGGAGTTCACGGGCCGCATCTGTCCGGCGCCGTGCGAAACGTCGTGCACGCTGAACATCAACGACGACCCGGTGACCATCAAATCGATCGAATGCGCCATCATCGACCGGGCCTGGGAGGAAGGTTGGGTCCGGCCGCTCGTCGCCGAGAAACGGACGGGCCGGACGGTGGCGATCGTCGGGTCGGGTCCGGCCGGCCTGGCGTGCGCCCAGCAGCTCGCCCGGGTCGGCCACGACGTCACCGTGTTCGAGCGGAACGCTACCGTGGGCGGGCTGCTCCGCTACGGCATCCCCGATTTCAAGATGGAGAAGCGACATATCGACCGCCGCGTCGAGCAGATGGAGACCGAAGGCGTGGTCTTCACCACGCGATGCGAGATCGGCACGGACCTTCCCGTGGAGACGCTCATCAAGGAGTTCGACGCCGTCGTGCTCTCGGGCGGCGCCGAGCGGCCGCGCGACCTGGAGGTGCCCGGCCGCAGGCTCGACGGCGTGCACTTCGCCATGGACTTCCTGACGCAGCAGAACCGTCGGGTCGCGAACGAGCCGGTCGATGGGGAGGACATCCTCGCGGCGGACAAGCACGTCGTGGTCATCGGTGGCGGCGACACCGGATCGGACTGCATCGGGACGTCGTGGCGCCAGGGCGCGAAGTCGGTCACCCAGCTCGAGATCATGCCCAGGCCGCCCCAGAAGGAGGACAAGGGGACGACCTGGCCCGAGTGGCCGCTGAAGCTGCGGACCTCCTCGTCACAGGAGGAGGGCGGTGAGCGCGACTGGAGCGTGGCCACCGAGCGCTTCTCCGGCGAGGACGGCCGGGTCACCACGCTGCACGGAGTCCGCCTCACCCCCAAGATGCAGCGCATCGAGGGAACAGAGTTCGAGCTCCAGGCCGACCTGGTGCTCCTCGCCATGGGGTTCGTGCACCCGGTCCAGGAAGGGATGCTGAACAGCCTCGGCGTCGCGTACGACAAGCGTGGCAACGTGGCCGCGGATACGGAGCAATACCGGACCAGCGTGGACAAGGTGTTCGCCGCCGGCGACATGCGGCGCGGGCAGTCGCTGGTGGTGTGGGCGATTCGGGAAGGGCGGCAGTGCGCGCGGGCGGTGGACGCGCATCTGATGGGGGCGAGCGACCTGCCGAGGTAGACCGCCCGCCCCCCCTCTCAGGCCGCTGGAGCCTCAGCTTCTGGGATACGGCCTCAGCCCGAGCAGGATCTCCGCCTGCTCGGTCAGGGGCTGCGCCATCAGCTCCGGGTCCGTGTGTTCGGCAAGCTGCTCACGCAGCAGCGCATAGACGGTCTCGCGATCCTGGCTCGTGTCGATCTCGATGCACTTGCCCTTGCTCTTGAACAGCT
>JBBDSM010000004.1:0-13712 GCA_040904945.1 Gemmatimonadota bacterium
ACGTTGTACTTGAAGATCGCCCACAGCGCCGAGACGCCGTCCTTCCAGCCGATCTTCTTGCCCTCGGCGTATGAGCGTCCGTGGTAGCTGATGGGCAGCTCGTAGATGCGGGCTCCGGCCTGGGCCAGGCGCGCGGTGAGCTCGGGCTCGATTCCGAACCGGTTCGCGGACAGCGGGAGGCTCTGGAGAAGCTCCCGCCGGATCATCTTGTAGCACGTCTCCATGTCGGTCAGGTTCAGGTCCGTGAACATGTTCGACATGAGGGTGAGCACGCGGTTGCCGATGGAGTGCCAGAAGAGGAGCACCCGGTGCGGACCGCCGAGAAAGCGCGAGCCGTACACGGCGTCGGCCTTTCCGCTCAGGATGGGCTCGAGGAGGCAGGGTAGCTCGTACGGGTCGTATTCGAGGTCGGCGTCCTGGACGACGACAACGTCTCCCCTGGCGTGCTGGAACCCGGTCCGCAGCGCCGCCCCCTTCCCCTGGTTCCGCTCGTGCATCACGAGCCGGTCGATCAAATTCCCTTCCAGGCTCGGAAGCAGGTCACGGGTCCCATCGGTAGAGCCATCGTCGACGACGATCACCTCGAGCCTGAGCGGGACCTCGCGGACGCGCTCGAGAAGCTGCTCGACGGTTTCTCTCTCGTTGAACACGGGGATCACCACGCTCACCGTCACCAAGTCCCAGGCGAGCGGCTCGTGCGGAAGCGCGTCTGGACCGAGGGGTCTGCTATCCATGGACGACTCGATCTCGTTCGGGGTCGGAGTCAGGCTCGGCCACGCGGGCCGGCGCTCGTGCGGCGTCAGTCGCCGACACCATAGCGGTTGAGCTTACGGTACAGCGTGGAGGGGTCGATGCCCAGCACCTCGGCGGCACGTGTCTTGTTCCCGCCCTCCGCCTGGAGCACCCACAGGATGTAGGCCTGCTCGATGGTCTCCATGGTGGGATTGGCCGGCGCCTCGTCGTTCTGGACAAGCCGCGGCGTTGGGCGCTCGCGGACCCTCGTGGGAAGCTCCTCCGGGCGGATCCTTTGTCCGGACACCACCACGGCCGCCCGCTCGAGCGCGTTCTGCAACTCGCGCACGTTTCCGGGCCAGTCGTACTCGCTCATGATCTCGAGCGTGTCCTCGGTGAGCTCGAGCGGCTTCTGCCGCTCTCGCTGGACTGCTTCCTGATCGAGGAAGAACCTCGCCAGCAAGGGGATATCGTCCTGGCGGTCGCGGAGCGGCGGGAGATGGAGCTGGATGACGTTGAGCCTGTAGTAGAGATCGCTCCGGAAGGCCCCGCGCTCGATCTCGGTCTCGAGGTCGCGGTTGGTCGCGGCCACGATCCGGACGTCCACGGGGACGGCCTTGGTCGCCCCGACCGGGATGACCTCCCGCTCTTGAATCGCCCGGAGCAGCTTCACCTGGATGGCCGGCGACATCTCCCCGATCTCGTCCATGAAGAAGGTGCCACCCTCGGCGGCCACGAGCAGCCCGTCCTTGTCCTTCACGGCGCCCGTGAACGATCCCTTCACGTGGCCGAACAGCTCGCTCTCGAGCAGGCTCTCGGGCAGGGCGCCGCAGTTGATGGAGAGGAACGCGTGGTCCGAGCGGTGCGAGGTGGCGTGGATGTAGCGCGCCAGGACCTCCTTACCGGTCCCGCTCTCCCCGGAGATGAGCACGGTGGAGTCCGTGGTGGCGACGGTCTCGGCGAGCTCGACGACCTCCTGGAAGGCCGGGGCCGTGCCGATGGGCCGTTCCGCCCGGCCCGCCGACCGCTCGCCGATCTCCTTCTTGAGCGCCCGGTTCTCGACCTTCAGCTGCCGGGTCTCGACGGCCCGGCTGCAGATCGCGAGCAGCTCGTCGTTGGAGAACGGCTTTTGGAGGTAGTAGTAGGCGCCTTCGTTCACGGCGCGGACCGCCGACTGCAGCGAGGCCTGGGCCGTCATCAGGATCACCGGTAGCTCGGGGTCGATCTCGTGCGCGGCTGCGAGCACCTCGAGGCCGGTCTTACCGGGCATGCGGATGTCCGTCAGCACCAGATCCGGCTTCTCGGCCTCCAGCGCGTCGATCGCCTTCTGTCCCGAGTCGGCCACCGATACCCGGTACCCTTTCCCGCGGAAGAGAACCTGGAGTGTGTCCAGGATCGACGTCTCGTCGTCCACCAACAACAGCTTCGGTCCTTCGCTCACACGCCGTCTCCCTCTTTGCCTTCCGGAATCCCTGGAAGGAAGATCACGAATTGTGCTCCACCCTCGATCCCTCGCTCTACGAACACGACCCCAGAATGGGCTTCGACCGCCCGATGGACCAGCGCCAGCCCCAGCCCGCTTCCCCCTTTTCGCGTCGAGAAGAACGGATCGAAGATACGCGCTTCGATCTCGGGCGGGATCCCCGGCCCGGAGTCACGGACGGCCAGCCGCACGGGATTGCGGATATTGACGCCCCTCGGGGTGTGACGGTACCGCTCGTCCTCGAGGGACACGACGACCTTCCCCTGCGGACCGGCGTGCTGCGCCGCGTTCAGGACCAGGTTCAACAGCGCCCGATGCAGCAGGTCCGGGTCGCCCAGGACCGGGACGATTTCTTCGTCGACCTCCATCTCGAGCGAGACGCCCTCGAGGTCGGGATGCTGCTTGGCCACCGCCACGCAGTCGAGCACGAGCGACCGGAGCTCGACCTTTTCCTGCGCGCCGAGCCGGACGCCGGAGTAGTCGAGGAACTCCGAAAGCAGGCGGCTCAGCCGGTCGGACTCGGTGATCACGAGCCGACGCAGCAGGGCGCGGTCGTCGGCTTCGAGACGGTCGCTGCCGAGCTGCTCGATGGCACTCCGAATCGAGGCCAACGGGTTCTTGATCTCGTGGGCGAGCGAGGCGGACAGCGCGGCCACGGCTTCGAGGCGCTCGGTGCGCAGGTTGAGCTCGTCGATCCGCTCGAGGTCGGTGACGTCCTCGAAGATGGCCGTCATAGACGGCGGCCGATCGTCTCCACGGTCCAGGAGCGCGGTGCTGATGCCGAGCCGCACGAGCTCGCTGCCGCGCTGCACGCTCGCCCGGGACCGGGTGCGGGTACGGCGGTCGCCGAGCGCGCTGGCGAGCGTCTCCCCCATCTCCGGAGTCTCCTCCCGGATGGTCGCCAGCACCGGCTCACCGATGCGATCGGCCAGGTCGAGTCCGAGCAACGCTTCGGCGGCAGGGTTGACGTACACCAGCCGCCCCTCGCCGTCGAGGGTGACCACCCCGGTCGAGAGGTGGGCGAGGATGTCGGTCGTGTCGAGGCGCAGCTGCTCCAGCTGCGACGCGACGACGCCGAGCGCCTGTCCGGCCCGCCTCAACCGGTCTCCGAGCAGCCCGGTAATGAGGGCCACCATGGCGAAGAGGCCAATCCGGAGTGCGACCTCGAGCGTGAACGCGCTCTGGTGGCCCCAGGCGAGATCCGCGAAGTAGACGATGCTCGCGAGGGCGCCGATGAGCACGCCGCCGGGCAGCGGTAGCAGGAGCGCGCCCGCGCTGATCACCAGGATGTAGAGCGGCGCGAAGCTGCTCTCGGGCCCGCCCGTGACGTGGATCACTCCGGTGACGAGCAGGACGTCGAGCACGACCTGGCCGTACCGGAACGCCTCTCCGGGCTCCCGCCGCAGCAGGTGCGTGTACCAGAAGGACGCCGCGGTGACGACGAGCGCGACGAGGAACATCACGGTCGCGACGAGGGTGTCCGCGGGCGCGGCGTCGGCCCACGCGAACAGCGCACCCGCCAGGATCCCGGCCACGAGCGTCAGCCGTCCGAGATACAACCAGCGGAAGATGTCGGCCCGGAGGAACGCCTCTTCCGGCGAAACCAGCCACGCCGATCGGGTCATGGGCGCGGGATCACCACGTTCACACAGAGCGCGCCGGTGGCCCGAACGTTGACGAGCGTATCCTTCGGATCAGCGCCTCTGGATCCGATGGAGATCCCGATGAGCGCGGGGGTCGCGGACAGGGCCGCGTAGTAGCTGAACGGCGCCACGTTGGCCGAACCCGACTCATTCCAGGTCGATGCCCAGCCGATGGGGCGCGGGACGACGAGTGACGTTAAGAGGCGGTACCGGTCGCGGGCGGAAAGATCGCCCGGGCCGATGGTGACCGGCGGTGCGGAGGTCGCCGGACGACCGTGTTCAGCCACCGAGGGGCACGTCGATCACCTGGCCAGCATAGATGCTGTTGCCGTCGATGCCGTTGACGGCCCTGATCTCGTCGACGGTGGTCCCGTGCTGCCGGGCGATCTCCCAGAGCGAGTCGCCCGGCTCGATGGTGTAGGCGAACCGCTCGCCGAGCCGGGTGGTCTGGCGGGCCAGCAGGTTGTCGACGTACGAGGCGTACTGCTGCGGAAAGAGCGCGACGTGATAGTGGCGGGGATACCGCTCGAGCGTCACGTCGAGCACCCCTCCGCGCTCGAGGCCCAGCAGGACGTCCTCCAGCCAGGCGCGGCAACGGCGGTCGCCGCTGTACCGGAGGTCGATGGCCATCCCGGTCGGATGCACGGAGCGCGCGGAAGCGTTTCGCGGCTGACGCGTGCTGGGCCGGGTCAGGCTCGTGACGACGAGCTGCTCGCCGCACGCGGAGCGGTACTGACGGCCGAGACGCTCGAGGAACATGACGACCTCGGGCCGGGCGTAGGCAAACGACACCGCGTGCAGCGTGAGGTCCCGGGTCGGCTGCACGCGCTCGAGCCACCCCTGGTCGGCGAAGTGCCGGACACGGTCGGCGGTGTCGATGTACGTGTAGTCGTGGGCTCGGGCCATCCGATTCTGGATGTCGAGCGAACGGGTGGACCCTCGCAATGATTGGGCCTCGGCCAGTCCCGGAGCGAAGCTCACGAGGACGAGCACCAGCGCGGCGGAGATCCTTCTCATCGCACCCATCGAAGAAACGTAGAGTTTGGGGTCGGCATGCATGCGGCTCGGTTGGGAGCCACAGAGTTATAAACAGATGTTTAGGGCGCCGCAAGCGATTTCTTCGGGAGCTGCCGCGCCCCCGGCGCGGCATGAAGCCGACCGGGGGCGGAGAGCTCCGGTGGGGTCAGCCGCGAGCGTCCGCGTACCTTTTCCCTACCACGTCCCAGTTTACCACGTTCCACCACGCGCTGAGATAGTCGGGGCGTCGGTTCTGGTAGTGGAGGTAATACGCATGCTCCCAGACGTCGACTCCGAGGATCGGATGCAGGCCCTGGGACAGCGGCGAGTCCTGATTCGCGGTCGAGAGAACCTTCAAGCCGCCGGTGCCGTCCACCGCGAGCCAGCCCCATCCGGAGCCGAACTGCCCGCCGGCCGCGCCCTGCAGCTTCTCCTTGAAGTCGCCGAACGACCCGAAGGCTCCGTCGATGGCCTTCGCGAGGTCATCGCCCGGCTTCTTGGCGCCCCCCGGACGCATGATGTCCCAGAAGAGCGCGTGGTTCACATATCCGCCGCCGTTGTTGCGGACCGCGGTGCGGATCTCCTCCGGAAGGGCCTTGAGGTCGGACACGAGCGCCTCGGCAGACTTGCCGTGGAGGTCCGTGTGTCCCTCGAGGGCCGCATTCAGCTTTTTCGTGTAGCCCGCGTGGTGCTTGCCGTGATGAATCTCCATCGTGCGGGCGTCGATGTGGGGTTCGAGCGCATCGAATGCGTATCCGAGCTCGGGTAGCGCGAATGGGTAGCCCATAGAGCGTAACTCCTTGTATGGATCGTCGAGCAGAATTCGAACGGGCCGCGGGACCGGGCGCACGTGCCCTTACGAAGGGCCGTCCGCTATGTTGGTCGCGCGGGCCGCGGACTTTGATCTTACTCCGCGGGACGGCTTACGGCAAACCGAGGCGAAACCCATCGACACCTCTCCGAACCCCAAGGAACCCGCGGCTTCCCGGGGGTCGCCACGCCGGATTCTCCACGTCGACTGCGACGCGTTCTTCGTCCAGGTGGCGCGACTCGAGGATCCCGAGGGGGCCGGAAAGGCCAGCCTCTTGATCGTGGGCGGATCGCCGTCCGGACGTGGCGTGGTCACGTCCGCCTCCTACGAGGCGCGCGCCTACGGCGTGCGGTCAGCCATGCCGACGGGCCAGGCCCTGCGCCTCTGCCCGAACGCCACCGTGGTATCGGTGCCGCGCGGCGCGGTGGGCGCCAGGAGTACATCGGTTCGGCTCGCGCTCCAGGAGCTGGCCCCGGTCGTAGAGGCCGCATCGGTCGACGAGTTCTACCTGGACCTGACCGGAACCGAGCGCCTCTTCAAGGGGGAGTCGCTGGCGGAGACCGCCGACCGGATCCGACGCGCCGTGGTGGAACGCACCGAGATCTCGACCTCGGTGGGGGGCGGCTCGAACCGTCTGATCGCGAAGCTGGCCACGTCCCGGGCCAAGCCCGCCGGCGTGCACATCGTCGCGGCCGGCGGCGAGGGCGCGTTCATGAAGGAGCTGGAGCTGGGTGCCATCCCGGGCGTCGGACCCGCGCTGCTCGCCGAGTTGGAGAAGCGCGGGCTGCGCACGGTCCGCCAGGCGCTGGAGGTCGGGCCCGAGTGGCTCGCGCGCTGGCTCGGAGCCTCACGCGGCGCGTGGCTCCAAGCTCGTCTCCAGGGCATCGGGAACGACGAAGTCGACCCGGAGCGCGAGCGGAAGTCCATCTCCTCCGAACGGACGTTCCGCGCGGACATCGACGAGGACGAGGCCCTGGAGTTGTGGCTCCTGCGGCTCGCCGAGAGCGTGGGCCACACGCTTCGAGAGAAGGGACTGCGAACGCGCACCGTGACCGTCAAGCTGAAGGACTTCGATTTCCGCGTCCGCTCGCGCGCGCTCACCCTGCCGCAGCCCATCGAGTCGGACCGCGCGATCCGCGATACCGCGCACGCCCTGCTCCAGGACCTACGACGCGACCGGCTGGTTCCGGCCCGCCTTCTGGGGGTCGGGCTCGGTGGACTCGAAGCAGGAGACGCCCCCAGGCAGCTCGCTCTGTTCGAGGACGTCGCGGGACCCGGCGAGACCGACCGCGAGCGTGAGCTCTCCCGCGCCGTGGACCGGGTGAGGCAGCGCTTCGGGCGCGACGCGGTCGCCGCCGCTCGACTGACCGCGCCCCCCACCACCGACGACGAACGAGGAGAACGCAGCGATGGCTGAGGAACGCAGCCGCCACATCGACCGCATCTGGCCGGCGGACCGGGTCCCGGTCCTCATCGGCATGGTGCATCTGGCACCCCTCCTCGGCGCGCCCCGCTACTCGGGGACGCTCGCCGACGTCATCGGGCGGGCCGTGACCGACGCCGCGGCCCTCGAGCGGGCGGGCTTCGACGGCGTCATCGTCGAGAACTACGGAGACGTGCCCTTCCACCCGGGTGAGGTACCTCTGGTGACGGTGGCCGCCATGACCCGCATCGTGTCCGCCGTGCTCGACACCGTTCCGGTCCCGGTCGGCGTGAACGTGCTCCGCAACGACGCTCGGGCGGCGCTCTCCATCGCGGCCGCCACGGGCGCGGCGTTCGTACGGGTGAACGTCCACTCGGGATCGATGTGGACGGACCAGGGACTCCTCACGGGAGCGGCCCACGACACCCTCAGGTTACGCGCAGGACTCGGCGCGGATACGGCCATCCTCGCGGACGTGCACGTCAAGCACGCCGTGCCCCCGTCCGGCACGACCCTCGATCAGGCCGCCGCGGACGCCTGGTACCGCGGCCTCGCAGACGGACTCATCGTCTCCGGCTCGGGCACGGGGTTCAGGACCGACGACAACGACGTGGAGGCCGTCGCGGGCGCCGTGCCCGACGCACCGGTCTTCCTCGGCAGCGGGGTGACCGTAGAGACGGCCGGCTCGCTCCCCACGGCCGCTCGTGGAGCGATCGTGGGGAGCGCCGTGATGCGTGGGGGCGTGGCCGGCTCAGGCGTCGATGAGCACCGGGCCGAGGCGCTGGTGCGTGCCGCTCGCGGGTCCCGCTGAGGGCGTCAGCGACTCCCTCTCGCCGCCGCCTTCGCGGCCTTCCGCTTCTCGCCGAGCGCCAGCCACGGCTTCCGCTCGAAGTAGCTGTTCGTCTCCTCGACCACCTTCGGTGCCAGCAGGATGAGCGCGAGCAGATTCGGAATGATCACGATGGCGAGCGCCACGTCTCCGAGCGCCCAGACGACCGCGAGCGGGACGACCGCGCCGAAGTAGTGCATCAGCACGAAGACGAGCTTGTAGGGCAGCACGGCCTTGCCCCCGAACAGATAGTTCGCGCAGCGGTCGCCGTAGTAGCTCCACGCGATGGACGTCGAGACCGCGAACAGCAGCACGGCGACCAGGACGATGTAGTGCCCCCAATCGCCCAACGGCGCCAAGCCCGTGCGGAAGGCGTTCATGGTCATGGGCGCGCCGTTCTCCACGGCATCCCCGTACAGCGCCGTGTACCGCGTCCCGTCCTCGGCCACCGCGAAGCCTCCCTCGGCGCCACGTCTCGGATAGACGACGCCCTGGAAGGGCTCGGTCTGACCCGGATCGACGTAAAGCTCCGCGACCATGGCCTCCCGCCAGGAGACGAGTGGAGCGCCCAGCCCCATGTCTTCGTGGCGCCCGTCGACGATGACCACTTCCTCGGGCGGCTCGACGAACGTGTACCGGTTCTCCTCGGCGAGCGCCGAATAGACGATGTCGCCGCGGTCGAGCGTGATCTCGGTCGGGAACCGCGCCGTATGCGAGTTCGTCATGATGATGACGAGCCCGGTCATGGAGCAGATCACAATCGTATCGATGAGCGGCTCGAGGAGTGCGACGACGCCTTCCGACACGGGCTCATCGGTCTTCGCCGCCGCGTGAGCGATCGGCGCGGAGCCCTGACCCGCCTCGTTGCTGAACAAGCCGCGCCGCACACCCCACATGAGGGTCACGACGAAGGCGCCCGCGCCCACGCCCGCCACGCCAGCCGTCGGGTTGAAGGCTTCGCGGAAGATGAGCATGAGGGACGGGGCCAGCTGGTCGAGATTGAGCGCGATGATCGTGAGTGCGCCCGCCACGTAGACGGCCGCCATCAACGGAGCGAGGAACGACGTGACCTTCCCGATCCGCTTGATGCCACCGAGAATGACGCCGCCGACCACGACCGCGGTGACGAGCCCGGTGGCCCACGGCGGGAACGCGAACGTCGACTGCATCGTGTCGGCGACCGTGTTCGCCTGCACCGCGTTCCCGGTCAGGAAGGCGGTGAAGCCGAGCATGACCGCGAAGAAGATCGCCAGCGGCTTCCAGGCCGGGCCGAGGCCCCGCTCGATGTAGTACATCGGGCCACCCGCCACGGCGCCTTCCCATTTCTTCTCCCCGCCCGACGTGTCCACCTCTCGGAATCGCTGGGCCAGCGTAACCTCGGCGAACTTGGTCGCCATGCCGACGAACGCCGTGACCCACATCCAGAAAAGCGCGCCGGGACCACCCCAGTGGATGGCGATCGCCACGCCCGCGATGTTGCCGATACCCACCGTGGCCGACAGCGCCGTCGTGAGCGCCTGGAAGTGCGAGACGTCACCCGGATCGTCGGGATCGTCGTATTTCCCCGTCGTGACGCCGAAGCCGTGGCCGAGTCGCCGAAGCTGGATGAAGCCGGTGCGGACCGTGAGGTAGAAGCCCGTTCCGAGCAGGAGGATCACCATGAACGGGATGTTCTCCCCGCCAATGGAAATGCCGATCTCGATCACGTACGTGTTCAGGAAATCGACGACGCTCTGCAGCCAGGTCATGGACGCGTCCGAGTTGGAGCCAGGGAGTCACGCAGCGGACGGCCCGCTTCACCGGGCCCCGCTGCTCGGCCGCGAATGCGGCACCGGGTTTCGAAGGGACGAACAATGCCCCCGTCCCGCGCTCCGGGCAAGGAAGCGGGACGAGGGCATCGGACCTCGCGCGCCGGCACGCGGCTCGACCGCGGACCGAACTTCTTTGGCTCCGGTGGAGCCGCTCAGGCGTCAGCTCTTGGCGAGCGCCGAGTCGTAGAGGTGCTGGGCGACGGCCTCCGCAAGCATCTCGTGCGCGCGGTGGACGATCATGTCGATCGACGCCGTCTCCTGGAACATCTCTTCGGCCGTCTCCCGCAGCTCGGGGATGGTCGGGAGATGCGGCATGGACAACTCGGCCAGCCGCTGCTCCGCCTGACCTCGTGCTTGGCGCGCCCTCGCCTGGAGATCCTCGAGGACATGGGACTCGTCCCAAGCGTCACGCACCGAAAGCGCGATCTGCTCGACGCGGAACGCACCGGCGAGGTCCCCCGCGACCTTCTCGAGAACCTTGCGTCCGATCGGACCCTCACCGCGCACGATCTCGGCGGGAGGCGAGCGGAGGTCCCACACCAGCCCGAACCAGGACATCACCTTGAGCGCGTAGAACGACAGGTCGACCTCGTACCAACGGAAGCCCTGCCGCGTCGAGCTCTGGTAGTGGTGATGGTTGTTGTGCCACCCCTCGCCCAGCGTGATCAGCGCGAGCCAGAAGTTGTTCCGGGAGTCGTCCCCCGTCAGGTAGCGCTGCGAGCCGTGCACGTGCGCCAGCGAGTTGATGAAGAACGTGCCGTGGTAAACCGCGACCGTGCTCCAGAAGAAGCCGACCACCAGCATGCCCCAGCCGCCCCACAGGAAGAGCGCCACCCCGAGCAAGATCGCCGGGATGTAGTTGATCTTGTTGAGCCACACCAACTCGGGATACTTGGTGAGGTCCTTCACCGTCCCGTAGTCCGGCTTCCAGTTCTTGTGGTTGAAGATCCAGCCCACGTGGGAGTACAGGAAGCCCTGGTGACGCGGGGAGTGCACGTCCTGCTCGGTGTCCGAGTACAGGTGATGGTGACGGTGCACCGCGGACCACCAGATCACCCCACGCTGCGCGGACGTCTGCCCGATGAACGCGATGATGAACTGCATGACGCGGCTCGTCTTGTACGACCGGTGACTGAAGTACCGGTGGTACCCGGCCGTGATGCCCCACATACGGATGACGTACAGCGCGACAGCGACCCAGACGGCCGTCCACGTGACTCCGGTCCAGATGGCACCCAGACAGGCCAGGTGCACCAAGATGAAGGGGATTGTCGCGGGGTAGACGATATCGTCGTGCGGGGCGTGGCTATGGCTCACTAGGTACTGCTCCAGATCGGGTCCGTATGTAGTTCACGGTTGCCTTGAAGTTAACGGACCGGGGATTCAGGACCAAGCTTGGGGTTGTCCCCTCCGACAGGTGTCATATATTCATATCTGAATCGATGAATACAATAACGCCCCCACCCATCCTGGATCACCTGAACGCGCTCGGCGACGAGACGCGGGTGCGCATCCTTGCGTTGCTCGACCGTAGTGAGTTCACGGTCGGCGAGCTCGGAGCGGTCCTGCAGATCGCCCAGCCGTCGGTGAGCCGGCATCTGAAGACGCTGGCGGACGAGGGGTGGGTCGAGGCGCGCCAGGACGGACGGCTCCGTCACTACCGCTTCTCGGCGGGCATCGACGAGTCGGCGCGGGATCTCTGGTCGATCGTGCGGACGCGACTCGGCACCGAGGGTCCGTATGCGGCCGACGGCGAGCGCGCGGCCGCGGTCCTGCACGACCGCCGGCTACGATCCGCCGAGTTCTTCGCGCGCGCCGCCGAAGGTTGGGACGGCCTCCGCGAGGAGCTGTTCGGTCGCGACGTCCGCTTCGCCCCCCTGCTCGGCCTGCTCGACTCCGACTGGATCGTCGGCGATCTCGGAACCGGGACGGGCGCGCTCGCCCGCCTCGTAGCGCCGTTCGTGCGGCGCGTCGTCGGGGTCGACCGTTCCGAGGAGATGCTCGAGGCCGCCGGACATCGCCTCGAAGATCTGGAGAACGTGGAGCTCCGGAGCGGGTCGCTCGAAGAGCTGCCCGTCGAGGATGAAGAGCTCGACATCGCGCTCCTCTCCCTGGTGCTCCACTACGTCGTCGACCCCCCGCACGTGCTCGCCGAAGTCCGACGCGCGCTGCGACCGGGTGGACGCGTCGTCATTCTGGAGATGCGCCTCCACGAACGGGGCGTCGGCTACGCCGAAGAGATGGGTCACGTATGGCCCGGCTTCGAGCCAGACCGTATCGACGGGTGGCTCGCCGACGCGGGCTTCCGCGACATCCGCACGCACCTGCTCTCGCCCGATCCGTCGGCGAGCGGGCCTCTGTTGTTCCTCACGACCGCAACTTCCGTATCCATCAAGAAAGGAAAGAGATCCATATGAGTACTTCCGCAACGCTACCGAATCCGACCGACACGAAGAGCGCCACCGAGCGCCCTGCCTACAAGGTCAAAGACCTCTCGCTGGCCCCCTGGGGTCGGAACGAGATCCGCCTCGCCGAGAACGAGATGCCCGGCCTCATGGCCGCGCGCAAGGAGTACGGACCCGAGCAGCCGCTCAAGGGGCTCAAGGTCGCCGGCTCGCTGCACATGACCGTGCAGACCGCCGTCCTCGTCGAGACGCTCGTCGATCTCGGCGCCGACGTGCGCTGGGCCTCGTGCAACATCTTCTCGACCCAGGACCATGCGGCAGCCGCGGTCGTCGTGGGCCGTGACGGCACGGTCGAAGACCCGAAGGGCTCCGCCGTGTTCGCCTGGAAAGGCGAGACGCTCGAGGAGTACTGGTGGTGCACCGACCAGATGCTCACCTGGCCCGACGGATCGGGCCCCGACCTGCTCGTGGACGATGGCGGCGACGCCACGCTCCTCATCCACAAGGGTGTCGAGTTCAAGACGGCGGACAAGGTGCCGGCGTTCGACGAGGATAAGGAGCCCGAGGAGTGGGGCGTGATCCTTGGCCTTCTGCGGAAGTCCCTTACCGAGGACCCCGGGAAGTGGGAGCGCATCGCGAAGGACATCCGCGGCGTTTCCGAGGAGACCACCACCGGTGTTCACCGGCTCTACGAGATGGAGAGAGACGGGCAGCTCCTCTTCCCCGCCATCAACGTGAACGACTCCGTCACCAAGTCGAAGTTCGACAACCTGTACGGATGCCGGCACTCGGTAATCGACGGGCTGAACCGGGCTACGGACGTAATGCTCTCCGGAAAGGCCGCTGTGGTCTGCGGATACGGTGACGTCGGCAAGGGATGTGCCCAGGCGCTCAAGGCTCAGGGCGCCCGTGTCATGGTGACCGAGGTCGACCCCATCTGCGCGCTTCAGGCCGCGATGGAAGGCTTCACGGTCTCGCGTCTCGATGACGTCATCGACAGCGTCGATATCGTCATCACGGCGACGGGCAACAAGGACATCCTCACCGCGAAGCATATGGCGAGGATGAAGGACAAGGCCATCGTCGCGAACATCGGCCACTTCGACAATGAGATCGACATGGCCGGCCTGGCGAAGACGCCCGGCATCAAGAAGACGGAGATCAAGCCGCAGTACCACGAGTGGACGTTCCCGGACGGGCACTCGGTGCTGATCCTGGCCGAAGGCCGGCTGATGAACCTCGGCTGCGCCACCGGACACCCGAGCTTCGTGATGAGCGCGAGCTTCACCAATCAGGTGCTCGCCCAGATCGAGCTCGCCCGGAACGACGACCAGTACAAGAACAAGGTCTACGTCCTCCCGAAGCACCTCGATGAGAAGGTCGCACGACTCCATCTCGACCAACTCGACGTGAAGCTCACCGAGCTGAGCAACGAGCAGGCGGACTACATCGGCGTGCCGCAGGAAGGGCCGTACAAGCCGGATCACTACCGGTACTAGGCCGGTGACGCGCCGGTAAGCCGCGCCCCCGGGTGCGGCGATGCCGGTGCATCGGGTCC
>JBBDSM010000005.1:0-13574 GCA_040904945.1 Gemmatimonadota bacterium
GCCTTCTTCTTGAGCTCCGTGATGATCTTTCCCTTGCCGCGGATCGTCACGTACTTCGGCTCGAAGCCGTGTTCGACGTCGACCCCCAGCTCCTTCGGGGGCAGATCACGGACGTGCCCGACGGACGCGGCCACGTCGTACCCCTTGCCGAGGTACTTTCCGATGGTCCGCGCCTTCGCCGGGGACTCCACGATCACGAGGTTTTTTTCGGAGTCGCTCATCAACGACCTATCAAGCCTTGGTGCGAGGAACTTCAGGGTACTTCCGTCCGAGCATCCCGAGGATCTCGGAGGTGACATCTTCTACGGAGCGTCGGTCCGTGTCCACCACGCCCTCTGCTCGACTGTAGCAGGGCGCACGCTCCGCGAGAAGTCGGCGGGCGCGAGCCAGGGGGTCGTCTCCCGCCAGTAGCGGTCGGGTCCCGGGCCTGGCCGAAGCACGGCGCACCGCCTCTTCGGCCGAGACGCGCAACCAGAAGGTCTCGGTCCCTGCCGGCACTTCGTCAAGTCGACCGGGGACCGCACCCCACCCACCGCCCGAGGCCAGGACGACCTCATCCTGCGCCAGCAACCGTTGTCCCACGCCGGCCTCGATCTCCCGAAAGGCAGCTTCGCCTTTCTGCTCGAAGATCTCGGGCACCGACATGCCGGCCGCCGCCGTCACTTCGTCGTCGAAATCAATGAAGCGCCACCCCAGAGACTTCGCGACCCGACGGCCGACGCTCGATTTGCCGGCGCCCATGAAGCCCACCAGCAGGACCCGGCGGAGCCGGGCAGGAGCGTCAGGATCACCGCTCACCGAAGCCGCGCTCCTCCAGGTGCCTGACGTACCCGTCGAAGTTGCGCCGGATCTCGCCGAGCGAGTCGCCCCCGAACTTCTCGAGGAACGCGTCGGCAAGCACCAGCGCGACCATGGCCTCGCCCACGACGCCGGCTGCCGGGACCGCACACACGTCGCTTCGCTCGACGGCGGCATCGCCCTCCGAGCCGTCACGCAGGTCCACGCTGGGCAGCCGGCTCCGGAGCGTCGCGATGGGCTTCATCGCGCCGCGTACCAGGAGAGGCTGGCCGGTGGTCACGCCGCCTTCGAGGCCGCCGGCACGGTTCGAGGTCCGGCCGAACCCACCGGCCCGGGCGTTCTCCGGAGCGCGGACGATCGGATCGTGCACCCGCGAGCCCGGCCGCGCAGAGCCCTCGAAGCCGATCCCGATCTCGACGCCCTTCACCGCCTGGATCGAAACCACCGCCCCCGCGAGACGACCATCCAGCTTCCGGTCCCACGAGACGTGGCTCCCGAGGCCCACGGGAAGACCCGTGGCGACGACCTCGAAGACGCCGCCGAGGGTGTCGCCCCGCTCCTTCGCGGCATCGATATCGGCCATCATTCGGTCGGCGGCGTCGTCGTCCAGGCAGCGCACGGGGTTCGCGTCCGAGACCGAGTTGAGGTCCGTGGGGATCTCCTCGACGTTCGCCTGCACGTCTCCGATGGACAGGATATGACTGCCGATCTCGATACCGAACTCGGCCAACAGGCGCTTCGCGAGCGCTCCGGCGGCGACCCGAGCGGCGGTCTCACGGGCGCTGGCCCGCTCGAGCACGTCGCGCACGTCCCGCCGATCGTACTTCAGCGCGCCCGCCAGGTCGGCGTGTCCGGGCCTCGGCAGGTAGTGGGGCCGCAGGGCCTTCGGGTTCACGTCTTCCGGCGGAGCCTCGTGGGCCATCGCCGTGGTCCAGTTCTCCCAGTCGCGGTTCCAGACGGCCATCGCGATGGGTGATCCCAGGGTCTCCCCCAGGCGCACGCCCGAGATCAGGTCCGCCTGGTCCGATTCGATCTGCATTCGGCGGCCTCGACCGTACCCGCCCTGACGGCGCGACAGCTCCGGGTCGACGTCCCGCTCCATGGAAAGGGGGACGCCGGCCGGCATGCCCTCGACCAGCGTGATGAGACCTCGACCGTGCGACTCGCCGGCCGTATGAAAGGTGAAGCGCTTCATTTCGTTCTCTGATGTACTTAGAAGGCTAGGACTCCCGCCGAGCTTGGCGGCGCGAGGCATTATAACCAAACGGGCCGGCCCGCCGCTCACGCGGCGAACCGGCCCGGTCGGGTCGCTGAGAAGAACCCGGCGGAGGGGGGGCCGCAGCGCCCCCCCCGCCACTTCAGCGTGTCGAGCTGCGTACGATGTGCGGAGTGACCAGGATGATCAGGTCCTGCTGGGTCTCCTGGTACCGCCTGACGCGGAAGAGCGCCCCAACGAACGGAAGGTCCATCAGGAACGGAATCCCGGTCCGGACCTCGTTCCGCTCGTTCTGGGTCAGGCCACCGATGACGACCGTCTCACCGTCCCGCACCAGCACGCGGGTCTGGGCGCGCTGCGTCCGGAAGATGAAGCCCGCGTCGGACTCGGCCAGCTCGGCGGCCGACCGCTCCGCCTCGAGCTCGAGGAGGATCTGGTTGCCGTTCGTCACGTGCGGCGTGGCACGCAGGATGATACCGGTCTCCTGCTGCTCCACCTGAGCGGTCGGGAACTGCCCGCCGCCAGCGCCACCGCCCGCGTCGATCGTCCGGATCGGCGTGAGCTCACCGACGTGGATCTCGGCCTGCTGGTTGTCGAGCGTGGTGATCTGCGGCTCAGCGTGGACGTCACTGATGTTCACCGACGAAAGCGCGTCGATAAAGTTGATCAGCGTATACCGGCCCATCACCAGGGAGGTCAGGAACTGGAGACTCGGCGCGACCACCCGGGCATTGGCGTTGCCCAGCGCCGCGATGGAGCTGCCACCCAGCGAGACGACCGATGTCCCCTGTTCGACCACCTCCCCGATCCCGTCGCCGTCCGTGTCCGCGAAGCCCGACGAGAGCTGGTTGAATTGGTTCCCCTCGGTGTCCTTGAGCTCGTACGTGACACCCAACTCGTTGAGGGCGGACCGGTCCACGAAGATGATCTTCGCGCTGATGGAGACCTGGGGCGTCTCGATGTCGAGCTGCTGAAGAAGCTCGTTGACCGCGTTCTGGACCCGCTCGATGTCCGACACGATCAGTGTGTTGGTCCCGAGGCCCACCGTGACCTGTCCGCGCGCGGACAGCAGCGGCTGGATCGCCGTCTGAAGCTCCGTCGCGGTCGCGAACGAGATGCGGTGCGCCTGCGTCAGGATCTGCTCGACGGACTCGCGATCGTTCAGGTCGGTGATGTTGTCGACCCGGATGATCCCGTACTCGTTCTCCTCGGCCCGGAGTCCCTGGGTCGCGAGGATCGAGCTGAGCGCGACGTCCCACGGGCGGTCGTTGATCGTGGCCGTCACGAAGCCGGTCACGTTCGAACCCGGCACGATGGACTTCCCGCTGAAGGCCGCGAAGGCCTGCAGCACATCGTTGATCGGAGCCGCCGTCCAGGTCATCGAGATCCGCTCGGCCTGCGCCTGCTGCGGCATCTGGGCCGCCATGGCCGTCGGACGCGCCAACTCGGCCGCGCTCCGTGCGCTGACCGCGCCGCCGGAAGACCAGGGCTCGAAGGCGCCGCCCGGATTGTCCAGGGTGATGAGCAGACCGGCCTCGGTCGGCACGGTGGCGTACCCGAGCGCCTGGTCGAGCTCGAACACGACGCGCACGACGTCGTCCGAGTACTGGCTACTCCGGACCGCCCGGATGCCGCCCCGGTCGATGGAGGTGTAGTTCTCGAGGGGAAGCGCATGCCGGGAGCCGAGGAAGTCCACCACCAGACGGTGCGGGCCCTCCATCGTGAACTCACGGTAATCGACGTCCCCGTCGACGGCGATCAGAACGCTCGTACCAGTAGACATCGGAGTGATCGTCACCTCGGTGACGGGTCCTCCGAAGGCCAGGAGCGCTCCCGCCCACAGAGCGAACATCGACGTCATTAGGTGCCTCCCTCGCGCCGGGAATTGAATACCAAGGTTCGTCGGTCCAAGAGACCGAACTCTTCTACGTCCACCACCACCCGCTCGGGGTGGATCTCCACGATCGTAACGTTGCCGAGTCGCTGCCCGACCCGCAGGTAGTACGCGTCGCCTTCCACGGGCGACACCGTTCCGTCCTGCGCCACCGAAACGCCACCGGTGCTCAGCACGGCGACGCTGGCGGAAGGATTCTGGGAATGCATGATCCCGATGACGCTCAGCTGCTCGAAGCGCGGGCCCGCGCTGTCGTCGTCCAGCGCCACGAACGGATTCGGGCGCGTGAACGACGGGTACTGGAAGACCTCACGCTCGAACACGAGCTCGGTCTCCTCGGCCGGAGGGGGCTGCTGGGCCCCTTCCGGAACGGGCTGCTGGGCGCGGGCCACCACCGGGATCGTGACGATCGCCACGGCGGTGAGGCCGAGCGCGACCAGCACGCTGGATGCTTTCATGATCACGCTCTTCACCCTCCTTCGGGTCCGGGCGCCGGAGCGGCGTTCGGATCGGGAAGGACGTAGGTCTGGATGCGGAACTGGGCCTGGACGGGTGCTTCCATGTCCGGGAACAGATTCGGCTGCTGGAACAGCTGCAGATCGAGCTCGATGGGCGTCACGATCCGCGATAGGCTCGCGATGTCGGTCAAGAACCGGGCTACGCCATGGTAGTCGCCGACGACCGCCATGCTGTATGTCGACTGATCGTAGTACGTGCCTGGCTGCCGGGGCTCGGGTACCATGCGCTGGAGCTCGACGCTCCGCTGCCGCGCCTGATTCGCGATGTCGTCCGCCAGGATGGCCACTTCCTCCGCGGCCGGGATCAGCTGCTCGAGCCGGGCCACGTGCCGCTCATAGAGCGCCATGCGCTCCTCGAGGTCACCCCCGCCCTGCGCCGCGAGTACCGACGCGCGGCGGTTCTGCGTTTCGAGCGCTTCCAGGCGATCCTGCATCTCCTGGTTCTCTTCCGCCCTGGGCGCCAGGTAGTACATGCGGAACGGCACGATGAGCAGAAGCGCCACGATGCCGGCGACCATCCAGTTGCGCTGCTTCGGGTCGGTGGGGTTGTACCAAGCCATGCTCAGTTCCCTCCCGACGCGGGAGCCGCGGTCTGGGTGGAGAGCGCGCCACCGTCGAACAGCGGCACGGTCTGAAGCTCATCCATCGGCGGTGTGTCGTAGGTCATCAGGAGCTCGAAGACGTACACCAGCTCCTCGGGGTTCGCCTCGGACGAGACCTGTTCGGCCCGATCCATCTGAACGGCACGAAGGAACTGCGAGGCCTCGAGCCGCCGCATGAAGTTCGTGATCGCGTAGATGCTTCCTGCGCGCCCGTTCACGCGGACCTGCACCGGATCACCGCCGGCGTATACGACCTCACGCAGCCAGGTATAGTCGGGCACCGCGGCGGACACCTCGTCGAGGATGTGCGGCCAGACGTAGCGCCCTTGGTCGATCTCCTGGATGATGGCGACGCGCTGGGCGATCGAGTCGTTGCGCGCGGTGAGCAGGTTCGTGCGCTCGATGAGATCGGCGAAGCGTGTCGAGTCCTGGACTTCTTCCTCGATGTTCACCTGGAGTTCTTCCCGTGTGCCGTTCACGCCGCTGTAGGCCCACACCATGTACCCGAGGGCGATGCTGAGCGCGACCGCGAAGAAGGCCATGTAGGGGTCGACGGCGGATCCACCTCCGCCGCCTCGACCACCACCGCCACGGAGTCCCTTGAACGCGGCCGCGAGGCCGGCGAACGGGCCTCCGCCTGACGCGCCCTTTTTACCGCCGGGTAGGAGATTGACTTCGATCACGGCTCGGCCGTCCTCGTCCTAGGCGCGAAGTGCCAACCCGAGCGGCAATAGCAGCATCGGGGCAGCTTCGTCGATGGAGAAACCGCTCGCCGCGTTCGGCTGAACCGGGACGCGTTCGAACGGGTTCACGAGCTCCGTTTCCACATTCATGCGCTGCCCGAGGGCACGGGCCATCCCGGGAATCCGGGCGCCCCCACCGCTCAGGAAGATGCGCCCCACTGAGGCCCCGTCGTCGCGGGTCATCAGGAAGGCGCTCGCGCGCTCGATACCGACCGCGACTTCTTCGGCCGACTGGCTGACGAAGATGTCCAGGTCGTCGATCATCTCACGGGCCTGCACTACGTCCTCCGCCTGATCAGCGGTGAGCCCGCGCTCACGCTGCAGGTCCTCACGAATCTTGCGCGACCCGAACGAGATGTCCCTCGTCAGGATCGGCACGCCGTCCTCGAGGATGTTCACGTTGGTCGTCTCGTGGCCGACATTGACCAGCGCGATGATCCCGTCCCGGTGATCCGGGTAGTTGTGCTCGAAGGCGTTGTGGAGCGCAAACGCGTCGACGTCGATGACCCTCGACGAGACGCCCGCGTCCTGGAGCAGCGCCACCTTGTTGTCGACCAGCTCTCGCTTCGCCGCCACGAGGAGGACCTCCATCTGGAGGCCGTCGTCGTGCGGGTTCAGGATCTGGAAGTCCAGCTCGACGCTCTTGATGTCGAAGGGGACGTGCTGCTCGGCCTCCCAGCGGATGACCTCACGCGCGTCGGACTCTTTCATGCGGTCCATCTGGATCTTCTTGATGATGACGTCGTGGCCGCCGACGGCGGTCACCACGTCGACTCCCTTGAGCCCCGTCTCCTGGAACAGGCCGCGCACCGTATCGGCGACGAGCCCGTAATCCATGATCTCGCCCTCGACGATGGCGTCGGGGAGGAGCTGCCGCATGGCGACACGGACCACCTCGGGCTGATCGCCCGAGTGATCGACCTCCACGACCTTGACGAAGCCGGAGCCGATGTCGAGGCCGATGGAGGAACGTTTACGTCCGAAGAGACCCATGCGCCGCCTTCATGCAAGGGAGTGGGGAAAGAGATTTTCCCGTGAAATGTAGAGTCCAGGTTACCATCGAAAGTTCAGCTTTGTCAAGAAGAAATTGACTTCGCGTCCCATCCGAATATTTGGTAAACATTTGACGTCATGTTGGGCGCGAAAGGCCGGTCGCGCAAGGGCACGACCGGCCTTCACCATGTCAATTCAGGAGGGCGGAGAGGTCGATCCAGCTGCGATTGGCGAGCGGGCGGGCCCGCGAGAGCGATGCGTTGTTCAGGATCGCTCGCTGCACCCCGCAAGAGGAGTACTGGATGGTAGAACCACCCGTGAAGTCCTGGTCCAAGGTCAAGTCGTTACCGGCCATGACGGCTCCTACCACGCGCTCACCGCCGCCCTGGGTCTGGAAGGTGCCCTGCACGATGATGATGCCGTGGAAGACGAAGCCGCCTCGCAAATCGAGATCCCCCTCCACGAGGAGGATGCCCTGGCCCATGCCGCCCGATTGGATCCTGATATCGCCCCCATGATACATGAGGGGAAAATACGATCCGCACGGCTGCGTCGGGTCGATGTCGCCCCAATTGGTCAGCACCGCCTCGTCGCAGAGGCCCGAGCCGTCCAGTACGGGATTGGCACTGCTGATCGTGTTCCCGAGCCCGGTGATGTCCTTGCCCTCAAGCTGGGCCAGAGCGGTCAGCTCCGCCCAATCCAGATCACCGAACTCCGTGAACGTCTCGTCGACGATGGTCGCATCTTCCTCGGCAGGCGGATCTCCGTCGATGGTGCCCGAACCCGTCGTCGTTACCAGGGAGATGTCGTCCGTGACCACACCCGCCATGTCGTCCGTCGGCCCACAATAGCTGGACCATCCCGCCGGCACCTCGTCCGTCCCGATAATCTCGGCTGTTCCTTTCACGTTCACCGCGCCTCGCGTCGTCAAGGCGCCCGGCGGGTGGATATCCGCGTAGATCAACCGCGTGACGATGCCGATGTTCCGGGTCGCGCCGCCCCATGCCTCCCCCTGCGTGATCTCCCCGGTCGCGTCCAGATAGTAGATCACGTTGTTGGTGTTCGTGATGTTCACCGTCCAGATACCGACGTCGGTGGTGTCGACGATCGTCGTGTCTCCCCACATCGGGATGTTGCCGAGCTGGTAACCGTTCCAGTTCGCCATGACCTCGTTGGAGCCGCCCTGGGCCACGTTCAGGGCCATGTTCGCGAAGTTGCTGGCCACGCCGATCCGCAGCTCCTGGCGGGCCATGTAGAATCCCGCGGAGACCAGGGCGGCCATGATGACCAGCGCGCCTATGGCGGCTGGCATCGCAAAGCCTCGTCTGTCCGTATATGTCTTCATGATGGCTCCTTTCCCGTTGGACGGCATCGCAGCCGGTCGGGCCTTCAGTTGCGCGTGTGGATCCACGTATCGAGCGAGTCCGAGACGACGTCCCCCGCCGAGTTCCTGACTCGGTTGCCCGTCCGGATCATCACTTGGATCTGACGAACGTCCGTGGGCGTCGTGGTGATCGCCCCGAGTGCGTCGCGGTAAGTGAACTGCAGCCCCTGGTTGCCCGGGCGCAAAGGACCGGCGATCGGCCACGGTGTGCCGACGCCGCCGTCTCGACGAACCAGATAGGGAGTGTTCGTCGTGATCCAGTTCGCGATCTCGTACTTATAGACCTCGTAGCCCCGCACGGGGGCACCCACACGAACGGTGTCGCTCGAGAAAATGGTGCTCAAAGGATCGAACTCGAGATCGATCGCCTCTCGACCTCCGAGGCACGTCACCGTCGTGTCCACGTCGACGACGCCGGCGCGCAGCCAGACATCGTCATTGGCGGTGGCTTCGCGGTTCTCCGCGAAGACCAGAACCGTGTCGCCCGCCTCGAAGTCGTCGCCCGTGTTGTCGAGCACCGTGATCTTCGGGGGGGTCGCCAGCGGACCGAGATCGACGTCGCACGTGACGCCCAGCCTGCGCATGAGACGGACGCGGAGCGAGTCGCTCGCCATCATCAGGATGTCTCCGTCCCCCGGGCTCAGCTCGCGCAGCTCGTTGAACATCACCTCGATCGCCATGCGGCTGCTCTGCTGGCCCTGGATGGTCGCGCTCTGGACGGTGTAGGTGCGCTGATTGGTGATCAGGACCTGAAGGGCCGCGGCCAGGACCACGGCGCCCAACACGGACACCACGATCAACTCGACGAGTGTGAAGCCGCCACGATTCCGGACCATTCTCTCCTCCGTCTTCTTCTTCATGGCCGCAGGACGCGAAAGACGAACGTGTCGGCCACCGCCGGTGCGAGCGTGCCCATTCCGTTCGGGCTGAGCCCGGGGCCCACCGTGACGACCGTCAGGATCTTCGACTGCGGCCCATCATCCACCGCATCCCAATCCACGGCGAACACGCCGATCGTGTCGGTGCCGTTCACCACGTTGGCGTACGGGAGTGACTGAAGCCGGTCGATGATCGTCTGCGACGCGAAGGTGCGCTCGGTGAGCAGGTCCCCCAGCGTGACCGTCCGCACGAGATAGCCGGTGGAGCCGGCGAGGCCCAGGAGCCCCATCGTCAAGATCACGATGGCGATGATGATCTCGACCATCGTAAAGCCAGCGCGAGCGGGGGCCTCAACGGACGGCAGGACGGGGTTCTTCACGGAGCGCCTCATTGATCGAGCAGGAGTTGGCCCAGGGGGAACACCCAAAGATTCGCTATCTCGGATCCCTGTTCGAAGTGCATTCGGATCAGCGCATTGGATGTGTTGCATCCGGTGTCGGTGTACCCGCGTGGGCTGAAGCACAACATGTACTGCGTCAGCGTGCTGGGCGAGGAGATCGTCATGTCGATGTTCTCGTCGCCGAAGCGGATGGTCTCCAGGATGTCCCCGTCGTCCTCGATCCAGACGGAATCCCCCGTCACGTCGACGTGAAGCATGACGTTGTGGCCCTTCTCGATGCCATGCACCCGCGCCCGGTAGTGAATCGAGGCATACGTCGTCTGTGCCCCGCGGACCGCGATACGGGTCTGCGCTCCGCTGATCTGATTCAGCGCGATCGTCGTCAGGATGCTCCCGATGACGATGGCGATGATCAGCTCGATCATCGTGAAGCCGGTGCGCGTGCGGTGCATGATTCCGGTATTGCTCGGTGTTCGGGGGGTGTGCCAACTCCTGTACAGACCAAGTTCCGTGCCAGACGTGCGGGGCATGCTGAGCTGGGACACTCGGGGCTCGCTCCCGGCCGGCGGCCGCATGGCTGCGGGGATTTGGACGCAATATTGGGCGCGGAGCCTTCCGAGGCAAAGGATTCCGAGAGCCACCTTTTACCGGCATCGGCAAGGAGTTCCGGCGGCGGCGTGGTCCTGAGGGTGGTCGGCCGGTTTGACGGGGCGCGCGCGCTTCCTGCTTTGAAGGGGGCCCGGCATGGCGTATGCGCTGCCCTCGATCGACGTTATCACGCCTCACGCATGGCCCCGCCGCACCCGCTGGCGCGATGGGTCCGAGCTGTCAGGGATCGCGCAAAGTGAGACAGAGACCCGCACTTTACATCGCTTTCGTCGTGTCCGGGATGGCCGGGCTCGTATACGAAGTTCTGTGGAGCCGATACCTGGCCCTCTTCGTCGGACACGGCGCCTTCGCCCAGGTGCTGGTCCTCTCCGTGTACCTCGGGGGGATGACCGTGGGTGCCCTGGCCGTGTCCGACATCTCGCGCAAGTTCGACCGACCCCTCCTGGGATATGCGGCCTTGGAGGTGGCGCTCGCCGTCTTCGGGCTCCTCTTCCACCCGATGTACCAAACCGTGACGGCGCTCGGGTACGACGTGATCTTTCCCGCCCTCGCCGACCCGAACCTGGCCGGAGCCGTTCGGTGGGGGTTGGCCGGGATCATGATCCTCCCCCAGGCGATGCTGCTCGGTGCCACCTTTCCGCTCATGGCCGCGGGTCTCGTGCGGATGGCTCCGGACAAACCGGGCGGCGGCGTCGCCACCGCGTATCTACTCAACACTCTGGGTGGAGCGGCCGGAGTTCTGGTGGCCGGATTTCTCCTCATTGGCTGGTTCGGATTCGCCGGCACCTCGGTGGCCGCGGCGACCTTGAACCTCCTCGCGGCCGGTCTGGTATGGAGCTCCGTGCGGGAATCCGCGGGCCAGCCCGCTCCGGCCGCCGCCGCGGCCTCGGCTCCGGGCGACCACGAGGACGCGCGAGGGACCCCTCCGGAGGCGCGGGCCCTGAGCTTCGTGCTCCTGCCCGTGGCCTTCGGGACGGCGCTCGCGTCGTTCGCATACGAGATCGGGTGGATCCGTATGCTTTCGCTGCTGCTCGGCAGCGCGACGCACGCCTTCGAGCTCATGCTCTCGGCGTTCATCCTCGGGCTCGCCATGGGAGCGTGGCTCGTCCGCGGAGCGGCCGATGAATCGAGGGAGCCCGTGGCGGCGCTCGGCTGGGTCCAGGTCGCCATGGGGCTGGCGGCACTGATCTCGATCCCGGTGTACGCAGGCTCGTTCGATCTCGTGGCCGCCATGGTCGAGGGCACCAGCGGCCGACCGGGGGGATACGCGCTCTTCAACATCGGACGCTACGGGCTCGCGATGATGGTCATGCTTCCCGCGACCGTCCTCGCGGGCATGACCCTTCCGCTGCTGACCGCGGCGTTGCTGCGAGCCGGTGCCGGCGAGCCCGCCATCGGACGGGTATACGCAGTCAACACGGTGGGTGCGGTGTCGGGCTCGGTCCTGGCCGGGCTGGTGCTGCTCCCCGTCCTCGGGCTCAAGGGCCTGCTGGTGGCCGGAGCCGCGCTCGACGCGCTCCTCGGGCTGTGGCTCCTCACATGGTCGGCCCGCGCGGCCGGAGCCGGAGGCTCGAGCGGGTCCCTGAGTCGGGCTCCGAGCGGGGCCCCTCGCTGGGGGCGCCGGGTCGTCGTTCCCGCCGCCGTCTGCCTGCTCGCCTTCACGGGGATCGGGCTGGGCGTGGACTTCGACCGCGTCGTCATCACGGGTGGCGTGTTCCGCGACGCGGTGGTGCCGGAGTCGACATCCCGGAACATGCTCTACTACCAGGATGGTCGGACGGCCACGGTGTCGGCGCACGTCGCGGTGCCCGAGGGCGTGACGGTGCTGTCGACGAACGGGAAGCCCAACGCTTCGGTGGGTCCCCTGTGGCGAATCCCGAGACGCGACACCATCCCCGAGACACCCATCCCGAGCGGCAGTGACTTCTCGACGCAGATGCTCTCGGGCGTCGTCGGGCTCGGACATCTACCCGACGCCGGAATGGTGGCGAACGTCGGACACGGCTCGGGCATCACGGGCGCGACGCTGCTCACGAGCGACGAGATCAACCGGCTGGTCACGGTCGAGATCGAGCCGTTCATGGTCGAAGCCTCGCTCGTCTTCCTTCCCCTGAACGAGGCCGTGTTCGCCGATCCGCGCTCCAGCTTCGTCTTCGATGACGCCAAGTCGTTCTTCTCGTACAGTCGCGAGCGTTTCGATCTGATCGTCACGGAGCCCAGCAACCCCTGGGTGAGCGGCACCGCATCGCTCTTCACGAGGGAGTTCTACGACCAGGTCGGCGACTTCCTCGCGGACGACGGCGTGCTCGTCCAGTGGATGCAGCTCTACGAGCTGACCGACGAGCTCTTCCTGACGGTGCTCGCCGCGCTCGACACGGCCTTCGAAGCCTACCGCGTCTACCTTGTCGGCGACGCCGACGTGGCGATCGTGGCCTCCCGGCACGGCCCCCTCCCAACCCCCGATTGGTCGGTCGCGTCGTCACCCGCCATGCGCTCCTTCACTGCGGGCATTCCCGAGATCAGGCCGGCGCACATGGAGTCGTTGGCTCTGTTCGACGAATCGACACTCCGGCCGCTGCTCGATCGTGGCCTCCCGGCGAACTCGGACTTCCATCCGATCCTCGACCTGGGCGCAGAGCGCGCCCGTTTCGATCTGGCCTTCGCGCACGGGGCGTTCAGCTTCGCGACCAGTCCGCTCGACCTGGCCCGGCTCCTCCGGGAGGAGGCGCGTCTGCCGGTCCCGTACGCGCCGCCGCCCGCTCGCGGACCGATCTCGTTGGTACGGTCCGAGCGGGGAGCCTGGCTGCGGGCGGCCGTGGGTGAAGGGGGCGCGTTCCCTCCGGAGGCCTTCCCTGACTGGACGGAGGCCCTGATCCACCTGCAGACGTTCCTGTTCCTGAGCTCCGGCGATGCGCAGCTCGGGTCATGGGACACATGGGGAGAGGGGTTCAGCCGGGCCGCCGGTGACCTGCACTGGGGCACGACCGGATGGACGGACACGACGTTCTACCGAGCGGCCCGGAGCTTTCTCGAGCGAGCCGAGGCACCGTCCCGGGCCCATGCCGTCGTCGACTTGCACGAGGCGGTGTCGCTCTTCGACTGGCCGAACGCCGCACGCGCCGCCGACTTGCTCGTCAACCGCGTGGCCGCCGGAGAGCGCTGGGTACCTCCCGCGACTCTTTTGGACGCGGCTGTGCTCGCGTACCTCGGCGTCGATCGTCCGCAGGCCGCGCGGAGCGCGCTCCAGGCGTTGGCGCCGGCCACCGGTCGTCCGCCCGGGCATCTGCGTCATCGCGTGCTCGACGCGTGGATCGCGGCCGCCGGCGGATAGCTTCCCCGCACGGCGCGGACCTCTTCTTTCTGGTTCTTCATCTGTTTGCGTCCGCACCGGGGCGGACTTGCGAGTGGAAAGCGGCGTTCCAACGAGTCGCAGCGCGATCGGGTCCCGTCGCGCCGCGAGCTGTCCCATCCGGACGGCAATCTTGTCCCATGCGGACCATGATCTGTCCCATCCGGACATGGACAGCTTTTGGGGTGC
>JBBDSM010000006.1:0-5789 GCA_040904945.1 Gemmatimonadota bacterium
GGGGTTGAGGGAACCGACCAGCGACGTCCTTGCACGTCGGGCCATCTTGCGGCTTCAGGCTCGAATTCGCCAGTAGCGGCATCCAGCTCAGGCTTCGTCGTGCTCGAGAACCCCTACGGCGAAGGCCGTCGCGAGGGCGGTCAGGTAGTCCGGGAGGGTGACCGGCGGAGCGACGCCGTTGTACGCGGCCCACCCGTCCGGGACGTCGCCGTGACGCGGAGCGATCTCCACCAGCTGCCGAAGGTCCACGCCGCGCACGAAGCGCACCCCTCCCGAGCACGCGTCGGTGGCCAGGTGGTCCTGGAGCTTGACCCGGTACCCCTCGATCGCGGGCCGTTCGAGCGTTCTGAGCGTCGATCCCCGGGCAGCCTCGAGCCGCGGCAGCGCCCTGATCCGCTCGAAGGCGCGCCGCACGTCGGCCTCGGCGATCTCGGTCTCCAGGCGATCCGGGTCCACGTCGAGGTTGGAGTCGGAGCGAGGAGACTGGGCCGACGTGGCCTCCACCTGGTGGGCCGCCTCGGCCCGGGCGATCCAGTACTCCGTGCCGTACACCTCCGCCGCTTCCGCGAAGAAGTCGGCCGAAATGGCTCGATAACGACGATAGACCTCGCGCTCCCGCCGGTCGAAGAAGTCGAGGGCTGTCACGGCCATGCCCGGATCGACGAGCGCCGTGTGCACCACGACCCCCGCGAGCCATCCGGACGAGAGGGCCTTCTTGACCCCGAACGACGAGAGCGGATCGATGAAGGACCCCGCGTCGCCCGCGATCAGCACTCCTTCACGGGCGAAGCGTCGCGACGTGTACAGGGAAGCCGGGCACGCCCATGCGTCGCCGCGGGGCTCGGCGCCTTCCCTGAGCCGACCCACGTGCCGGGTCTTGTCGAGCTCCCGGTCGAGCATGTCCGACGGGGAGGCGCCGCCGAGATCGGCGTGCCGCTGATCGATCATCGCGGTGACGCACCGCACGTCGGAACTGATCGGTACGGACCAGGCCCAACCGTCGGCGTAGCTCTCGACCATCGTGTGATGCGCCTCGTCGTCCGGCCATCCGCCGGGGCGATGCCAGCGCCGTACGATGGCCAACGTCGTCGTCGTGCGGTCCGGCTCGCGATCCGCCCGAGCCAGCAGCCCGTGCCGGCCCGTCGCGTCCACGAGCCAACGAGCCCTGAGGTGCACCGTTCCCCCCGGTCCCTCCCCCCTCACCGACCAGACGTCACCGGCCCGTTCGACCGCCCGTGCGCTCACGCCCCCATGGACGCGAACCCCGGCGCGCTCGGCGACGATGGCCAGCACATCCTCGAGGGACCCCCGATCCGTATGGAAGCCCATGGCGTCGTCCGCGAACGTCTCGCGCCGCAGCGGCTGCTCGCCCCACCACACGGAGTTGCCACGATTCGGATGGAAGCCGGCGTCCTCGACCGCGCCGAGGGCGCCCAGCTCCTCCAGCACGCGCCGAGCCGACGGCGGGATGGACTCCGCCAGTGCCGACGCGGGTGGCGATAGCGGGCGAACGAGTCCGACCCGGTGGCCGCGGCGGGCGAGGAGAATCGCGGCCGCGCAGCCGGCCGGCCCCCCTCCGAGCACGAGCCCGTCGTAGGGCGGTATGGCTGGATGCTGGGTCACGACCGGGGGCCGAGACCGGGACCGGGGCCGTCGAGCGTCTCGATCACAGCCGTGTACCTCTGATTCACCTCACGCCTGTCGTTCTCCTCCGGAAGCCCCTCCCGCGCTCCTCGTGCGATCATCTCGGCGTGTCGGCGCAGCGCAGCGCGATCATCCAGGCGGTCGGCGAATGCCGCCACGGCTTTGATAGCCTCCAGAAGCCGGATCGTGACCGCCGCGTTGGTCCGGGCGTTCTGCCGAATCTGATTGAAGGCGGAGTCGGCGATGTCCGCAAAGGAAACAACAGAATAGACCACCCGGAGCTGGCCATGCTCGTCGTAGTGTAGAGGCGACGGAATCTCGCGCTGCGCCACGAGGGACAGCGCCGACGCCAGCTGATCCACGCACCTCACGGCCGTGAACGGATCGTTCACCCCGGGAGACAGTGCGCGCACCGCGATCTCCACGATCTGGTCGACGGAGAACTCGATGTCCTGCCCCGGCGTGCGCGAGCTGCCGAGCGAGAAGGCGTTGTTCACCCGTTTCACGAGGTGTTCGGTGACTCGGACCGCGGGCCACACGCGCACGAGTGGCCGGTGCTCGACGACATACTCACGGGGCCCGCGCTCGACCATGAACACGACGTCCTCCTCGGTCGCGAGCTGCATGAGGGCGCCAATGGCGACCGACCGGACGTAGCCGCCCTCGGAGGCGAGCACTTCGCGCGCTTCCTCGTCGAACCCTGGGGGAAGGCCCGTGCCTACCGGCTCCTCCGACCGATCCTGAGCTGCCGGATCCAAGCGGTCCGGAAAGATGTCGTCGATGCCTCGCATCAACTCCCGGCCGACGCGCGCCACGACCTGGTCCGCCTGGATCGAGAGGGAGATGTGATGGATGAAGTAGATCAAGACCCCCACGCTCGCCACGGCGAGCACCACTCCGAGCGTCACCGCGAGGTGAGGCACGAAGAGGTTATCCTCTGCGCGCCGAATCGTACGCAGCACGAGCAGGCAGTAGAGGAACGTCGCTACGAACGTGCCGAGCACGACCTGGTTGATCGCATCCCGCATGAAGTTCCGCAGCAGTCGCGGACCAAGCTGCGACGAAGCGAGGGATAGCGCGATCAGCGTCATCGAGAAGACGACGCCTGCTATCGTGATCATCGAGCCCGCGATGGTTCCCAGGACGGTGCTCGCGCCCTCCGCGCCCCCGGTATACAAGAACCCGAAGTTCTCGCGCCACTCGTCCGACTTGGCCCGATCGAGCGCGACCGTGCCGAAAGCGAGCCCGGCGGCAACGGCGCTCATCACGCCGGGAATGAACCAGAAGCTCGAGTGCACCGTCTCCCACAACTTGAGCAGCCGGTTCACGACGGCCGTCGCCCCACATCTGACTCCATGCGAACTCCGGCTACGAGGATCGATCAAGCGTCGTCCCCTGCAAGAGACGGGCTCTAAGGTTACCACGCTGCGGCTATCCGCGCCTATGCCTTCCCGTTCGACTCGTCCTCGTGCCTCCATTCCCTGGACCGCACGCTCAACTATCGTTAATCTACGATATACGATTATATGAGGAGCACCATGAATCCTAATTTTTGGTGCTACCCTCCGGAGCCTACAACGGAGTAGAACCACCATGACCTCGACCTCCCGACAGTTCAACGTCTACGACCCCTCCATGTGCTGCTCCACCGGCGTCTGCGGGCCTGAAGTCGATACCGCTCTGGTGCGCTTCGCGGCAGATCTCGACTGGCTCGCGAAGCAGGGCGCCAGCGTGCGACGCTACAACCTCGCGCAGGAGCCCGATGCCTTCGCACGCGAGGAGACCGTACGGAACGTCCTCATACAGGAAGGAGTGGGCGCCCTCCCCCTCATCGTCATGGAAGGCGAGGTCGTGAGCCGCGGTCGCTACCCCACTCGGGAGGAGCTCAATGGGTGGGCGGGTCTCGGGGAGGAAGTTTGATGACGACTCCATTCCCCAACCCGACCCGGTTCCTTTTCTTCACCGGCAAAGGGGGCGTCGGTAAGACGTCGACGGCCAGCGCGACGGGGCTGGAGCTCGCCCGCGGCGGCAAGCGCGTCCTCATCGTGAGCACCGATCCGGCGTCGAACCTCGACACCGTGCTGGGCACCGAGTTGGGCATGACACCCACGCCCATCGCGGGTGTCGAGGGACTCCACGGGATGAACCTGGACCCCGACGAGGCGGCCCGGAACTACCGTGAACGCGTAATCGGGCCGTACCGGGGCGTCCTCCCGGAGAGCAGCGTGGCGTCCATCGAGGAGCAGCTCTCGGGGGCCTGCACCGTGGAGGTGGCGGCCTTCGACGAGTTCGCCGGGCTTCTGGCGGGGTCGGAGATGGCCGATCCGTTCGACCACATCGTCTTCGATACCGCCCCAACCGGCCATACGCTGCGCCTCCTCCAGCTTCCCGCCGCATGGTCGACGTTCATCGACGAGAACGAGCGCGGCGCCTCGTGCCTCGGTCCCCTGTCGGGCCTGAAGAACCAGCAGGAGCGGTACCAGGCGGCGCTCGCCGCCCTCAGCGACGCCGAGCGCACGACCTTGGTGCTGGTGACCCGCCCGGAGGAGGGCGCCCTCGAGGAGGCCGAGCGCACCCGGGTCGAGCTGGCCGCGCAGGGCGTGGAGAACCAACTTCTGGTCGTGAACGGCCTGTTCGAGCCGACCTCGGCCGGTGACGAGCTGGCGGACCGCATCGCACGGGTGGGCCGGGCGGCCCTGGAGCACATGCCGGAGCCGCTCCGGGCCCTGCCCCGCATCGACATTCCGCTCAAGGCCCACAACGTGGTGGGTCTCGAAGCGCTGGGCTCGTTCTTCGAGGGCGAAGCGGGTATGGGCGACGCTGACGAAGCGCCTGCTGCGGCGGTCGGCGAAACGTACCCGGGACTCGGCGTACTCGCCGACGAGGTCGCGGCCGACGGCCACGGGCTCGTCATGTTCATGGGCAAGGGCGGCGTAGGGAAGACCACCATGGCCACGGCCCTGGCGGTGGAACTCGCGGGTCGAGGGCTCCCGGTGCACCTCACGACCACCGATCCGGCGGCCCACGTACAGAATACGCTGGGCGCCGACGTGGAAGGAATCCGGGTCACCCGCATCGACCCCAAAGCCGAGACCGACGCGTACCGGCAGAAGGTCATCGAACGGTCCCGGGGTTCCCTCGATGCCGAGGGACTGGCCCTTCTCGAGGAAGATCTCGAGTCGCCCTGCACGGAAGAGGTGGCCGTCTTTCACGCCTTCACACGCGTCGTTTTCTCGGCCAAGCGCGAGATCGTGATCATGGACACCGCGCCCACCGGTCACACGCTCCTGCTCCTGGATGCGGCGGGCTCATACCACCGGGAGATGCTGCGGAACGCTCGGGAAGGTACGAACGTCGGCACGCCCCTCATGTACCTCCAGGACCCCGCCCACACCCGTGTCGTCCTGGTCACGCTGGCCGAGACCACGCCGGTGCAAGAGGCCGCGCACCTTCAGGACGACCTGCGCCGCGCCGACATCGAGCCCTTCGCGTGGCTGGTGAATCGCAGCCTGGCCGCGTCGGAGACCTCTGATCCCGTTCTACGCGCCAGGGCCCGAGCGGAGGCCGAGGAGATGAAGAACATCCAGGAGCATCACGCCAGCCGTCTCTTCGTGGTCCCCTGGTCCGCCGAGGACCCACGCGGTGCCCGTATCCTGCAGGCCCTCGCAGGCGCCGCCTGATGGAATTTCAAGTAGAGAGCCGTCGCGTCGGTCCCGAGGGCAGCGTCTCCACCTGCAAGGACGCCACCCTGGAGTTGGATACGGCGCTGGAGGGCCGAGCCGATGCCTTCAACCCGGCGGAGCTCCTCCTGGCCGCGGTCTCTGCCTGCATGATCAAGGGCATCGAGCGGGTTGCCCCCATGCTCGACTTCGCGTTCGAGGGTGTGGAGGTCTCGCTCCATGCCGTGCGGCAGGACGCTCCCCCCAAGCTGTCCCGCATCGACTACGAGATCCGGGTGCAGACCGACGAGTCCGACCGCCGGCTGGCGCTCCTCCACGAGAACGTCCGCAAGCACGGGACGGTGTTCAACACGGTGGCGCCGGGAACGGAGATCGCCGGGGTTCTGGTCCGAGCGGAAGGCTGACGGCGGGACGTCGCTACCGCCCACCGCCCGAGCCGCCCGGTCGCACGAAATCGGTCCCTTC
>JBBDSM010000006.1:5889-13511 GCA_040904945.1 Gemmatimonadota bacterium
AACATGACCGCGAACGCCTACGCGGGAGTGACGTTCCGGTCACGGAACGGCAACGCCATGCGGCGGTGTGCTCCCACGCGCCTTCCACCGCCGCTCCGCCTCAGGTAGCTTTCTTCATGATGTCTTCATGAAGCCCAACGTACGGTCCATGAACCTATCCCGAAGCCGGCTGCGCCTCCCCGCCGCCTTCGTCACCTGTCTCCTGCTCCTCACTGGTGCAGGTGAAGTCCTCGGCGCGTGCTACTGCGCGCACCGGGGCGGACAGCCCATGGAGGGGCACGGTCCGGCGCATGGGGTGGTCGCGGACGATGTGGCGGCAGGGGGCGAGCACGAGCATGGCGTCGGACACCCGCCGTCGACCGAGGCCTCCCCTCCGGGGAACGTGGTCGACGGCCACCTCGGCCAGGACAGCACGGACGATCCTGCGAACAGCGCCTGTCGGGCCCTTTGCGCGCTGGCTTGCAGCAGCAATGCGGGTCCTACGCCCGACGTCACCGAGCGCGCGCCCGACCTCGTAGCCTGCGCCGCCGCTGCGCCGGCTCCCGCGGTCGAGTCGGTCGACATGGTGCCGCCCATGGCACGCCCCCACATCCTTCCCCTCTCCCAGGCACCCCCCACGACGTCCTGAGTCGCGAGCCGCCCCCATCGGGGTCGCGCTCCACCCATCAGGACGCTCCGGATCAGGAGATCCGGGGCTCACCGCTTCTTCGTGGACGGGAGTCTACCCATGCATCCGTGCATCTCACGGACGGCGCCCGCGGGCGTCCGTCACATGTTCCTTGCCCTGCTCATCTTCTTCCTCGGCGCAACTCCGGCCTTCGCCCAGAGCGCCACCCTCAGGGTGTCGGTCTCGGACACCGATCGCCGTCCGCTGGCGAACGCGGCGATACGCGTCGAAGGCACCCGTCTCGGCGCATTCACGAGCGCCGACGGCATCGCCACCATCTCCGGTGTGCCGGCGGGTGATCGATCGATCACCGCCTCGCTACTCGGATACGGCAACGAACGCGCGACCGTGACGGTCGATCCCAGCGGCACGGTAGATGTGGATATCGTTTTGGTCGCCGCGCCCTTGCAGGTCACGGGCATCGAAGTCTCGGTGCTCCGCCCCGACCTGAGCCCGGACGTCCGGGTCGAAGAGACCGAACTCCAGGAAGAGAATTCCCACGACATCGGCGCAGTCATGCGCTCGCTTCCCGGGCTCGACGCCATCCGCAGAGGCGGCCTGGGTCTGGATCCCGTCGTGCGGGGTCTTCGCGACACGCAGGTCGGCGCGTATGTCGACGGCATGCGCACGCTCCCCGGAGGCCCCGGCGGAATGGACACGCCCCTCTCCCACGTTGACCCGTCCGCCATCAAGGGGATGGAGGTGATGAAGGGCCCCTACGCGCTGACTTGGGGCGCCGGGAACATGAGCGCCATCCGCGTCGAGACGCAGCGGCTCCCCCTGAGGGGAGCGGGACCCGTCTCCGGACAGCTCCGCGCTGGATACGACACGAACCTCTCCGCCACCGAGACCGGGATCGAGCTCGCAGGCGCCGGCTCGTCCATCGCGTACGCCGGGTCGGGTGCCTGGCGGGAAGGCGGCGACTACGTCTCCGGCGCCGGCCTCGAGACCCCGTCCAGCTTCACCAGCGGCGAGCTCCGCGGGCGTCTCGGCATCTTCACCGGGCCGGCCTCGACGCTGACGCTGTCCGGTTGGTACCAGGGTCAGCGTGACATCGACTATCCCGGCCGTCCTCTGGACGCCGCATTCTTCGATACGTACAACGGGTCGCTTCGGTGGCAGCACACGCCGGCCGCCGGTGTGATTCGGTCTTTCGACGCCATGGCCTACGTGTACACCGTCGACCATGCCATGAACAACGACGGCAAACCCACCGCGCTCGCCAATCCGGACCGTATGCCCCCGTTCGCCATGGACATCCTGACGGTGGCGAATACCGAGATGTTGGGAGGCCGGCTCGCTACGGAGCTCGCTCCCGGCGGCGACTGGAGCCTGGAAGTGGGGGGTGATGCCTATACGGCAGACCACAATGCGTCGGGCACGACCCGGAACCGCGACACGGAGATGGTCATGATGGAGCGGCTCATCTGGGGCGGCGCGCGCATGACGAGCCTCGGCCTGTTCGCCAAGGCGGATCACCCGCTCGGGCGCCTGGCCGCGTCGGGCACCATCCGCGTCGATCATGTCCGGGCCGACGCCGACTCGGCCAGCACGTTCTTCATGGACAACGCGTCCTCGGATCTGGCCTCGACAGAGACGAACCTGAGTGGGGCGCTGACCCTGTCGTTGCCCGTGACGTCGCGCTGGTCTCTTTCGGGCGGCGTCGGTTCGGTCGTGCGCACGGCGGACGCGAACGAGCGCTTCTCCGACCGGGCCCCGTCGAAACGGGCGCAGATCGGAGCCGAGTTTCTGGGCGACCCGGGCCTCCGAGCCGAGCGGAGCACACAGGTCGACCTCTGGGTGGACGCCCAGTACCCTCGCTGGGCCGCCTCGGCAAACGTCTTCTGGCAGCGCATCGACGACGCCATCACCATCGCGGCCACCGATCTGCCGCGGATGAGCCCCATGAGCGCTCCCACCGTCTTCGAGTACGTGAACGGGGACGCCCGCTATCGTGGTGCGGAGGTATCCGGGCAGGTGTCGCTGACCGACGCAGTAACGGTGTCGGCGTCCACGGCGCATCTGTGGGGCGAGGACCTGACCCTGGACGAGCCGGCACTCGGCGTGTCCCCGTGGCGCGCCGACGTCGGGGTCCGGTGGGAGCCCGCGACGGACGCCTTCCTCCAACTGTCCGGGCGCACCGTGGCGAGCCAGGACCGAGTCTCGACCACCCGCGGGGAATCGTCGACGCCGGGCTACGAGACCGTGGATGTTCATGCCGGCCTTCCACTACCCGGCGGAGTCACGGCGCGCTTCGGGGTCGAGAACCTGTTCGACCAGGCCTACACGAATCATTTGAATGCGCGTAACCCGTTCACCGGCTTCGCCGTGCCCGAGCCCGGCCGCGTGCTCTTCGTCCGGATGAGCGTGCGTTTCTGACATGGCCCGGTCGACGCACGGCCACGCCGAGGGGGCCCCTCCCCTGGCGGACGCACGGCCACCGCCGGCATACTGCTCTCGTCTGGGAGCGGACCGTCCGCGTTCGCACAGCGGGCGCACCCTCCCACCCCCGAGGGCAGGAGTATGTCGCCATGATCGAAACCACGATCCACACGCGCGCCGGAGGCACCGTCACGGTTCCCGGCACCACGCTCGAGGCGCTACGGACGAGTGTTTCCGGCGAGGTGCTCGTCAGCGGCGACGGCGGGTACGACGAGGCCCGGGCGATCTGGAACGGTATGATCGACCGGCGCCCCGCTTTGATCGCGACGTGCCGGAACACACGGGACGTACAGGCCGCCGTGCGGTTCGCCGCCGAGCACGACCTGCTGACGACGGTCCGGGGCGGCGGCCACAACATTGCCGGGAGCGCCGTCGCGGACGGTGCATTGATGATCGACCTGTCCCAGATGCGCGAGGTGCGCGTCGACCCAGAGCTCCGAGTGGCCCATGTGGAAGGTGGCGCGCTCCTCTCCGATGTCGACGCGGCGACCCAGGAGCACGGACTGGCTGTGCCACTCGGCATCAACTCGACAACGGGCGTGGCCGGGCTCACGCTCGGAGGCGGTTTCGGTTGGCTGAGCCGGAAGCACGGTCTGACGGTCGACAGCTTGATTTCGGCAGAGGTCGTGACCGCCGACGGTAGGCGGGTCGTCGCCAGCGAGGACGAAAACGAGGATCTCTTCTGGGCACTGCGCGGCGGCGGCGGCAACTTCGGCGTAGTGACCGCCTTCGAGTTCCGACTCCACCCCTTGGGTCCCGAGGTGCTGTCGGGTCTGATCGTTCACCCGTTCGAGGACGCACGATCCGTGCTTCGCGAGTACCGGGCCTTCGCAGAGCAGGCTCCGGACGATGTCTCCGTCTGGGTCGTGCTTCGCAAAGCACCCCCGCTCCCCTTCCTCCCCGAGGAGTGGCACGGGCGGGAGGTGCTGGTCCTCGCCGCGTTCTACGCGGGCTCGATGGAGGAGGGCGAGCAGGCGCTCAAGCCTTTGCGCGACATCGGCGATCCGATCGCCGACGTCATCGGACCACATCCGTACGCAGGATGGCAGCAGGCCTTCGACCCGCTCCTCACACCCGGTGCTCGGAACTACTGGAAGTCGCACGACTTCACACAGCTCGACGACGGAATGCTCGACACCGTAATGGAGCACGTCGCGACCCTCCCCTCTCCGGAATGCGAGGTGTTCATCGCTCAACTCGGCGGAGCCACGGGCCGGATCTCGCCCGACGCGACGGCGTACCCGCACCGCGCCACGCGCTACATCATGAACGTCCACACGCGGTGGAGCGATCCTGAGGGCGACACGCCTTGTGTGAAGTGGGCGCGTGAACTCTTCGAGGCGACCGCGCCGTACGCGAGCGGAAGCGTCTACGTGAACTTCATGCCGGAGGACGAGGTGGCCCGGATCGGTGCCGCGTACGGGCCGAACTACGATCGCCTCGTCGAGCTCAAGCAGCGGTGGGATCCGGACAACCGCTTCCGGGCCAATCAGAACATCCGGCCAGTGACGGAGGCGTAGCCGCCCTTCCCCCCCGCCGCCTGGGTCCGCATCGTAGAGGCGGCAGAGAATCCAAGCGGGGGGAGAGAGAGATGAAGGGGGGGCGAGCGGAGTTCTCGAGAGGTCGATGGATTACTCTGGGGCCGTCTTTGAGCGTCGTGCTGCTCACCGCGACGTCGCTCTGGGTCGCTGCAGAGGCGGCATCTGCGCAGACCATTCTCAACGTCGAGCGGCTCCAACCGGGTGACGTCGAGGGAACCCACTGGGGCGTGGAGGGGGAGTTCAGCCTCAGCCGCGGCAACAACGAGGTCCTCGACGTGTTGGGCGGTGTCGTGCTCGGGCACCGATGGGAAGAACAGTGGTTGCGGAGCTTCGTCGGGTTCGACTACCGCTCGGAGACCGGTCAGCCGGACGAAAGCGACCAGTATCTCCACGTGCGGTACAACCACTGGTGGACCGAGCGTTGGCAGTCGTTCCACTTCGTCCAATACCAGGCGAGCCGGACCAGCCTGCTGCAACTACGGGCGCTGGTCGGAAGCGGCATCCGTCATCGGCTCGTGGACGGACGCACGACGTTCGACGTCGGGACCGGCGTCATGCAGGAACATGAGAACCTGGACGCGGAGCGGCTGTCCGGCGTCCATCCGGCACGACCGCGGGTATGGCGCATGGCGAATCTGTTCGTGGGAACGAGACGTCTGACGGAGGCGCTCCGGCTCGTGGGCGTGGCCTACGTACAGCCGGACCTGTCGGATTTCGGAGATCTGCGCACGCTCACCGACCTCTCGCTCCAGATCGCGCTGACCGACAACGTCGACCTGACCGTCCGCGGCGAGTGGCGGCGGGACGCACGGCCCCCGACGGGCGTGCGGAGAAGCGACGTGGTCCTGAGCACGGGATTCACCGTGTCCTTCCGTTGACCACCCTGCTTGCGGAGTGAAGACGGTGTGCCGTTGACGACAGCCATGCTCCGGGCGATCGGGGCCGCGCTCCTCGTCCTGTCGCTGACCCCGATCTTCCGGATCCTGAGGCCGGCGGAGGACGCGCCGGTTCGGGCCGCGAACCTCTCGATGGCCGAAGGCTCCCTCGAGCTCGCGTGGTGGGGAAGCCTGATCGTGGTGCTGCTGGCGCTCGTGCTCGCACGGATGCTGCCGGAGATGCCGGGGCAGGCTTGGCGGGCCGCGGGGAGGGCGCTATCCCGTCCGTCGCCTGCGGTGTTCGGCGCGTGGGTCGTCGTCGTGGCCACCGGCGGGGCCGTGATCGTGGTCCACCTGCTGTTTCAGGGCCTCCTGACCAACGTCGACGAAATGGCGTCGCTGATCCACGCGCGGTATCTGGGTCTCGGGCGCCTCGCGGGACCGGCGCTCACTCTGCCGGAAGCGTGGCTGATACCGAATATGCTGATGGTGCCGGAGGGGTGGGTGTCGCAGTACCCTCCCTCGCACCTGGCGGTGATCGCGGCGTTCGACCGGATGGGTGTTCCGCTGGCCGCCGGGCCCGTGCTCTTCGGCGCCATGGCCGGTCTGGTGGCGCTCACCCTTCCACGCTTGGCCCCCGAGCGGGTCTTCGCCATGAGAGCCGCGGCTCTGCTGACGGCGCTGAGTCCGATGCTTCTCTTCCTCGCCGGTGGCCTGCTCAGCCATCTGACGGCCGGCACCGCGCTGGCCCTGGCGGCCTATGCGGCGATCCGGGCCAGAGACGGCCGGGCGGCCTGGGCGGTCGTCGCAGGGGGAGCGATCGGCATGGCCGTGAGCGCGCGACCGCTGACGGGTCTGGTGCTGGGCGCTCTCTTCCCCGTCGCGCTCTGGTGGCCGAGGGTGCGGGCCGGCGGGCTCGGCTGGGGAGCGCGGCGGGTGGCGGCCCTCCTCGCCGGTGGGCTCCCCTTCGCCGTCGCTCTCGGCGCGTATCATGCCCGCGTGTTCGGAGGGGTGGCTCACTGGGGATATCTGGCGGCATTCGGTGCCGATCACGGTCTCGGCTTCCATCCCGATCCCTGGGGATACGACTACGGCCCGAGGGAGGCACTGGCGCTTACTTCCACCGATCTCGTTCAACTCGGTGTCCAGTTGCTCGAGACGCCCGTCCCGCTCACCGCGGTCTTGGGGCTCTGGCTCGTGGTCGCGCCCCGGCTCCCCCGTGGGAGCAGCGTGCTCGTCGCCTGGGCATTCCTTCCCGTCGCGGCCAACGCCGCCTATTGGTTCCATGCTCCCCGCATGTACTACGAATCCGCGACGGCCTGGATCGCCATCACGGTGTTGGGACTCTCGGCGATGGTCGGCCACGCCGGGTCACAGCCCGACCACCCCGACCCTGCACCCCGGCGAATCGCGCCGGTGCTGGGCTGGGCCGCCCTGCTCGCGCTCGGCTGGGCGGTCGTGCTCGGTACGCCGGCGCGGTGGGCGAGCTACGCATGGGACGAAACGGCGCTGGCCTCCGTGCGTGCGCCCGACCCGCCACCTGGCCCCCCCGCGCTGGTGTTCGTCCACACGCCGTGGACCGAGCGAATCACGGCGACCCTCCAGGGAGCGGGCGAGATGAGGCAGGACAGCGTCACCGTGGCGCTCCGTCGGAATGGGACGTGTTCGCTGCATGCCTACGCCGCCGCCCGCGAGCGGCGGGTGCGTGAGGGAGCGCCCGGTGCGCTCCCGGTGGTCGACTCGAGCCCCCGGGCAGGGACTCCCGCAGGTCTCGAGCGACGTTACGCGGACGGAGGCACGGTGATCCGCGTCCGCACCGGCGAGAGCCTCACCGACGAGTGCGCCCGCGAGCTGGTGTCCGACCGCTTCGGCACCGTCGCGCTCGCTCCGCTCCTCTGGCAGGGGGACCTCCCGGGCGACGAGCGCGGTGATCCGATGTTCGTCCGCGACCTCGGTCCCGACAAGAACGAACTCTTGCGCGCGGCTTATCCGGAGCGAACGCCCTTCGTCTTCGTGCCGCGTGCGATGGGCGCGCCTCCGGAGCTCGTCCCCTACGAGGAAGCCATGCGCGTGCTCTGGGGCGGGCGCTAGAAGGGT
>JBBDSM010000007.1:0-2205 GCA_040904945.1 Gemmatimonadota bacterium
GTCCCGCCCGGGTGCTCCTCGTCTTCCTGGACGGGGTAGGCGTCGGCTCGGCGGACCCCGAGCGGAATCCGTTCTTCCGCGTGCCGCTCCCGACCATCGAGCGCCTCGCGGGCGGTGCCCCGCCCTCTCTCGATCGCCTCGCCGGCGCTGACGCCGGCGGTGGCTTCTTTCCGCTGGACGCCACGCTCGGCGTCGACGGAACCCCGCAGAGCGGCACCGGTCAGACGGCCCTCCTGACCGGACTCGACGCCGGAGCCCTTTTCGGCGGTCACTTCGGCCCCTGGATCCCTGTCCGGCTCCGCCCGCTCGTCGAAGAGCAGAGCGTGCTGCGGAGCGTGGCGTCCGGGGGCGGATCGGTGGCGTTCGCCAACGCGTACCCCCGCGGGTGGCCGGGGCCGAGGGGGAGCCGCCGAATTGCTGGGCCTCCCCTGGCGGCGCGCGGAGCCGGCGTGCTCGACCGACACGAGGAGGCGCTCGAGCGAGGAGAGGCCGTGTCGAGCGAGATCGTGAACGATGGCTGGCGACGGGTGCTGGGCCACCAGGGCGTACCCGAGATCGATGCCGACCGGGCAGGTCACAACCTCGCGGCCATCGCCGGCCGCCACGACCTGACGCTCTACGCCCACTACGCCACCGATACCGCGGGACACACTCGTGACATGGAGCCGGCCGTGCGAGCACTCGAGCGCGTCGACCGCTTCCTCGGCGGGATTCTGGAACGACTCTCTGAGGATACCTTGCTGGTCGTGACGAGCGACCACGGCAATGTGGAGGACATCGAGGCTGGCCACACCCGGAACCCCGCGCTCGGGCTGGCCGCTGGTCCGGGAGCGGACGAGGCCGCCGCGATGCGGGATCTGCGTGACGTGGCGCCCTTCATCTCGAGGGTGCTCGGGGCCGACTGAATCTCGGGTGGCCCCCAGCAGCGGGGACCCGACCCAGGGACCGCGGCCGATTGCGGCATGCCGTCGCCCCATGCCACACGCCATCGTCCGGCATGGCGACACGACCGAAGATGCTCGGGCGGCTCCTCGTGGAGGACCGGAAGCTGACCGAGGCGCAGCTCTCCACGGCGCTGGCAGACGGACGCAACGGGAGCGAGCGGATCGGGGAGGTCCTGACGCGACTCGGTCTGGTAACGGCGGAAGACGTGGCCAGGTCGCTCGGTGCGCAGCTCGGCCTGCCCTACCGGACGCCTCCGATCGTGCCCCACCCCGAGGCCGCCGTCATCGTTCGCCCGGCCCTGGCGCGAGGGCGATGCGTGGTACCCGTCGAGGTGGAGCCGCGAACGATCCGTGTCTGCATGGCCGACCCGCTGGACCTCGCGACCATCGACGACCTCCAGTTCCAGACCGGACGGCGCGTGAGCCCGAGCGTCGGATCTCCGGACGCCGTGCTCGACGCCATCGAGGCGGCGTACGGGAGCGACCTCGAGGCGCTCGTCGAATCGCTCCCCGAAGAGCTTCGTGGCCCCTCGACGCTTCCGGACCAGGAGCTCGAGCGAGCGACGAGGGCCGTGCCGGTCGTACGCCTCGTCGACCGGATCCTCCGCACCGCCGTGGACCGGCGCGCGAGCGACATTCACGTGGAAGAGACGGGAGAGGACGTGCGGGTCCGGTTCCGCGTCGACGGGATCCTGGAACGTGCGCTGGAGCTGCCGTCCGCGGCGCGTCGGGCGGTGCTGTCACGAGTGAAGGTGCTCGGCGGCATGGACATCTCGGTGCGACGACGAGCCCAGGACGGGCGGATCGCCATGACGCACGGCGGGCGACGGCTGACCCTACGCGTCAGTACGCTTCCCGTGAACGGAGGGGAGAAGGCCGTCGTACGGATCCTCGACTCCGAGTCGGCTCCGTGCAGCCTGGAGGAGTTGGGGATGCGGCGGAGCGATTTGCACCAGGTCCGCAGGCTGGTGACGCGGGGCGAGGGGGTCATCCTCGCGGCGGGGCCGACGGGGAGCGGGAAGAGCACCACGCTCTTCGCCGCCCTCTCTGAGATCGACCGCGACACGCGCAACGTCGTCACCCTCGAGGACCCGGTCGAGTACCGGCTTCCCGGCGCGAGCCAGACCCAGGTCGATCGTCCGGCGGGACTCGGCTTTCCCGAGGCGTTGCGGGCGGTGCTGCGGCAGGACCCGGACGTCGTCATGGTCGGCGAGATCCGGGACCGGGAGACAGCCGAGATCGCGATGACCGCGGCGGTGAC
>JBBDSM010000008.1:0-13408 GCA_040904945.1 Gemmatimonadota bacterium
CCGGTCGTGATGGGTGCCCGAGCGGGCAACCACTGCGATTGACAGGCCCACCCGCCCGGGGCAGCTTTACGGGCTGTGATCTCCAGGGCGGCCGACGCCGCCCACGACGGCCCGCAGAGGGCCCGCTTCTTCGTCGAACCCACGGTTCCCATGTTCAAGACGGTCAGGGGTCGAATCATCGCCATCCTCGTCATTCTGGCGGTATCGGGATGGCAGCTGCACACCCGGGGGCTCAAGCTCGGCCTCGATCTCCAGGGCGGCATGCACCTCGTGCTCGAGGTGGACGATCCGGACGAGACCATGACGGACGAAGCCAAGTCCGACATGATCGACCGAATCGATCGCATCATCCGCACGCGGATCGACGAGCTCGGAGTCGAGGAGCCGCTCATCCAGAAGGTCGGGAACGACCGGCTCATCGTGGAGCTCGCCGGCATGAGCGACGAGGAGCGTGCCAAGGACATCGTCCAGAGGAATGCCTTCCTCGAGTTCAAGCTGGTGCTCCCGGCTGCGGAGATGGAGCAGGCGCTGCCGCGCGTCGACCGGGCCATCGTGACGGCCCTCGGCGTCGATTCCATCCGCGCCATGGGGCGGGACGTCCGGCAAGAGGGGCCGGAGATCGAGCAGCTCCTGTTCGGTGGCGATACCGCTCAGGGTGGCGACTCGGCGCAGGCGGCGGACACGGCCCAGGCGCCGGCGGCCGAGCAGGCAGCCGATTCCGCCCAGGCGGAGGCCGACGCGCTTCGGCCGTTCTCGTCGCTGCTGAGCTTCGGCGACATCGAGGGGACCTTCCTGGTGGCGTCCGAGGACATTCCGGTCGTCGACTACTTCCTGTCGCTGCCGGAGGTCGACCGCGCACTGCCGCGGAACCAGTCCCTTCAGTGGGGCTCGGACATCGTGGCCCGCGGCGCCCGCACCTATCAGCGCCTCTACGTGCTGGAGTCCGAGGCGTTCCTCACCGGAGCCGAGCTCGAGAACGCGACCGCCGGACGCGACCCGCAGTTCAACGCGTCGCAGGTGCAGTTCGAGCTCTCCCGCGCGGGGGGGCGCCAGTTCCAGCGCTTCAGCGGCGCCAACGTCGGGAACTACCTGGCCATCGTGCTCGACGGTCAGGTCATGAGCGCTCCGGTCATCCGTGACCGCATCGGCGCGCGTGGACAGATCGACATGGGCGCCAACACGCCCATGGAAGAGGCGCGCGACCTCGCGCTGGTCCTGCGGGCCGGGGCGCTGCCCGCGCGCGTGAACATCATCGAGGAGCGTACGGTCGGGCCGTCGCTGGGCCAGGACTCCATCGATCAGGGGCAGCTCGCCGGCATGGTCGGTATTCTGTTCGTGATCGCGATCATGATGGTCTACTACAAGTTCGCGGGCGTCCTCGCGGTCGGCGCGCTTTCGGTGTACGTCGTCCTGGTGCTCGGCGGCTTGGCCGGGATGGGAGCGACGCTCACACTCCCGGGCATCGCGGGTCTGATTCTGTCCATCGGCATGGCCGTGGACGCGAACGTCCTGATCTTCGAGCGCATACGTGAGGAGCTCACCGCCGGCCGCGCGACCCGCACGGCCGTGGACGAGGGCTTCGGACATGCTCTGTCCGCCATCGTGGACGCCAACATCACGACGCTCATCACCGCGCTGATCCTGTTCCAGTTCGGTACGGGTCCGGTGCGCGGATTCGCCGTGACGCTCTCCATCGGTATCGTGGCGTCGTTCTTCTCCGCGCTCTACGTGACGCGCACCCTGTTCCTGCTGTATCTGTCCGGCAAGAAGGCGTCGGACCCGATCAGCATCTGACGAGATATCCATGAGAATCTTCGCCGACGCTTCATTCAAGTTCATCGAGCTGCGTAAGAAGGCTTACGTATTCTCGGCGGTCGTGGTGCTGGCCGGAATCGCCGGGATGGCCGTCAACTTCGCGACCATGGGAAGCTGGCTGAACTACGGGGTCGACTTCACGGGTGGCTCGCTGGTGCAGCTCCGCTTCGAGGGCGAGGTCACAGCCGGTGACCTGCGCGCGGCCCTGGGCGGGGCCGAGGCTCCGCCGATCACCCGGTTCGGCGAGGATCACGAGTTCGTGATCCGGGCGCCCATCGCGGAGGAGGCGTCCATCGAGGAGGTGGCCGGCGACATCGAGACGCAGGTTCGCGCGGCTCTGCCGGACGAAGCTTTCACCGTCGTGCGGACCGAGCTGGTCGGCGCCAAGGTCGGGAACGAGCTGCAGCAGAAAGCGGCCCTCGCCATCCTGTTCTCCTTCGTGACGACGTTGATCTACCTCGCGTTCCGCTTCGAGTTCAGGTTCGGGTCCGCGGCCGTGATCGCGACCATGCACGACGTCCTCGTGACGCTGGGCTTCCTGGCGCTCTTCCGTGTCGAGATCTCCCTGACGACCGTGGCCGCGCTGCTCACCATCGTGGGTTATTCGCTGAATGACACCATCGTGGTGTTCGACCGGATTCGTGAGAACATGGCCAAGAAGGGCGCGCGGAAGCGCGACCCGGTCGAGGTCGTGAACGAGTCCATCAATGAGACGCTGCCGCGGACCTTCCTGACGTCGGGTACCACGCTGGCGGTGCTCTTCTGCCTGCTCCTGCTCGGTGGCCCGGTCATCCGGGACTTCACCCTCGTGTTGATCTTGGGTGTGGTCGTCGGGACGTACTCGTCGATCTTCGTGGCCTCCCCGGCGCTCATCGAGATCCAGCAGCGGTGGGGCATGGGCACGGCCTCCGATGAGAAGAAGAAGCGGCCCCAGCCCGCGACGGTGTGACCCGGTACTTCGATACCCACTGTCATCTGACCGACGCCGCCTTCCGGGATGACCGGGAGGCGGTGTTTCGTAGGGCGGGGGAAGCCGGGGTCGGCCGCATGGTGACCATCGCCTCGAACGTCGCCGACGCGGAGGCGGCCGTCACGCTGGCCGCTGCGCGGGACGGACTCTGGAGCACCGCGGGCGTCCACCCCCACGAAGCCGGGGAGGCAGCGCCGGACGCCGTTGACCGTGTTCGCGCGATCGTCTCGAGCGCGCCCGACGTAGTGGTCGCCATCGGGGAGACCGGTCTGGACTATCACTACGACAACGCTCCGCGCGACGTCCAACGGAAGCTGTTCTCCCACCATCTCGCGTTGGGCGCGGAGTTGGGGCTACCGGTCGTGGTCCACGCCCGTGAGGCGGACGACGACGTGGCCGCTGCGCTGCGGGAGATGCCGGCGGGAACCACCGGCGTGCTCCATTGCTTCACGGGTGGAGAGCGGGCCTTCGAGCAGGCGGTGAGTGCCGGCTGGTATGTGTCGTTCTCGGGGATCGCTTCGTTCAAGAGTTTCGGGGCGGCCGACCTGCTCTGTGAGGTTCCCGTGGATCGCCTCCTCATCGAAACCGATGCGCCGTACCTTTCGCCCGTTCCACTCCGGGGCAGGCGCAACGAGCCGGCTCACGTCCCGCACGTGGCGGAGGCCGTCGCCGAGCATCTGGGGCGCGACGTGGACGACGTCGCCGACCTGACGTGGCGGAACGCCTGCCGGTTCTACGGGCTGCCGGACACGGACGAGGTCGGAGCATGAGCCGCCGGATCCGGATTCTCCCCGACGCGGTGGCCAACCAGATCGCGGCCGGGGAGGTGGTCGAGCGGCCGGCTTCGGTCGTGAAGGAGCTCGTCGAGAACGCGCTCGACGCGAAGGCGCGGCGCGTGGAGATCGCGGTGGAGCGGGGCGGTAAGCGCCGCATCCGGGTGAGCGACGACGGCGTGGGAATGGTCCGTGAGGACGCCGTCATCTGCCTCGACCGACACGCCACCAGCAAGATCGTCCAGGCCGACGACCTCAGGGGCGTGCGGACCTTCGGTTTCCGGGGCGAGGCGCTGCCGTCGATCGCGGCGGTGAGCCGCCTGACGCTCGAGACCTTCTCGGACGACGACGAGACGGGCACGGTCGTCTCATGCTCGGGGGGCCAGATCAACAACGTCGGCGACGTGGCCCGGCGCCGTGGGACGACGGTCGAGGTTCGGAACCTGTTCTACAACGCCCCCGCCCGCTCGAAGTTCTTGAAGGCCGTGGCCGCGGAGACGCGAGCGGTGAGCGAGGCCGTGACGCAGCTCGCGCTGGCGAACCCCAACGTGGCCTTCCTGCTCACGTCGGACGACCGGACGCTCCTCGAGCTCGAGGCCGCGACCGATGCCGGAGTGCGCATCGCCCAGGTGTGGGGCGACGAGGCCGCCGGGACGCTGATCGGGGTCTACGCGGACGACGACGGCTACGAGATCCGGGGCCTGGTGCAACGTCCGGACGAGGCCCGCGCTGGTGTTCGCCGCAGCTTCCTCGCCGTGAACGGCCGCCCCTTTCGGGCCTCCGGCCTCGGCCAGGCGGCCATGCGCGGGTACCGGACCACGATCGGGGAAGGAATCCGTCCGTGGACGTTCCTGTACCTGACCGTGCCGGACGGCGAGGTCGACGTGAACGTCCATCCCGCCAAGGCCGAAGTGCGCTTCCGCGAGGAGGCGCGGGTGGAGGCGCTGGTCGAGGGCGCCGTACGTGCCGCCATGGAGGGCGAGGAGAGCGGCGCGCGCTTCGAGTCGGACGTCGTGGTGCCGCCGCTCGAGGTGCGTGAGCCTGGCGACCGGGGACGCCCCGCTCCGCTGAGGGACAGTCGAGGGGGCGAGCAGCAGATGGCGCTTTTCGCGGCGGGCTCTCCGCGGGCGCAGGAAAAGCCCAGCGGCGAAGCGGCGGACGGCGCGACCAGTCTGACAGGGAAGCGCCCTGGACCCGCAGTCGACGCCGAGGCGATGCGTGGCGCACGGCCGCGTCTCTGGCAGGTGCTCGACACGTACGTGTTCGCCGAAACGCGGGACGGCGTCATGATCGTCGATCAGCATGCGGCCCACGAGCGCATCCTCTTCGAGCGTCTCATGGAGGCGTATGAGCGCGGAGGGCAGGAGGGGCAGCGGCTCCTCTTTCCGCTCACGCTCCGGCTCACCCCACCCGAGCTTCGGTGCGTCGAGGATCTATCGGGCTTGCTCGAGCGGGCCGGTTTCGAGGTCGAGAGCTTCGGCGGCGACACCGTCATCGTGCACGCGGTCCCGAATCCGCACCGTTACTTCGACGCGGAGCGCGCGTTCCGCGAGATGGTCGACGAGCTGACCAACGGCTCCGAGCTCGTGCGCTCGGCGCGGAATCAGCACGAGCGGATCGCCATGACGTTCGCGTGCAAAAGCGCGATCAAGGCCGGCCAGCGCCTGAGCAACTCCGAGATGCAGGAGCTGTTCGATCAGCTGTTCGCGACCCGGATGCCCCACCACGACGTGCACGGCCGCCCGACCGTCGTCCGGCTCTCCGGTTCGGAGCTCGCGCGAAAGTTCGGACGCTCGTGAGCGAAAGGGAGCTGCCGACGGCGCGCTTCCTCGCCCTCGTGGGGGCCACGACGTCGGGCAAGACCGAACTCTCCGAGGCGATCGCACGACACCTCGATGTCGAGATTGTGTCGGTGGACTCGCGTCAGGTCTATCGGGGGATGGAGATCGGCACGGACAAGGTCTCCGCGGAGGCCCGCCGCCGGATCCCCCATCACGGCCTGGACCTGGTCGACCCGGACGAGCGGTACTCGGCCGGCCAGTTCGCGCGCGACGCACGGTGTTGGATCGAGGAGATCGAGGGTCGGGGGCGCGTCCCGCTGCTGGTCGGAGGGACGGGCTTCTTCCTGAAGGCCCTGGTCGAGCCGATCTTCCAGGAGCCGGCGTTGGACGAGGACCGCCTCGGTCGTCTCAGGAGCTGGCTCGGAGACCAGTCCCGAGATCGACTCGAGACATGGGTGCGACTCCTCGATCCCGAGCGGGCCGAGCTGGCCATCGAGGGCGGGCCGCAGCGCATGAGCCGCAGCCTCGAGGTGCCGCTCCTCACCGGCCGGCCGCTGTCCTGGTGGCACGAGGCCGCCCCGAGGGAGGCCGAGCCGGTGCCCGGAGTCGTCATCGTCCTCGACGTGCCCCGCAAAGAGCTCGACGCGCGGATCGGTAGTCGGGTCGAACGCATGTTGGAACGCGGCCTGGTCAGCGAGGTAAGGGGGCTGCTCGCGGCGGGATACGGTGCGGACGCGCCCGGCATGAGCGCCACCGGGTACCGGGAGATCGTCGCCCATCTCTCCGGAGAGGTGTCGTTGGAGGAGGCGGCCGAAGCGATCCGGATCTCCACACGCCGCTACGCTCGAAGACAGATCACCTGGTTCCGCCATCAGCTCCCGGAGGACGCGGTGCGCATCGACGCTACAGTGCCGCTGGAAGAGCGGGTCCGGCGCACACTCGAGATATGGTCGGCCCGCTCGTCGGGAACGTCCGCCGAGCCGACCGGCAAGGGGGAGGGAGCATGAAGGTCGGAATCACCTGCTATCCCACATACGGAGGTTCTGGCGCGGTGGCCACCGAGCTGGGCCTCCTTCTCGCGGAACGGGGTCACGAGATTCACTTCGTGACGTACGACCAACCGTTCCGCCTGGGCGGGTACCGGGAGCGCGTGTACTTCCACGAAGTCGAGATGGCGGGTTATCCGCTTTTCGAGCACCCGCCCTACTCGCTCGCGTTGGCGGTCGCCCTCCACGATGCCGCCCGCAAGTACGAGCTCGACCTCGTGCACATGCACTACGCCATTCCCCACGCCGCGTCGGCGTTTCTCGCCCGCGAGATGTTGAAGGGCGAACGGGATCTGCGCATCGTCACCACCCTGCACGGCACCGACATCACGCTGGTCGGACTCCACCCGTCGTTCCAGGCCATCACGCAGTTCTCGATCTTGCAGTCCGACGGGCTCACGGCGGTATCGGACTACCTCAAGCGCGAGACCGTCCGCGACTTCGCCGTCCCGGCCGAGCGCATCGAGGTCATTCCGAACTTCGTGGACACCGACCTCTTCAGGCCGGGTCGTGAGCCGTGCCATCGCGCGAGCCTGGCGCCCGGAGGCGAGCCGATCGTGATGCACGTGTCGAACTTCCGTGCCGTGAAGCGCGTCGAGGACGTCGTGGAGGTCTTCAGCCGCATTCGAGCGAAGCTCCCCGCCCGTTTGGTATTCGTGGGCGACGGACCCGAGCGGCCCAGGGCCGCGCAGCGCGCGGACGATCTCGGGGTTCGGGACGACGTACTCTTCCTGGGGAAGCACGCTTCCGTGGACGAGCTGCTGCCCTGCGCCGACTTGTTCCTGCTTCCGTCCGAGAACGAGTCCTTCGGGCTCGCGGCGCTCGAGGCGATGGCGTCCGGAGCTCCGGTCGTCGCGTCGAACGCGGGTGGGCTGACGGAGGTGATCGAGCATGAGGTCAGCGGGTACCTCTTCCCGATCGGCGCGGTGGAGGAGATGGCCGAGGCCGGGATCCGTCTCCTGACCGACTCCGACCTCCACGACAGGATCGCGACCGCGGCGCGTGCCCGCGCTATCGACCGCTTTTCAGCCGCCCCCGTGGCGTCGCGGTACGAAGACCTTTACCGGCGGGTCATCGAGGGATGCGGTCGTTGAACCCTTGGGAAGCGTTGGTGCTCGGCGTCGTCCAGGGCGCCACGGAGTTTCTCCCCGTGTCCAGCTCCGGGCACCTGGTCATCGTCCAAGCGCTCTTGGGCATAACCATTCCGGGCGTCTTCTTCGAGATCGCCGTGCATGTGGCGACCCTGCTCTCGGTGCTGGTCGTGTACCGAAAGCGGGTGACGGGGCTCGCGACGGGCGTCGTGTCGGGGGACCGGGACGCCGTGCGCTACGTGCTCCTGCTCGCGGTCGCGACGGTACCGGCGGGGCTCCTCGGCGTGTTCGCCAAAGACCCCATCGAGGCGCTGTTCGACGTACCGGCGGCGCCGGGGATCGCGCTGCTCGTGACCGGTGGGTTCCTCTGGACGAGCCGCTGGGCCCTCCCAAGGGCGGTGAACGAGCGTTTCGGTTGGGGTGTCGCCCTGCTCATCGGGTTGGCGCAGGCGTGCGCGCTCGTGCCGGGGATCTCCCGGGCGGGTGCCACGGTCGTCGCGGCCCTCTGGCTCGGGACGCAGGCCCGGGAGGCCGCGGCGTTCTCGTTCCTGATGTCGGTTCCCGTGATCGCCGGAGCGGCGGTGCTCCAGATCCCTGAGCTCCAGGGCGGGCTCGGCATCGGCTTGGCTCCGCTGATCGTCGGCGCGGTCGCTGCGGCCGTGACCGGCGTGCTGGCCATCCGGACCTTCGTCGCGGTACTCGCCAGGGAGTCGTTCCACTACTTCGCGCCTTATTGCTGGGCTGTGGGCTCGGGCTTCCTGGTCTACCTCTGGCTCTCGTGATCGTGAGCGCCTCGCCGGTCGCGGAGTGGGAGGGACAGCCGGTCCCGTTCTGGCAGGAGCTCTGGAGCGTGCCGGTGCTCGAAGTGCACGACCGGATCGGCTCCACGAACGACCGCGCGCGGGAGTTGGCCGACGACGGGTGGGGCGCGTATACGACCGTCATCGCGGACGAGCAGACCCGTGGCCGCGGCCGGAGCGGCGCCCCCTGGCTGTCCGAGCCCGGTGCCGGGCTCCTGATCTCCGTCCTGCTTCCCGCTGCTCCGGCCACCCATCTGTCGCTCCTGGTCGGCCTGGCCGCCGCCGAGGCCATCGAGCGGGTCTGCCCAGGGCTCCGCCCGCGTATCGAGTGGCCGAACGACGTCACTCTTTCGGACCGGAAGGTCGCCGGAATCCTGTGCGAAGGGGCCGGGCGGTTCGTGGTCGCCGGGCTGGGCTTCAACACACGCGAGCCGGTCGGCGGCTTTCCGACGGAGTTGGCCGACCGGGCCACCTCGCTGGAGGGGGCCGCGCGCGGGCGACCCGACCGCGCCGGCCTGGCCGGGGCGCTTCTGGCCGCGCTTCGGGGGCGGTTGGCGGGCACGGGCTCACGCCTAAGCCTCGATGAGCGTGTGGCGCTTTCGGAGCGAGACGCCCTGGAGGGGCGCGAGGTCGAGACCGCACAGCACGGCAGAGGGCGCGCCGTCGGTATCGCGGAGGACGGGGCGCTCCTTCTGGAGCGCCCCGACGGCACCCGGGTACACGTCCGGGCCGGGCACGTGCGGCCGGCCGGATGATCACGCGAATGACTACCGGATCAGGAGAACCCAGGTGAGACTCGTCGTCGACGTAGGCAATACCGAGACCGTCGTGGGGCTGATCTCCGGGACGACCGACCTGGTCGCCCATTGGCGGGTCAGCTCGGGCGTGCCGCGGACGTCGGACGAGATGCGCGCGCTCGTTCGGGCGTTCCTCGCCGGCGACGGCATCGACGAGACCGGGATCGAGAGCGGGGTGATCGGGTCGGTCGTCCCCTCGGTCAACCAGGTGTGGGCCGGAACCCTCGCGCGCATCGTCCAAGGTGTGGTGCACGAGGTCGGACCCTCCTCAGGGCTCCCGATCCGCCTGGACGTCGAGGAGCCGCTCACCGTGGGCGCCGATCGCATCGTGAACACCCTCGCGGCCATGGAGCTCTACCACCACGACACCATCGTGGTGGATCTCGGGACCGCGACCACCTTCGACTGCATCACCGCCGACGGGGTTTTCATCGGCGGTGTCATCTCGCCGGGGTTGGCGGCCGGGCTGGACTGGCTTTCGGCCCGTACGGCGAAGCTGCCGCGCGTGGAGCTGAAGCCGCCCGAGCGCGTGATCGGGCGCCGCACCGAGACGTGCATCCAGAGCGGGGTGTTCTACCAGGCCGTTGGCGGCGTGGACGGCATCGTGCGCGGGATCAAGCGGGAGTGGGGCAAGCCCGACGCCCGCGTGGTCGCGACGGGAGGCTTCGCCACGCCCATCGGCCCGCACCTCGAGACGCTGGACGCCGTCGAGCCGTTCCTCACCTTGTTCGGGCTCGCAATGGCCGGCGCGTATCTGGACGGCAACCTGTCCTCGTCCCCGTGACCGGGGCTACATTCCCGAGGCCTTCGGTCGTGAGACGAACGCGGCCCCGCAGGACGCGGCGCAACGATCCTACGAGTCAACATCCGAGCAGCGACGCATGACCCTCTCTCCGGTATTTCGATCGCCCGAGGCCGTGCGCCTCTTGGCGGACCAGGGCGTATGGACCCGACTCGCGCCCGACATGGAGGCCCAGGCCTCGGCGGTACGTGTGGTCTACGACGATCTCCGGTCCGTGCTGGGACCGGATTTCCTCACCGACCCGCCGCACGTCCCCTCCGCGGACGAAGTGTCGACGCCCGACGGGCTGGGCTTTCTCCAGGAATACTTCTTCCTGATTCTGTTCCGCTCGATCTTTCGCGCGCTTGAGGTCCCCGAAGACAGGCTCGGGCTCTACACCGAGCTCAACTTCTGCATCAAGGGGACCATCACCGCGGCGGACAACATCTTCGACGGGCAGGAGAAGAGTCTGCTTCCGCTCCGGCCGCACGCCGGGCCACGGTTCATGTCGATCCTGCAGCTCATGGCCTTCGAGCGGCTCCAGCGGCGCACGCTCGATCGCGCCGAAGCCGCGGGAACGGTGCGCCGCGAGCAGACGGGTGCGATTCAACAGGCGCTCATCGACCGGATGGCTGCGATCGGTGCGCTGGAAGGGTCCGAGGAAGGCGGCGTGTCGGAGATTCCCGAGCCCGATGCGATGGTCGAGACGGTCCATCGCGTGCGTGGAGGGGCGCTCTTCGCTCTAGCGTTCGCAGCCCCCGATGTGCTGGAAGAGCAGGGAAGCCATGAGCGGCTGCGCGCAGCCGAGCGGGCTGTGGCCCAGCTCGGCACCGCCTTCCAGATCGTCGACGACCTGACCGACTTCGAGTTCGACATCGGGCGTCGGAGCCACAACCTGCTCACGTCGCAGATCCACCATCGGGGCAGCGAGGGAGAGCGCGCCGCTCTCAAGGCCGCGCTCGACACGGGCGTCCTCGAGCCGGAGGCGGTCGAGTCCGTCTTCCGCAGCTCGGCCCGCGCCGTCCTGGAGCGCGCCTACGTCGAGGCGCGAGCGTCGTTCGCCACGCTCGACGAGCTCGGACACTGGTTCCCGCCGGCGCTCGCCGACGAGGTCGTGCATGCCATCGTCGGACTCGAGGGCGTCGCCAGGATGGAAGCGCTCGCGGAGAGCCCCTGAAGCACCGCTGCGTCCCCTCTGTGGTGGCCCCTTCGCGCGCCCGCGCGTAGCTAGACCCAAAACCCCTGCCGGCGCTTGACATCCGAGAGTGAGGCGTCAGATTGATCTCGACGTTAGCACTCACCTCATGCGAGTGCTAACACCTGGTGATCAATCTCATGGTCACGGCCCTAGCAAGCGTAAGGAGGCCAGATGGCTAAAAAGAAAGCCGCACCCAAGGTCAAGCCGTTGGCAGACCGAGTCGTCGTAGCACCCGCCCAGGAAGGCGAGGAAATGCGCGGTGGCATCTACATCCCCGATACCGCGAAGGAAAAGCCCTCACAGGGTGAGGTCGTGGCGGTCGGTCCCGGTCGGCTGTCGGAAGACGGCACCCGGCTCGAGCTCGACGTCAAGGTCGGGGACAAGGTTCTGTACGGGAAATACAGCGGCACGGACGTGACGCTGGATGGCTTGGAATATCTGATTCTTCGTGAAACAGACATCCTCGCGATCATCTCGTAAGCGCAAAAACGACGAAAACAGGAGATACGACTTATGGCAGGTAAAGAGCTAGAGTTCGATGTTGAGGCGCGTGCGCGCCTCAAGTCGGGCGTGGATCAGCTCGCTCGCGCCGTGAAGGTGACCCTCGGCCCGAAGGGCCGGAACGTGGTCCTGGATCGGAAGTTCGGAGCCCCGACCGTCACGAAGGACGGTGTGTCGGTGGCGAAGGAGATCGAGCTCGAGGATCCGATCGAGAACATGGGCGCCCAGATGGTCAAGGAGGTCGCCACCAAGACCTCCGACATCGCGGGTGACGGAACCACCACGGCGACCGTGCTGGCGCAGGCGATCTTCGGCGAAGGCCTGAAGAACGTCACCGCCGGGACGAACCCGATGGGCATCCGCCGCGGCATCGACAAGGCCGTCGAGGAAGTGGTCAAGGAGCTGAAGAAGCTCTCGACCCCCACGAAGGGCAAGAAGGAGATCGCCCAGGTCGGCGCCATCTCCGCCAACAACACGCCGGAGATCGGCGGGTTGATCGCCGACGCGATGGACAAGGTCGGCAAGGACGGCGTCATCACGGTCGAGGAGGCACGCGGCCTCGAGACCACGCTCGAGACGGTCGAGGGCATGCAGTTCGACCGCGGGTACCTGTCGCCGTACTTCGTGACGGACCCGGAGCGCATGGAAGCGGTCCTCGACGATCCCATGATCCTGATCTACGACAAGAAGATCAGCTCCATGAAGGATCTCCTCCCGGTGCTCGAGAAGGTCGCCCAGTCGGGCCGCCCGCTCCTCATCGTGTCCGAGGAAGTCGAGGGTGAGGCGTTGGCCACGCTCGTGGTGAACAAGCTGCGCGGCACGCTGAAGGTTGCGGCCGTGAAGGCGCCGGGCTTCGGCGATCGCCGGAAGGCCATGCTCCAAGACATCGCCGTCCTCACCGGGGGTCAGGTGATCTCCGAGGACGTCGGTTTCAAGCTCGAGAACGCGGTTCTCGCCGATCTCGGTGAGGCCAAGCGTGTGGTCATCGACAAGGACAACACGACCGTCATCGACGGTGGTGGCGAGGCCGACAAGATCAAGGGCCGGATCGACGAGATCCGTAGCCAGATCGACAAGAGCACGTCGGACTACGACCGTGAGAAGCTCCAGGAGCGGCTCGCGAAGCTCGCCGGCGGTGTGGCTGTCATCCATGTGGGTGCGGCGACCGAGTCCGAGATGAAAGAGAAGAAGGCGCTCGTCGAAGACGCGTTGCACGCCACGCGTGCTGCGGTCGAAGAGGGCATCGTCCCGGGTGGTGGGGTCGCGCTACTCCGCGCGCAGGCCGCCCTCGAGGGCTTCAAGCTCAAGCGGGAGGACGAGAACATCGGCGTGCAGATCCTGCGCCGTGCGCTCGAGCACCCGATCCGCCAGATCGCGGAGAACGCGGGTGTCGAGGGCAGCATCGTCGTCGCGAAGGTCCGCGAGGGTAAGGGTGCCTTCGGGTACAACGCCCAGGACGACAAGTACGAGGACCTGGTGAAGGCGGGTGTCATCGACCCGACCAAGGTCGTCCGTATCGCGCTCCAGAACGCCTCGTCGATCGCCGGGCTGCTCCTGACCACCGAAGCGGTGGTGGTGGACATTCCGGATGACGAGCCGGCCGGCGGTGGTGGTGGTATGCCGGGTGGTGGAATGGGCGGGATGTACTAAGCGCCCACGCTCCCCTCTCGGAGCAAACTCGAACGGGCTCGGTCGCTTGGCGGCCGGGCCCGTTCGTGTATTCCGGGCGTTTGGGGTGGGGCCCGACGTCCCCCCGCGTGCTCCCTCGGGCGCTGCGCCAACGTCTCGTCGCCGGTTGGGTGCGTTCGTCGTGATCTGCATGTTCGTCGCTGCTTCGGCTCGGGGTCGTCGAGAG
>JBBDSM010000009.1:0-23215 GCA_040904945.1 Gemmatimonadota bacterium
CAACCTGGTGGGCGACGGGCTGCGCGACGCCCTCGATCCGAGGCTGCGGTCGTGACCGCTCCCCTCCTCGAGGTGACCGACCTCCGCACCTGGTTCGACACCGACCAGGGGACGGCCCGCGCCGTGGACGGGGTCACCTTCGACGTGCGGGCGGGTGAGACCGTGGGCATCGTGGGCGAGTCGGGATGCGGCAAGACGGTCACGTCGCTGTCGGTACTGGGGCTCCTCCCGACGCCCCCGGCGCGTGTGCTCGAAGGCAGCTCCATCCGGTTCCGCGGCGAAGAGCTTGTGGGCGCGGCGGCGCGTAGGCTGCGCGCCATTCGGGGTAACGAGATCTCCATGATCTTCCAGGAGCCGATGAGCTCGCTGAACCCGGTCTATGCGATCGGCGACCAGATTGGCGAGACGCTCCGGCTGCACCGCGGCATGAGCCGCCGGGACGCGAAGACCGAAGCGGTGCGCCTGCTGGACGAGGTGGGCATCGCCGGGGCCGAGCGCCGGGTCGACGAGTATCCGCACGAGCTCTCGGGCGGCATGCGGCAGCGGGTGATGATCGCCATGGCGCTGTCGTGCGCGCCCGACCTGCTCATCGCCGACGAGCCGACGACCGCGCTCGACGTGACCATCCAGGCGCAGATCCTCGAGCTGCTGGCGGCGCTGCGCGCGAGTCGGGGGATGGCCGTGCTGCTCATCACGCACGACCTGGGCGTCGTGGCCGAGGTGTGCGACCGCGTGGTGGTCATGTACGCCGGGCAGGTGGTGGAGCGCGGCACGGTCGAGGAGATCTTCACCGATCCGCGGCACCCCTACACCCGCGGGCTGCTCGATTCGCTGCCGTCGGTGGACGAGCCCGGCCGACGCCTCGTGCCGATCCCCGGCACCGTCCCCGCACCGACGGACTGGCCGGAGGGGTGCCGCTTCCGGGCGCGCTGCCCGCTGGCCGAGGAGCGCTGCGGTGAGCCGCAGGAGCTCGTCGGGCTCGGGCGGTACGACCGGGCGGCGCGGTGCTGGAAGGCGCCGTCGGTGGGTGAGGCGTGAGCGGCGAACCCCTCCTCCAGGTGCGCGGGCTCAAGATGCACTTCCCGGTGCGGGGAGGCGCCCTGGGGCGCTCCGGGGCGGTCCTCAAGGCCGTGGACGGGGTCGACTTCGAGATCCGTCGCGGCGAGACCCTCGGCCTGGTCGGCGAGTCGGGGTGCGGCAAGTCCACGACGGGCCGGTCGATCCTACGTCTCATCGAGCCGAACGAGGGCGAGATCCGCTTCGACGGCATGGACGTGCGGGCGCTCGACCGCAAGGCCCTCCGACAGTTCCGCCGACGCGCCCAGATCGTCTTCCAGGATCCCTACGGGTCGCTGAACCCGAGGCTGTCCGTCGGGGCCATGCTCGAGGAGGTGCTGCGGGTGCACGGGCTTGGCGGGGGCGACCGGCGCGGGCGGGTCGTGGCGCTCCTGGAGCGGGTGGGGCTCCGCCCGGAGCACGTGGACCGGTATCCGCACGAGTTCAGCGGCGGCCAGAGGCAGCGGCTCGGCATCGCGCGGGCGCTCTCGGTGGAGCCCGACCTCCTGGTCCTCGACGAGCCGGTGAGCGCTCTCGACGTGTCGGTCCAGGCGCAGGTCGTGAACCTGCTCGAAGATCTGCAGCGCGACCTCGGGCTGACCTACCTGTTCATCGCCCATGACCTCGCGCTGGTGGAGCACGTGAGCGACCGGGTCGCCGTCATGTACCTGGGTCGCATCGTGGAGAACGCCCCTGCGGAACGACTCTACCGCGACCCGCGGCACCCGTACACACGCGCGCTTCTTTCGGCGGTGCCGCGCCCCGATCCAGTAGGTCGCGCGCAGCGGACGCGCATCGTTCTGGGCGGGGACGTGCCGAGCCCTATCTCGCCTCCCAGCGGCTGCCCGTTCCACCCCAGATGCCCGCATCCGGCAAAGGACGAGACGTGTTCTTCGCTCCGCCCCGTCCTGGAGGAGAAGGCCGACGGGCACGTCGCGGCCTGCCACAAGGCGCCCATTGGGCCCCAAAGGTGAACCCTTGACACCCTCCAGGGCCTAGAGCCATGTTGCGACCCTCGAAAAAAACGCGTTTCCATCAAGGCTCAACGATGGAAACGCCACGTTTCGCACGCTCACCAGAAACTCTCGCTGGAGGTCCCCTTGGCGATGCACCTGTACGCCGCACTGCTCCAGATCCCAGGCGTCGATGCGCCTGCCCTTACGTGGCAGGAGCAGATCACGACGAACTGGGAGAACACCGGCTTCATGCGTTGGCCGCTTGCCTTCTGTCTGGCGCTGGGCATCATCGTCATCATCGTCAAGTTCATCTCCCTGACGGCGAAGGCTTCGAAGACGCGCCAGATCCTCAAGGACGTCGACGAGCTCCTCACGCAGCGTCGCATCCGCGAGGCCATGGAGCTGACGCGTGACACCGACGCGCCGGCCGCGAACATCCTCTACGCCGGTCTAGAGCGGCACGAGGAAGGCACCGAGCGCATCATGAAGGCGATCGAGAACCAGGGCCTCATCGAGATGAGCAAGCTCGAGAAAGGTCTCGTCGTTCTCGCCACGCTGACGAACGTCGCTCCGCTCCTCGGCTTCCTCGGAACGGTGATCGGCATGATCATCGCCTTCCAGTCGATCGAGGCCGCGGGTGAGGTCGAGGCGACGCTGGTCGCCGGAGGCATCAAGGTCGCGCTGCTCACGACCGCCATCGGTCTGATGATCGCGATCCCGGTGTCGATCGGTCACAACTACTTCGTGGCCCGCATCGACAGCCTCGTGATCGACATGGAGGAGTCCGCCCAGAAGATGGTCGACACCCTCCACGCCATCGAGACGGGGCGCGCCGGCTAGGACGGCGCTTCCGGAAGTACACGGCGCGAGCCGAACGAGGGCCGGTCCGGGTTTCCCGGGCCGGCCCTTCGTGTTTTGTGCGCCAGGCAGGGCGGGAGGTGCCGGGGGTGGGCGGGGTCGTCGCCCCGTCTGAGCGGACTTCGCAAGTAGTTCGAAAGTCGAACGAGTCGAGCGGACCTTCGGCGATGACCCCTCGGGCGTTTCGCCGCTCTATACGGGCGTTTCGAAGCCGCTGCCATTATGGCGTGGCGGCAAGCGATCGTTCGAACATCGAACCAGTTACGATATCGCTGGCGGGAACCTTACAGGGTCATTATCGATAGGGCTTATCACCTTCAACTCCCCGTCGGTCACCCTATGTCCAGAAGTCTCATCCCCTACAGCGTCACCCTCTTGGCCTTCATCGTGCTGGCCAACGGTCTGCGCTGGAGCGACCAGGGACTCGTTCCCGATGACTGGGCCGCCGCCGGGCTCGTGACCACCGCCTACGCCGACGACGGTCGCCAGAGGGAAACGCTCCACGTGCCGAACGACCCGGTCCACCGGGCGCTCACACGGCTCGACCACGCCGGGGCGACGGGGGATATCTCGCTGGACGTGCCGTCCGACTCGGCGCTGGACGAGCTGGCGGCCGGCCGCTTCTGGCACGCGGCGCTGGCGCTCCGCGCCGAGGGGATGGCCGACTCCGAGCCGGAGCACGTGCTGCTCCTCGCCAGCGCCGAAGCTGGTTGGGGCAACTGGACCGGGGTGCGCCTCCTGCTCGAAGACGCCGATTGGCTCGAGGACGTGGGCGAAGGCGACGGCCTCTTCCTTCTGGGCCGCGCGCTGGAGCGGGCCGAGCGTTGGTCCGCGGCGGCGGCGACCTTCGACCGGTATATCGAGATCGCCGGCGGCGATGCGCCCGAGCGGTCAGCCGCCCGTGTGCGGGGTGTGCGGTCGCTCTGGCGAGCCGGGGAGCGTGAGGCCGCGGAGCAGGGACTCGACATGCTCGTGGCGACGCCCACGGTGCGGAGCTGGCTCGCCGCGGATTTGGTCCGCGAGGCGGTTGAGGAGGGCGATACGGTGGCGACCCGGACGCTCCTGTCTCGCGTGACCGACGAGGTCGCGCTGGACGAGGTGTGGCGTGCCGAGGCCGATGCACTGCTCGCCGCGGACGCCCCGGAGCGCGCACGGAATGCCTTCGAAGCGCTGGTGGGACGGCTCGAAGGCGACGGCTCGTCGGAGCGCCGCGTGGCGATCGCGCGCGTCGAAGCCGGACTGCTCGGGCTCGCCGCCGGCGACACGACCGCCGCGCTCGATGCGCTGATCACCGGCTTCGAGGACGCCGGTGGTTCGGCGCGCTCGAGGGCGGCGGCGGCGCTGGTCGACATCGGCGGGCAGGACGCCGACGCCAGCCTGCGGCTCGCGTCGATCCTCGACCGGGCCGGTGACGGACGGCGTGCGCTGCGTGCCTACGACCGGGCGCATCGACTGTCGAGCGAGCTCGGCGATCCGATGTCCGCGTCCGCCCGGCTCGAGCGGGCCCGCCTCATGGCGACCGTCCGCGATCGACAGGACGAAGCCCTCGAGGAGTTTCGGGCGCTCCGGGAGTCGGTCGACGACCCGCGCCTGGCCGCGCGCAACCTGGAGCTCTGGGCCGCCATGCGGGATCGACAGGGCCGCGCGGGCGACGTACGGACGCTTCGCGAATGGCTCGTGGACGAGCACCCGGCCAGCGACCAGGCCGCCGAGGTCGTCTTCATGCGCGGGTTCGACGCCGAGCAGTCCGGGCGCGTGAGCGAAGCGCTTCGCCAGTACGAGGCCGTGGCCGAGGCGGCGCGGACCCACAGTCGGGCCGGTCAGGCCCGCATGCGGGCGGGTCAGATCCACCTGGCGCGTGGCGAGACCGAGCGTGCGGCCTCGACGTTCGAGGCGTATCTCACGGACTTCCCCGACGGACGGCGCTGGGAGGAGGCCGCCTACTGGGCAGGCCGGACCCGCCTCGAGTCGGGCGACCGCCAGGCGGGGCTCGGGCATCTGCGGCGCGTCATGGGCCAGCCGATCTCCTACTACGCGGTCATGGCCGCCGACCTGGCCGAGGAGCCCTACGAGGTCACCCTCGAGCCCGGCGTGGCGCCGGTCGAGCCGGACTGGCTTACCGAGGGGCTCGCCCGTCTCGACGTGTTGGTCGACGCCGAGCTCAGCCGGGGCGCCGACGCAGAAGTGGCGCGGCTCCGTGACCGGTCGCGGGGCGACCGCGCGGTGACCGTGCGGCTCGCCGAGGCGCTCATCGAGCGGGGCCGGACCATCGACGGCATCAACCTGGGCTGGGCCCTGGTCGCCGACGGCGGCTGGGACCGCACCGTGCTGGAGATCACCTTCCCCTTCCCGTATCGCGAGCTGGTGCGGCGGGAGGCGGAAGAGTGGGGCGTCGACCCGATCACGTTGGCCGCGCTGATCCGTCAGGAGTCGGCGTTCAAGGCCGACATCGTGAGTCACGCGGGCGCCATCGGCCTCATGCAGGTCATGCCGCCCACCGGAGCCCAGCTCGCGCGGACGCACGGGCCGGAGGGCTTCAGCCCCGACGCGCTGTCGAACCCCGAGGTGAACCTCCACCTCGGCTCGGCGTTCCTGGTCGAGATGACCCGCCGCTTCGACGGCGCGCTCCCGCTCGTGCTCTCCGCCTACAACGCCGGACCCTCCCGGGCCGTGCGCTGGCGGGAGTTCCCGGAGATGGCGGACGAGCTTCGGTTCACCGAGCGGATCCCCTTCGTCGAGACCCGTGGCTACGTGAAGAACGTGCGTCGCAACCTGGGCCTCTACCGCGTGCTGTACGGGGCGGACGAGTAGGAGTGAGCCGGTCCGGTGGTCGGGGGGCGGGTTCGCCCCATCGGAGCCATCCGATATCTTCGTGCGTCCTTGGGCAGCCCACGCGCTGCTGACCCCCGACCCCGATCCGCCTTGGACATCCCGCCCAAGACCGTCCCCCGCATCTTCCTGATCGACGCCTACGCGCTCATCTACCGCGCGTACTTTGCGTTCATCCAACGGCCGCTCACCAACGCCCAGGGCGAAAACACCTCCGCCCCGTTCGGGTTCACTCGGTTCCTCCTCGATATCCGGGAGAAGTTCGAGCCGGATTACCTGGCGGTGGTCTTCGACGCCGGCACGTCGTTCCGCGACGAGGAGTATCCCGACTACAAGGCGACCCGCGAGAAGATGCCCGACGACCTGCGGGCGAGCCTCCCGCGCGTGCGAGCCATCGTGGAGGGGTTCAACGACGCGGTGCTCGAGCTCGACGGGTACGAGGCCGACGACGTCATCGGGACACTCGCCCTGAAGGCCCGCGATGCCGGGCTCGAAGCCGTGATCGTCTCGGGCGACAAGGACTTCTACCAGCTCGTGCAGCCGGGCGTGCACCTGATGAACCCGGGACGCGGCGGCGCGAACGGCGTCGCGGCCGAGTGGGTCAGCGAGGTGAACGCGCACGAGAAGTTTGGGATCCCGCCGAACCGGGTGATCGACTACCTGGCCCTCGTGGGCGATTCGTCGGACAACGTGCCCGGAGCGCGGGGCATCGGGCCCAAGACGGCCGTGAAGCTCATCGACGCGTACCCGGACATCGAGGCGCTCCTCGCCGCCGACGACGTGAAGCCCACCCGGGCCGCGAACGCGCTGAAGGAATGCGCCGACGACGTGCGGATCTCCAAGCGGCTCGTGACGATCATGACCGACCTGCCGGTGGACCTGGACCTCGAGCGGCTCGCGCTGGGCGACCCGAACAACGACGAGCTCCGGGACATCTTCCTCGAGCTCGAGTTCCGGCGGCTCACGGAGCAGTTCGCGGAGGCGGCGCAGGAGGAAGGCGACCCGGTCGCGGGGCTGGCCCAGGACGACGTCGAGTACCGGGTGGTGGCGGACGCCGGCGAGCTCGAGGCGCTCGTCGACCGACTGCGAGACGAGGAGGTCGTGTCGGTCTTCGCCCAGGCGTCGGAGGCGGATATACTGCGAGGCGAGCTGGTCGGCGTTGCGTTGGCGGTGCCGGGCGGCGAGGCGTGGTATCTGCCGCTCGGACACGCACAGCGGTTCGAGCTGGCGTTCGAAGGGGAGGGGGATGACGGGCCGGCGAATCTGCCGCGGCTGGACGCGGGGGGTGCGTCCAAGCTGCGCGCCTATCTGGAGGACGAGAGCGCGGCCAAAGTGGGCCACGATCTCAAGGCCACCGCGTTGGCTCTGTCGCTGCACGGCGTCACGCTGCGCGGGATGGCGTTCGACGGGATGGTGGCGAGCTACGTCATCGATCCCGGCCGGCGGAGCCACGACCTGGGCACGCTCTCCATGGAGCTGCTGGGGCACAAGCCGAAGGAGCTGTCCGACGTCATCGGCTCCGGGCGCGACAAGGTGGCCGTCGTGGAAGGCGGCGTGGAGCGCATGCGGGACTACCTGTGTGAGCACGCGCACGTGACGCTCGAGCTGCACCGGCATCTCATGTCGCAGCTCGAGGAACACGAGCTGGCTGGCCTCATGCGCGACCTCGAGATGCCCCTGGTGCCGGTGCTTGCGCGTATGGAGCGCGCCGGCATCGCCATCGACGACGACTTTTTCAAGACGATGCGGAGCAGGCTCAAGCGCGAGCTCGATCAGATCCAGGAAGAGATCTTCAAGATTGCGGGTGGCGACTTCAACCTGAACTCCACGCCCCAGCTCCGGCAGGTTCTCTTCGAGAAGCTCGACCTGCCGGTGATCAAGAAGACCAAGACCGGTCCGTCGACCGACGCCTCGGTGCTCGAAGAGCTGGCGGAGATGGGGCACGAGGTGCCGCGCCTCATGATGGAATACCGCGAGCTCGAGAAGCTGCGCTCGACGTACATCGACGCGCTGCCCCAGCTGGTGAACCCGCGCACCGGGCGCATCCACACGAGCTTCAACCAGACCGTGGCGGCGACGGGCCGGCTGTCGTCCAGCGATCCGAACCTCCAGAACATCCCCATCCGGACCGACCTGGGGCGCGAGATCCGCAAGGGCTTCGTGGCCGACCCCGGAACGCTCTTCCTGGCCGTCGACTACTCCCAGATCGAGCTGCGCGTGCTGGCGCACTTCTCCGGCGATCCCGCCTTCGTGAAGGCGTTCCGCGAGGGGATCGACGTGCACCGGCAGACGGCGGCGGTGATCTTCGATGTGGACGTCGACGACGTGACGGCCGACATGCGGGGGCGGGCCAAGACCGTGAATTTCGCGACGCTGTACGGGCAGGGTCCGTTCACTCTCGCGAAGCGCCTCGGCATCTCCCGGGAAGAGGCGAAGGAGTTCATCGACACGTACTTCGAGCGGTTCCAGGGGGTTCGCGACTTCCTCGATGCGCAGGTGGAGTCGGCGAAGGAGCTGGGTTACGTGGAGACGCTCCTGGGGCGCCGCCGCTACGTCCCCGAGCTGAAGTCCGGGAACTGGAACATGCGGCAGTTCGGCGAGCGCGTGGCGCAGAACACGCCCATCCAGGGCACAGCCGCCGATCTCATGAAGAAGGCGATGATCGAGGTTCAGGACGCGTTGGACGAGGCCGAGACGTCGGCGACGATCCTGCTCCAGGTGCACGACGAGCTGTTGCTCGAGGTGCCGGAGGGTGAGGTCGACGAGGCCCGCGACATCGTGGTGTCGCGGATGGAGGGCGCGCTGGAGCTGGACGTGCCGCTGGTGGCGGACTGGGGTGTGGGCCCGAACTGGTACGAGTGCAAGGGATAAGCGGGAGTTCGTGGGTGGATCGCTTTTCGGCACATTGAGACTGGTTCGAAGTTCGAACGGTTTTTTGGCCTCACAGCGCCATCCAACTCGTTCGACTTTCGAACTACTTACGAACCTCGCGCGGAAGAGCCCGCGGCGTGGAGCTCGCAGCCCGGGCCCGCGCGCCCACCCACCCACCCACCGCGCATCCGTCCCGTCCGGCCATCCGGGCGCCCCGCCGCTGGACCCATCGTTAGGGTCGACAGGAGCCGGAGCGCGCCCCGCCCGAGACGGGCGGCCGCTCCGGCCGCACACCCAACCGGAGGACAGCACCATGAGCCGCTCGATCAACAAGATCACCCTGATCGGGAACGTCGGCCGCGATCCCGACGTCCAGCAGACCAAGAACGGAACCAAGGTGGCGCACTTCTCGCTCGCGACGAACCGGCGGCCGGCGCCCGGCGCGGAAGACGAGGAGCAGCGCACCGACTGGCACCGCCTCACGCTCTGGAACCGGCTCGCGCAGTTCGCCGAGGACTACATCCGGACCGGCGACCGGATCTACGTCGAGGGGCGGCTCGAGTACGACTCGTACGAGCGCGACGGCGTCGTGATCCCGACGGCCGAGGTCGTGGTGCGGGAGGTCGTGCTGTTGTCCGCGAAGAGCTCGGCGGACGAAGAAGAGCTCTCCGAAGCGGCGTGACGAGAGGTGCGCCCGCGGGTCCGGTCGTTGGCGGACTCGCGGGCTCCACCCGCCGGGCGTCAGCCCTCTACAACCAGGGCGCGAGCCCGGGCGATACCGAGAAGACCGCCTCCCACCCGCCGCCGTCGAGGCCGCGGACGAGGTCGACGCGCATGACGTCCCAGGCCATCGACAGGCCCAGGCCGAGCGACGCGCGTGGGCCGTCCGAGTCGGTGGGTGTCCAGAGCTCGGGCAGCGTGCGGTCGCCCAGATAGGTCGCGCCCAGCGCTCCGACGAGGCGGATACCGACCCACTTCTCGTGCACCGGGAAGGTGGTCTCGCTGCGGACCAGCCAGTACCGGTCGCCGACGAAGTCGCGGTAATCGTACCCGGCCAGCGTGTGGCGGCCCCCGAGCAGGTAGAGGGACTGTGCCGGCGCGCCGCCGGTCACCGCTCCGGCCGACGCGCTGAGCCGGCCGTGGCCCTGGAGGACCGGAAGCCGGTAGGTGCGGGACACGTCCACATCGGCGGTGCCGAAGTTGCTCGTCTCCAGGCGTCCGGCGCCGAGGGTGACTGTCGCGGCGAGGTCTGACGACAGCTGGAAGGGGAGCGCGAGCTCGACGCTCCCGAGGGTGCCCCGGTCGATGCCCCGCACGGGCCGCCAGTCCGTCTCCGCGGGGTCGTCGGCGACGACATTGCTCGCCTGGTGGTGCTGCTCCCACCGGAGCGTCAGCGACGGGCCCGTCAGGCCCCTACCCGTCCGGAACGCGAGGGCGGCGCCGCGTGCGAAGTACGGGTCGAGGAAGTCCTCCTCGCCGGCGAGGGCGGCGATGGTGTTCTCGAGCGCCGGGGCGCCCGGGTGCCCGCCGATGTCCCTCGTGTCGTTCCAGTAGAGCCGCACTTCGGGTCGGACGCGGGTGGTTCGGGCCGACTCGACGGACAATGCGCCCGTGGGCTCCCCGCGGCCGAAAGCGTATCCAGCGGAACCCCGCATGCGGATGTCGTTCGCGGGGCGCACGGTGAGGCCCGCACCCAGAAAGGCTCCTTCACTACGGTTGTAGCGGAAGAACTCGGAGATCCTCGAGAGGTGGAAGCGGAAAGGCGCGAGACCGGAGAGGTAGCGGTCCTCGACGACCTCTCTCACCTGCGTCTCGACGTCCTCGAGCGCGGCGGTGGTGCTGAGTCCCTCCTCTTCCAGGTCCTCGAGCAGCCCGCGCTCGAACGGGAACGCCTCGCGCTGGGCCGGCGACGATGAGGTGACGTTGCGGCCGGCGAAGGTGAAGGGGTCGAAGTCGACGTTGAAATCGTAATCCGTCACCTGGAAGCGGCCGCGGATGACGCTTCCGGCCATGAAGTCGAGGAGGGGGATCTCGCGCCGAATCTCCATCTCCTGCCGGTAGGGCAGCCAGTGGCGCCCCATCCAGAGGGAGTTGTCGAGCGACACCCGGATGTAGTCGACGTACGGATCGACGTAGGACGCGGGCGTGAACGAGAAGTTCATGCGCACGATGGCGCCGGATGACTGGTCGACGAACACGCTCCCGACGAAGCCCGCCTGGTCGAGCCGCTTGGGGCGCACCCGTATCTCGAAGACGCGGATGTCGCCGCCGCCTTCCGGGAAGCGGATGGTCAGCGAGTCGCTCAGCATGAAGTCGTAGACGGACTCGGAGCCGGGGGCCGCCGGGTGCGCGACCGCCGACACCTCGTCGCCGTCGCCCATGCGGATGTTGTCGCCGAAGTCGTCCTGGACCACGGTGAGGTGATCGAGGTGATAGCGGATGTCCGTCGGCAGGAACTTCTCGTCTCGAAGCCCCAGGATGTGCTGGCGGGTGCGGTTGGGAGCCTGCCACATGACTTCGAGGGCGATCTGGTCGGCCTTCACCAGCGAGCGCAGGTCCTGGTCGGGACGGTCCATGAAGAAGTAGACGTAGCCCCGCGCCTGCGCCCGGTACGAGTGCATGGTGCTGTCGATCACCAGCGACTGCCGTTGCTCGCGGGCGCGCTGGACGAGGCGGAGGGCGCGTGGGGCATTCCAGGTCCCCGCGGCGATGTCGGCCTCGGCGAGCGCCGGATCGGTCATCGGCGGTACGTCCTGCGCGGACCCGGGGCGGGGGGCGAGCGCCAGGCCCAGGAGGCCTCCGCCGAGGAGGACCGCGACGGAGAGGCCTCGGCCCAAGGATCGGGTCAGTTCGGCGTCCAGAACCCGGACAGCGACTCACCCTGCGGGCTCTCGCGCAGCTTCTCGAAGGCGCGGTTCCGGATCTGCCGGATGCGCTCGCGCGTGACGCCGAGCAACGTCCCGATCTCCTCCAGGGTCCGCTCCTCACCGTCGTCGAGACCGTAGTAGAGGTACAAGATCTTCCGCTCACGTTCGGTGAGATAGGTCTCGAACATCGACTCGAGGAACTCGCGTCGCGCGGCGTCCTCGATGTCTTCCTCGATGTCGGATCCTTCGGCGCCGGCGAAGCGCTCGCCGAAGCTCGAGCTGTCGCGGTCGCCTCGGTCGATGGGCGCGTCGAGGCTGAGCTCGGACGCCGCGACCCTGCGAAGCGCGCGTACGGTCTCGACCGGCTCCTCCATGTCGTTCGCGATCTCCTGGTCGGTCGGAGACCGGCCGAGGCTCTGCGTGAGCTGGGTGTCGGTGCGCGAAAGGCGCGCGAGGTTCGAGTTCTGGTTGAGAGGGATGCGCACGGAGCGCGTCTGTTCGGCGAGAGCCTGCAGGACGGTCTGGCGGATCCACCACACGGCGTAGGAAATGAACTTCACGCCCTTGTCCGGATCGAACTTCTTCACGGCCTTGAGGAGCCCTTCGTTCCCGATGCAGACCAGCTCGGCGAGGCCCAGGCCCCGTCCCTGGTACTTCTTCACATACGAGATGACGAATCGGAGGTTCGCGGTGACCAGCCGCTCGGCCGCCTCCTTGTCCCCGACACGTGCACGTCGGGCGAGCTCGCGCTCCTCCAGAGGATCCTGGATGAGCGGATACTTCTCCACGTCCTGTAGGTACTGGTCGAACGAATCCAAGCCACGAGAGGAAGAAAACATTCGAGCGATCGATTCCTCGGCTGCGGGTCGAACGGACCGTGACTCGGCGGGTCGGCAAGCGACGAAGGACGTGTTCGTCGCGGCTCGAAACAGCCGGCCCGGATGCTAAGGCGTGAAAGTGAAGGTAAGAACGCCTGTTTACAGGGTCAAAGGTTTTTTTCCGCTCTGGGCCCACGACCGCCGAACTCGGCGGCCAGCGCGGCGGCGCTCGGGCCGTTCACGAAGAAGAACATCCGGAGGGCGCGTCCCTCCTCGTCGCGAAGGTCGACACGCCGGTAGAACTCCTCCTCGACGACGTCGACCAGGGTCAGCGCGCCGAGCTCCAGGGCCGGTCCCCTGCGCCCTGGAAGGCCGTGGACGAACGTCGGTTGGCCCCCCCGGACGACCACCCAACCGGTCGCGAAGCGAGGGAGGTCGGGCATTCGCAGGATACCCGCGCGGGCGCCTCGGGGCCCGCCTTCCGGCGCCATGCTGTCGTCCCGTAGCGACCTCCGCACCCAGCCCGGCAGGCCGTCCGAGGGGGTCCATACACGCTGCCGGAAAGACTGGAAGGCACGGGCGGACGCCAGTCGGGTCGCGAACACGAAGGCACGCACGCGGGTGGGCGCGAACGGGATGCCGATGAGCAGAAGCGCCGCCGCCGCGCCGAACGCGACGTGCGGTTGGTCGAGCGACAGGACGACGAGCGCGACCACCGCGGCGTCCTCGAGCAGGGAGACGAGGAGCGGATGGGGGCCGAGGGCCGGATCGAGCCAACGGAGTAGGGCCGAGCCCGAGCGGACCGCGTGCGAGAGCGAGGTGAACAGGCCGCCCAGCAACGCCCCTGCGACGACCACCGACAGGCTCTGGCCGTGGAGGAGCAGCGCGGCCAGGAGCGCTCCCGAGACCGGACGGATGAGCGCGTGCAATGCGTTCCAGATGAGGGCGGACGCGGGTCGGCGCTCCGCCAGGAACTCGAGTGCGTAGGTGAGGCCGATGACGACGACGATGGAGGTCGCGTCGAGGTCCCCGAGCGATCCGGGGAGCGGGTGGTCCCACCACGGCAGCGTAGGCGCGGCACCGAGGACGAGGAGCGTCAGGTAGAGATCGATTCCCGCTGCGATCACCAGCGGCAGGAAGATCCACAGCTCGGGAGCGAGCTCGGGCATCGGCGACGGGCTCCCGGGTCAGCCTGCCGCGGACGGCTCGGTGAGGACGAGCACGGCGTTGATACCGCCGAACCCGAACGAGTTCGTGAGGAGCGCCCGGACCCGCTGCTCCCGACCCCGCGCGCCCATGACGTAGTCCAGGTCGCAATCCTCGCCTGGATGCTCGAGGTTGAGGATGGGCGGCACCCAACGGTCCTGGATGGTCAGGCAGCCGATCCCCACCTCGATGGCGCCCGAGGCGCCGAGCGCGTGTCCATGGTAGGGCTTGGTCGCGGTGACGGAGACCCGGTCGGCATGGTCACCGAGCGCGACCCGGACGGCCCGGCTCTCGGTCGGATCGTTCAGCGGCGTGCTCGAGCCGTGTGCATTCACGTGGTCGATGTCCGTCACGTCGAGGCCGGCCTCGGCGATGGCGGTCGTCATGCAGGCGGCGGCGCGGGAGCCGTCCGGCCGGGGCGCGGCCATGTGGAAGGCGTCGTTGTTCGTCCCGTAGCCCGCGATCTCGGCGTAGATCCGGGCGCCCCGGGCCTCCGCCCGCTCTGCATCCTCGAGAATCAGGACGCAGGCGCCCTCGCCCATGACGAAGCCGTCGCGGTCACGGTCGAAGGGCCGGCACGCGGCCGCGGGGTCGTCGTTGCGCTTGCTCATCGCCCGCATGGAAGCGAACGCGCCGTAGCAGACCGGCGCCAGGGGCGCGTCGACCCCTCCGGCGAAGGCCACGTCCACCGCTCCTTCACGGATGAGGCGCGCGGCCTCGCCGATGGCCATGGTTCCGGCCGCGCAGCTCATCGCGTTGGTCGAGTTGGGACCCGTCACCTGGTACTCGATGGCGATGTGGCAGCTCGCCGCTCCGGCAAACGTGGTCGTGGCGATGCGCGGATCGATGGCGCGCGCGCCTTCCTCGATGAACGCCCTCAGCTGGGTTTCGGCGTGGGAGATCCCGCCCATGGCCGAGCCCATGAGCACCGCGGTCCGGTCGCCGGAGACGGCGTCCACGTTCAGGCCGGCGTCTTCCATGGCGAGCCGGGCACTCGAGAGCGTCAGTTGGACGAAGCGGTCGAGCCGGCGGACCTGCTTTGCGTCGAGATACCGCTCCGGGTCGAAGTCCGGGAGCTCGGCCGCCATGCGGCTCCGGAACGGCCCGGGGTCGAAGGCCGTGAGGTCGCGCACGGGTGAGCGCGCGGCCCTGAGTCCCTCTTTGAGCTCCTCGACCCCGGTGCCGACCGCCGTGATCGGCCCGATGCCGGTGACCACCACCCTCCGCGCCTCCATTCGCCTCCCGACCTGCATCCAGCTTCCTCCCTCTCTCTCACGTTCCACCGAGTCTCCACCGATGGCCGACCGGCACGGCGCTCAGGACGCGCGAAACGTGTTTCACCACCCGGCCCGTGGCAACCTGGGTGGCCGGTGGGTATCCTCATCGGTGGACTGATAGGAGATAAATGAACAAATTTGATGTCTTTCCGGACGGTGGAGCCGGAATCCAGCTCTAGGAGCGCATACATGACGACCCGGATCATCGAGCAGGCCGTCGCGGCGACGGGCCGCAGCGGCTACGGACTCGAGAATCACGGCCTGAAGCCTGAAGGCGACGTACATTGGAACCTGTCTCCGGCCCGACTCTACGAGGAGTCGCTCCGGCGGGGCGACGGAGAGATCGTGCACATGGGTGCGATCGCGACCGTGACCGCGCCGCACACGGGGCGCTCCCCGAACGACCGCTTCGTGGTCCGTGACCAGCTGTCCGAGGACGTCGTCGACTGGGGCAACGTGAACGTCCCGCTCTCGACCGAGCACTTCGACGCGCTCCGCGCCGATGTCGTGTCCTACCTCGACGGACGTGACGACCTGTACGTCCGCGACGCCCGCGCCGGCGCCGACGAGAAGCTCGGCCTGAACGTCCGGGTGGTCAGCGAGAGCCCGTGGCACTCGCTCTTCGCCTACAACATGTTCCTCCGTCTCAACGCGGACGGGCTGTCGGGCTTCGAGCCGGACTTCACGGTGCTGCACGCGCCGCACCTCGAGGCCTCCCCGGCACGGCACGGCACCCGCTCCAGCACGGCCATCGTCGTGAACTTCGCGAAGAAGGAGGTTCTCATCGCGGGGACGCGTTACGCCGGCGAGATCAAGAAGTCGATCTTCTCCGTGCTGAACCACATGCTCCCCGACCAGGACGTCTTCCCGATGCACTGCTCGGCGAACGTGGGGGACGACGGGGATGTGGCGCTCTTCTTCGGCCTCTCGGGCACCGGAAAGACCACGCTGTCGGCCGACGCGAGCCGTGGCCTCATCGGCGACGACGAGCACGGCTGGAGCACCGAGGGCGTCTTCAACTTCGAAGGCGGCTGCTACGCGAAGGCCATCCGCCTGTCGCGCGAGGGCGAGCCGGAGATCTACGAGGCGACCCAGATGTTCGGGACGATCCTCGAGAACGTGATCCTCCACGAGGACTCCCGGGAGATCGACTTCGAAGACGGCTCGATCACCGAGAATACGCGCGCCTCGTACCCGATCCACTACATCCCCAACGCGGTGATTCCGGGGCGTGGCGGGCAGCCGCAGAACGTGATCTTCTTGACCGCCGATGCGTTCGGCGTGCTCCCTCCCATCTCGCGGCTGACGCCAGAGCAGGCGATGTACCACTTCCTGTCGGGCTATACCGCCAAGGTCGCGGGCACCGAGCGCGGCGTGACCGAGCCGAAGGCCACGTTCAGCGCGTGCTTCGGCGCGCCGTTCCTGCCGCGTCACCCGGGGGTCTACGCAGAGATGCTCGGCGACCGACTCCGTGACACCGGCGCGAACGTCTGGCTGGTCAACACCGGTTGGTCCGGTGGGGCGTACGGCGTGGGCAGCCGCATGAAGCTGAAGTACACGCGGGCGATGGTCACCGCGGCGCTCGAGGGCACGCTCGACGGCGCCGACTTCGCGGAAGATCCGGTGTTCGGACTCGCGGTGCCGACGGCGGTTCCGCACGTACCCTCCAAGGTGCTCCATCCGCGGGACACCTGGGCTGATGGCGACGCGTACGACGCCGCGGCCGCAAAGCTCGCCGGCATGTTCAAGGAGAACTTCAAGAAGTTCGCCGATCAGGTGGCCGACGAGGTGAAGGCGGCCGGACCGCGGTAGAGGGGCGCGGTAGAGGCGCCGGCGGGGTCGAGGCAGCGGACCGGGCCCGCGCCGGGCCCGCGCCTGCGCCCATGAAGCTCGGTTCGGAGGTTGGGACGAAGGGCCGGCGTGGAGGCTTCCGCGCCGGCCCTTTCGTGTGCGTGACTCTCGCGGGTCCGGCCCCTGAGCCCGATGGGCGAGGGGCCTTCCGCACGGGTTTCGTAAGTAGTTCGACAGTCGAACGACCCGAGGCGTGCTCCGGTGGCGAGGGCCCGTCCGTATATCCCTGCTATACAAACACTTCCGCGTCTCCGTCATCGCGGCTGTGACGGGAGCGATCGTTCGAACCTCGAACCAGTTACGAGTAGACGAACCGAGACGCACGATCGTGCCTGGCGGCCGCTCGGGAGCGTCGCGTGGGGCACGGGCTCCCGCGGTGCACGGGCTCGCGCGGCGCATGTCACAGACGCCCCGCGCACGTCGCACCTGTCGATGGCGCGTCCGTCCCCTTCGATTAGCTTCGGAGTCTGTCGGCGCGTCGGCCGCGCCTCGGACGGCAAGTATCCCGCAACGACCGGAGCATCGATGAGGCTGCCCACATCCCCCTTCGTTCTCGCGTTCCTCGCACTCGCGACCGTCGTCTTCGGTCCGGCGGCGACGCAAGTCGGCGCGCAGGCTCCGGCCATGGTCCCCGACGGGACACCGGCGCGCGTGCATCCGCTACCGACGCTGCGCGAGCAGGCCGTCGAGCAGCAGGCGTGGCTGGAAGCGCGCCTCGATCGGGTGCTGCCGGCGCTGATGGCCGAGTACGACGTGGACATGTGGGTCCTTTCCATGCGCGAGTACGCCGAGGATCCGGTCTTCTGGTCGATGACCGCCCCGACGACCTTCGCGGCGCGGCGCCGGTCGATCTACGTCATGACCCGTCAGCCGGACGGCACGGTTGAGCGTTTGGCGCTCGGCGGCACCAGCCAGGGCGGCGTCTTCGAGGCGTTCCGCTCCTCCCGGCCCGCGCCGACGGAAGACACCGGTGAGCTGGTCGGCAACGAGCAGTGGACGCTCTTCCGTGAGTTGGTCGCGGATCGCGATCCGTCGAACATCGTCCTGAACATCGATCCGGAGTGGGCGTTCTCCGACGGGCTCCACGCCGGCGAGCGGGAGGCGCTGGAGGAGGCGCTCGGGCCCTACGTCGAGCGGGTCGTCCGCGAGCCGCGCCTGGCCATGAACTACATCGCGCTGCGACTCCCGGAGATGATGCCCCGCTACCGGGAGATCCAGGAGACGGTCCACGCGATGATCTCGCAGGCGTTCTCGAACGCGGTCATCACGCCGGGTGAGACCACCACCGAAGACGTCGTCTGGTGGCTCCGCCAGAAGTCGCAGGAGCTCGGATACACGAACTGGTTCCAGCCCTCCGTCGACGTGCAGCGTCAGGGCGGCGTGTCCGGGGACGGCCCGACGGTCATCCAGCCGGGAGACCTGATCTGGACCGACTTCGGCGTGGTGGCCATGAACCTCCACACCGACACGCAGCATCTCGGCTACGTGCTCCGCCCGGGCGAGACCGAAGCACCCGAGGGGCTCCAGCAGTGCCTCGCCGACTCGAACCGCATGCAGGATATCCACCTCGAGGAGATGGATCCGGGCCGCACCGGCAACGAGATCCTCGCGGCGATCCTGGCACGTATGCAAGCCGAGGGGATCAACGGGACGGTCTACACCCACCCCATCGGCGACCACGGTCACGGTGCCGGCCCGCTCATCGGCCGCTGGGATGCGCAGGAAGGCGTTCCGGTGCGCGGCGACGCCGTGCTGCTCCCGTCGACGTGGCACTCCATCGAGCTCCAGGCGACTCGCTCGATTCCGGAGTGGGGCGGCGACCCCGCCCGGTGCCGACAGGAGGAGGAGGCGTATCTGGACACGGACGGCGACCGTCATTGGGCCTTCCGCCGGCAGAGCACCTTCCACCTCGTCTGGTGACGAGACGCCCGTGACCGATTCCACCCCGGACGCCTGGTGTAGGCGGCCTGCTCGCGGGGCCGAACGCGCATGAAGGTCGCGCCGCCGCTGGGCAGGAAGTTCGATCGATCCATCGTCGACGGTCCGATCAAGGGCGCGGTCTGGGCGCTGGCGTGGCCGACCATGCTTCAGAACGTCATCGGCGGGCTGCAGGGCATCGTGGACCACGCGATGGTCGGGCACTATGTCGGCTATACCGGGAACGCGGCCATCGGCGTGTCGTGGCAGATCTGGGTCGTCGTCATCGTGTTCATCAGCTCACTGTTCACCGGGATGGGCGTGCTGGTTGCGCGCTTCGCGGGGCAGGACGACTCCGAGAAGGTGAACCGCACGGTCTACCAGGCGTTCATCACGTCCGTGCTCATCGTGGTGGGGGTCATGGCCCCCGTGGGGTACTTCGCCGCGCCTTGGCTGCTCGACCTGGTCAACGCGGCGCCGGAGGTGCAGGCCGAGGCCCTCCCGTATCTCCGGATCATGTTCGTGTTCTCGTTCGGCATGCTGATGTTCTTCATGCTGGGCGGGGCGCTCCGATCGGCCGGGGACGCGCAGACGCCCCTCCGCCTCGGGATCGCGCTCACCGTCCTGAACATCATCCTCAACGTCATTCTGATTCGTGGCTTCGGCCCGATTCCGGCGTTCGGGACCACGGGTGCGGCGCTCGGCACGGTGATCTCCGCGGGGATCGTGACCGTCTATGCGTTCGTGCGGCTCTTCGACGGCCAGTGGGTCGTCCAGTTCCACCGGGGGATGGGGCTGAAGCCCGACTGGGTGATCATCCGGGAGATCTTCCGGTTCGGCCTCCCCACCGGCATCCAGGGTGTGGCGATGAACATCGGCGGCGTCTTCCTCCTCGCCTTCGTCGGGGCGCTCGCCGTGAGTGCCGAGGCGCAGGCCGCATACGTCGTGAGCTACACGCAGATCTTCTCGTTCATCACCTGGACCTCGGTGGGCATGATGGGCGCGACGGCCGCGGTGGCGGGGCAGAATCTCGGCGCCGGCCAGCCCGATCGCGCGAGCCGCGCGGTGCAGACGGCCGCCGGGTTCGGACTCATGCTCGCGGCGATCTTCGGGTTGAGCTTCGTGCTGATTCCGCGCGCCCTCCTCGGGATCTTCGGCATGGAGAACGAGCTCGTGCTCGAGCTGGGCGTGGAGCTGCTTCGCTATCTGTCCGTCTCGGGGCTCTTCATCACGGTCGCGCTCGCGTACACCGGCGGGCTCCAGGGGACCGGTGACACCAAGAGTCCCATGTACATCTCCATCGTGTCCCAGGTGATCATTCCACTCGGGATGTGCTTCACCATCCAGCAGCTCTCGACCCTCGAGCCCCACCACATCTGGATGGCGATCGTCATCGGCCACTTCACACGGGCGGTGCTGAGCGTCGGGGTGTTCCGGCGGGAGCGGTGGCGTAGCATCGAGGTCGACATCGGGCGAGCGCGGGCGTGATCCAGGTCTTCGCGGTCTGTGCCTTCCTGATCGCCATGAACGGACTCTTCGTCGCGGCGGAGTTCGCGGCGGTGAGCGTCCGCACGAGCCGGATTCAGCAGGCCGCCGAGGAAGGCAACCGCTTCGCCCGTCGTCTGCTGCGGATCATGGACGACCCCAGGGCGCTGGACGCCTACATCGCGGCGTGCCAGGTCGGCATCACGCTGTCGAGCCTGATCCTCGGTGCCTTCGGGCAGCAGAGCCTCGCGCATCTGCTGATCCCGGTTTTCGAAGGGCTCGGCGGTCTGCAGAACGCGGCGGCGCAGTCCGCGTCCGCCGTCGCGGTCCTCATCGGATTGACGGTCGTCCAGATGGTCCTGGGCGAGCTGGTCCCGAAGTCCGTCGCCCTGCAGTTTCCGACGCCGGTCAGCCTGGCGACGGTCCTACCCATGGAGGTCGCGTCCCGGGTGCTGACGCCCTTCATCTGGATCCTGAACGGGAGCGGCTGGATCATCCTGCGCGCCCTGGGCATCTCGCCCGAAGGGCACCGGCACCTGCACTCTCCCCAGGAGATCCAGTACCTGGTCGCTGAGAGCCGGAAGGGTGGGCTGCTGTCGCCCGAAGAGCAGCGGCGCCTCCAGCAGGCGCTGTCGATGGGCGTGCGGCGCGTCCGGCAGCTCATGGTTCCGCGCACGGAGATGCAGGCGCTTCGCGTCGATCAGTCGGTCGCCGAGGCGCACGAGGCCACCAAGTCTCTGCCCTACACGCGGTATCCCATCTACCGGGACACCATCGACGGAATCGCGGGTTATGTGCATGCACGTGACCTGGCCATGGCCCGCCTCGAGGGAAATGGGGACCTGACGCTGGAGGCGTTCTCCCGGCCCATCATGGGCGTGCCCGAGGATCTCTCCGCGGACAGGCTGCTGGCTCGCCTGCGTGAGACCCGGGCGGTGATGGCCCTCGCCGTGGACGAGTACGGGGGCGTGGCCGGTCTGGTCACCATTCATGATCTCCTCGCCGAGCTGCTCGGCGACATGGCCGAAGAGCCCTGGCCCGTCGGGCCGGGTCCGGAGCGCCTCGCGGACGGGAGTATCCGGCTGCCCGGCCGCTTGACCGTGTACGAGGCCGAGGAGATGACCGGCCTTCGCTGGTCGGGCGAGGCCGATACCGTGAACGGCATCGTGACGGACCGCCTCGGGCGTGTGCCCGTGGTCGGGGATACGCTGCTGGTCGATGAAGCCACGGTGATGGTGGAAGGCGTGGACGGCGTGGTCGCGACGTGGGTGGTGGTGAAGGAGCCGGCGAGATCCGGGGGTAACGCATGACGGCGGTCCTGGTGCCGGTGCTCATCGTCACGGTCCTGATCCTCCTGAACGGGCTCTTCGTCGCCGCGGAGTTCGCCGTGGTGACGGTGCCGCGCGCCTCCGTCGAGCGGAGAGCGAACCGCGGGGACCGTTGGGGCGGCTTCCTGCGAAGAAACAAGGAGGACCCGGTCCTGCTCGACCGGTACATCGCCACCGCGCAGCTCGGCATCACGCTGTCGAGTCTCGGGCTGGGCATGTACGGTGAGCATCTCCTGGCCGAATGGCTCGCCGGTGTGTTCCAGGGGTGGGGGATGGGCGAGGAACGGTGGCTCGGAGCGCACGCCGCCGGCACCGTGGTCGCCATCGCGTTCCTGACCTACTGGCACGTGGTGGTCGGCGAGATGGTCCCGAAGGCGCTCGCGCTGCAACACGCGGAGGCGACTGTCTTCGCGGTAACCCCGATCATGCGCGGGATCCAGCTCGCCACGCTCCCGCTGGTTCTGGCCCTGAACGGGATCGGGAACGGCGTGCTACGGCTCCTCGGCATCAGCCGCTCCGAACACGGATCGGAGGCGTACCGCACGCCCGGCGAGCTCGAGTACATCGTGCGGGAGAGCCAGGCCGGAGGACTTCTCCGGAAGGAATCGGCTCGCGTCGTTCAGGAGCTCCTCGACTTCGGCAACCTCACGGCGAGGGAGGTCATGATCCCCCGCGTGCAGATCCGCGGGCTGCCGAAGGACATCGCGCCGGAAGAGCTCGGGCGACGGCTGCGCGAGCGGCCCCACACGCGGTATCCCGTCTACGAGGGCAGCATGGACCGGGTGGTGGGGGTCGTGCACGTGCGGGACCTGGTGCGGGACGACAGCTCCGACCCGGTCGTGCTCGACGAGTTCGTGCATCCCCTGCCGTTCGTTCCCGAGAGCCTCGGTCTCGACCGCGTGCTCGAAGCCCTGCACCGCAGCGGCTCGCGCATGGCCGTGGTGATGGACGAGCACGGAGGAACCGCGGGGCTCGTCACCATCGAGGACATCTTCGAGGAAGTCGTGGGCGAGGTGGAGGGCGTTCCGGAGCTCAGCCGAAATGTCGCCGGCGAGGTGCGCGCGCTGGGCCGCGTCCGCCTCGAAGACCTGGGGGACGCGCTGGGTCGAGCGCTCGAGCATCCCGAGGTCGATACCCTGAGCGGCCTCGTCCTCGACCTGGTGGGTCGCCCCGCGAAGGCTGGAGACCGGGTGCGATACCGGGGGCTGGAGATCGAGGTGCTGTCGGTGGAGGGGCACGGCGTCGGGCAGGCGCGGGTGCACCGGGTCGAGGGCGAGTCGAAAGGGTGACGGCGGGCCTCCCGTTGGGCGGGACGGCCGTGCGGGTGGCGCGGGTCGCACCCAGCGGCCGAATTCCACATAATCCCTTGTCGCTGAACACGAACGACCCAGGGAGAGGATCCATGGCGAAGCAGTATTGGCTGATGAAGTCGGAGCCCGACGTATACTCCATCGACGACCTCGAGCGTGAGGGATCCACCTGCTGGGAGGGTATCCGCAATTACAAAGCGCGGAACAACATGCAGGAGATGAAGGTCGGCGACGACGTGCTGTTCTACCACTCCAACGCGAAGCCCCCGGGGGTCGCCGGCCTGGCGCGCGTCTCCAAGGAGGCGTATCCGGACCACTTCGCGTTCGAGAAGAAGCACAAGTACCACGACCCGAAGTCCGACCCGGACGACCCCCGCTGGTTCATGGTCGACATCGAGTTCGTCGCGAAGGCGCCGGACTTCGTGCCGTTGTCGGACGTCAAGGACGACGCCAAGCTGTCGGACATGGAGTTGGTGCGGTACGGACGGCTCTCCGTGCAGTCGGTGAAGAAGGACGAGTTCGAGCGGGTGAAGAAGATGGCGGGGTTCTAACTGCGGCTTCCAACTGGAGGTGGGTCGATGAGTGG
>JBBDSM010000009.1:23315-28943 GCA_040904945.1 Gemmatimonadota bacterium
AGAAGATGGCGGGGTTCTAACTGCGGCTTCCAACTGGAGGTGGGTCGATGAGTGGGATGTGCGGAAGGGTCACGCGGGGCGCCGTGATGGGACTGTCGGTCCTGGTGCTGGCCACCTCGGCGGTGGCCGGCCAGAGCCTGGCCGACGACGATCCGGTCCTGCGCGCCATCTGGGAGGAGGCGACGCAGCGCTCGCAGGTGGAGCCGCTCTCCCAGGCGCTCCTCGACTCCATCGGGCCGCGACTCACCGCGTCGCCTCAGATGGACCGCGCGCAGGACTGGGCGGTCGACCTGTTCCGCTCGTGGGGGCTGGAGGCTCGGCGTGAGCAGTACGGCACCTGGGAGGGGTGGGATCGCGGGCCGAGCCACGTAGACCTCGTGTCGCCGCGTGTCCGCTCCCTCGAAGGCCGCATCCTGGCATGGAGCCCCGGCACCGGCGGTCAGCCGGTGGAGGGCGGGGTGACGTATCTGCCGGACATCCGCTCACCCGCCGACTGGGATCGGTTCCTCGAAACCGTCGACGGCAGCTGGGTGATGATGTCCTACCCCGAGCCGACGTGCCGCGCGGACGAGCAGTGGGAAGAGTACGCCATGGAAGGCTCGTTCGAGCGAATGGACGAGGCGCGGACCGCGGGGCGGGAGCTGTGGAACGCCAGCCTGGCCCGGACGGGGTCCGACGACCCGAGGCGCCGCGACCTGCACCAGGCGCTCGAGGACGCGGGCGCGCTCGGGATCATCACGTCGCAGTGGCCGGGATCGTACGGCACGACGCGGGTCTTCAACGCCTACACCCGCGAGCGTCCGACCTTCGAGCTGTCGTGCGAGGACTACGGGCTCGTCCACCGATTGGCGGCCAACGGGCAGAGCCCGGTCGTCCGCCTGAGGGCCGAGGCCGAGAACCTCGGAGAGCGGCCCACCCACAACGTCATCGCCACCATTCCGGGCTCCGATCTGGCGGACGAGTACGTCATGCTCTCGGCCCACTACGACTCGTGGGAAGGCGGCTCCGGGGCGACCGACAACGGAACCGGATCGGTGCTCATGATGGAAGTGGCGCGTATCCTGAGCGAGGTGTATCCGCAGCCCCGGCGCACCATCATGGTGGGGCTCTGGAGCGGCGAGGAGCAGGGGTTGAACGGTTCTCGCGCGTTTACCGAGGATCACCCCGAGGTGGTCGAAGGGTTGCAGGCGCTCTTCAACCAGGACAACGGTACTGGGCGCATCGTGAACCTGTCTCCGCAGGGCTTCACCAGCGCGGCGGGTACGCTGTCGTCCTGGCTGGCACAGGTACCGTCCGAGGTGTCGAGACACGTGGACGTCCAGCTTCCCGGGAGCCCGGGCGGAGGCGGGTCGGATTACGCCTCGTTCGTGTGCTGGGGCGCTCCCGCCTTCAGTCTGGGCGCTCTGTCCTGGGACTACGGATCGCACACCTGGCACACCCACCGCGACACGTTCGACAAGGTCGTGTTCGACGATCTTCGGAACAACGTCGTCCTGACTGCGTCCCTCGCCTACCTGGCCGCGAACGCCGATGAGCCCGTAAGCCGCGAGCGCCGCGAGATCATCACGGACTTCCAGGGCCGTCCCACCGGGTGGCCCGAGTGCCAGCCGGCGGTTCGCAGGTCGTCCGACAGCCCGAGGATGCAGTGACGGAGGGCGGTTCCGCCGCCGGCGGCACGCCCGGCACGCGCACGCTGGGGATCCGAGCGGCGCGCGACGACCTCACGTGGCCGTCGATGCAGCACATGTACCCCGAGGCGCTGACCCTCGATCGTGGTGAGGGGGTGCGCCTGTGGGATACCGACGGACGCGCCTATCTCGATCTCTTCGCGGGCATCCTCACGACGTCGGTGGGGCATTGCCACCCGCGTGTGATCGAGGCGGTGGAGAAGCAGCTTCGTCGGCTGGGCCACGTCTCGACGCTCTACGAGACCGAGCCCCACATGGAGGCGGCGCGGCGGCTCGCCGACATCGCGCCGGGCGGACTCCGCCGCACGTTCTTCACCAACTCGGGGACCGAGGCCATCGAGACGGCCGTGTTCATGGCGCGGGCGGTCACCGGGCGCCGGGAGATCGTGGCGCTCCGGGGCGGCTATCACGGTCGCTCCGCCCTCGGCATGGCGCTCACGGCGCACCCCACCTATCGGCCGCTTCCCGCCACGGCGGCCGGTGTCGTGCATGCGCGCGCGCCCTACCCGTACCGCTGCCCGTACCGGCGTCCGTGCGACGACGGCTGCGTCGATCGGTGGATCGAGGAGCTCGAGGAGGTCATCGTCACCACGACCGACGGTCGACCCGCCGCACTCCTGCTCGAGACCATCCAGGGGGTGTCGGGCTACATCGTGCCGCCGATGGAGTATCTGCGACGGGCGGCCGAGCTGATCCGCTCGTACGGAGGCCTGTTCATCGCCGATGAGGTCCAGGCCGCCCTCGGACGGACGGGCTCCCGCTGGTTCGGGATCGAGCACGCCGGAGTCGAGCCCGACTTCATCGTCATGGCCAAGGGGCTGGCCGGGGGCTTCCCCGCGGGGGCCACGATCACCACCGACGAGATCGCGGCCGGATGGGAGGGCAACACGATCTCCACGTTCGGTGGGAACCCCATCGTGATGGCGGCCCTGTCGGCCACGCTCGACGTCCTGGTCGAGGCCGACGCGCCGGCCAACGCCGAGACGCGCGGGCGAGAGCTCCGCGAGGGGCTGAACACGCTCCAGGCGTCATACCCGTGGATCGGCGAGGTCCGGGGGATGGGTCTCATGATCGGGGTCGAGCTCGTGACCGACCCCGAGTCCCGAACGCCCGACCCGGGCCGTACCCGCGCCCTGGTCGAGGCGGCCCGGGACGAAGGGCTCCTCATCGGCTCCGGCGGGCTGCACGGCAACGTGATCCGCATCGGACCCTCGCTCCTGATCAGCTCGGACGAGGTGGCCGAGGGTGTGGAGCGGTTCGGGCGGGCGTGCGAGAGGGTCGCGGAGGGCGGCGGCTAAGCGATCGCCGCTTGGCGTCCGGCCGGCCGGGCCATCACAGGCCCGTGCTCCTTCAACCAGACCTCCGGGTCAACCGTCCGCCCGCGTTCGTCCGGGTTCAGCCGGAACCAACGCGCCACCAGAAGGATCTCGGCCGCCTCGTCCGAGGTGAGCGCGGCGGGGCCGGTGTCGGGCTCACCGTAGACCTCCTCGACCGCGTCGGCGACACGGGCGCGCTGGCGCTTTCCCTTCGGCAACGGGAGCTCCCGGCGGATGCGTCCCTTGCGAATGAGGTAGACGCGGTCGTCTCCATGGTGGCCGGGCACCCGGTACAAGAACGTCAGGTCTTCGACCGTGCCGCGGAACGCGGTGAGCTCGTCACGGAAGTGCATCAGCCGCTCGAGCCGGTCGCGCAGGAGCGCCGCGTATTCGAAGTCCATCCGCTGGGCCGCCTCGGCCATGCGCGCCTCGATCTCTCCGAGCGGGCCGCCGCTCCTCCCTTCGAGGAACGCGCGGGCCGTCCCGACCGCCGAAGCGTACTCCGCTTCGGTGGGCCGGCCGCAGCAGGGCGCGAGACAGGTTCGTAGCTCGGCGCGCAGGCAACGCGGCGGACGCCCCCCGCCGAACATCTCCAACTGATCATCATAGAAGACCGGCGTGCTCCCGGGGCAGTCACGGAGCCCGAGCGCCTGACCGAGCTCCCGCACGGTACGCGCCACCGCGCCGACCCGCGGGAACGGACCGAAGTAGGCCGCCCCGTCCGGCGCGATCCGGCTCACGGCCAACACCCTGGGCGCGCGCTCGTTCGTGATCTTCACGAAGACGTAGATCTTCCTGCGCCGATGCTGCACGTTGAAGCGCGGCTGGGCGGTCTGGATCTGCTTCATCTCGCGGACCAGCGCCGAGAACTCGTTCGGGATGTAGTCCCACTCGATGTGTGCGCTCTCCTTGATGAGCTCCCACGCCTTGTCGCCGCGGGGCGCGCGGAAGTAGGAGAGGAGGCGGCTCCGCACCCGGACCGACTTCCCGACGTAGAGGAGCTCCCCGTCCGGCCCGAACATCCGATACACACCGGGCCGGTTCTCGGCGCGGGCGCGGACGTGCTCTCGGAGGGTGGGGTTGGCGTTCACGGGCATCGGGCGGACAGGGGCTGGCGCTTTCGTGGTTTCTTCGGGAAGATAGGGAGGGGGAGACGACTGCGGCAACGGCACGTATCGGCGGAGCGAGCATGAGCACGACATCGGCGGGAAAGATCATCCGAGACCCGCTCTGGAACACCATTCGGCTCGATCCGACGGCGCTCCGGATCGTCGATACGGCGGCGTTCCAGCGCCTCCGCTACATCCGGCAGCTCGGATGGACGCACCTGGTCTACCCGGGCGCCACGCACACGCGCTTCGACCACGCGCTGGGTGTGTACCACCTGACGGTGCAGGCGCTCCGCCGGCTCCGGGAGCGGGGCGGGGTGCCGCCGGAGGCCTGGGAGGACGAGGAGCTCGTCCCCTACGCGGCGCTGCTGCACGACATCGGCCACTATCCGTTCTCGCACGCGTTGGAAGAGCTCGAAGAGCACAACGTTCCGGGCGATCACGAGGAGGTGGGCCGGCGCTTCTTCCAGGCACCGGAGCTGCGCGACGCGATGGCGCCCCTGGGGCTCGCGGCGCCCGAGCGCATCCATCAGCTGATCACCGGGGAGAGCGAGGTCCCGCTCCGGGGGCTGATCAGCGGCAGCCTCGATCTCGACAAGATGGAGTATCTGCGGCGTGACGCGCGCTTCTGCGGCGTTCCGTACGGTGAGGTCGACGTGCCGCGCCTGTTGCAAGCGTTGGTGCTGGTGCGCGATCCGGTCTCCGAGGCGTTCGAGGTCGGCGTGCACGAGAAGGGCGTGGCCGCCCTCGAGTCGCTTCTTTTCGCGAAGTATCAGATGTTCCGGAACGTGTATTGGCATCACGCGGTCCGGGCGGCGACGGCCCTGTACAAGCGGATCGTCGAAGAGTCCGTACGCGCCGGGCTCCTCGATCCGGATGAGCTCGTGGGTCCGACCGACGAGGAGCTGCTGCACGAGGTCGGACGTCGGGCGATGGAGGACGACGGGGAGATCGCCGAGCGTATCGCGACCCGCTGGTTACCCGCGCTACGTCAGCGCCGTCTCCCGAAGCGGGCGGTCGAGCTGACCGCGGCGGACCTCATGGGGCGCCGGGTCGAGGACTGGGCCGTGGGGGATTCCCCGTGGAAGCGCGCCGTCGAGGACGACCTCGCGACCGAGCTCGGGCTGGAGTCGGGCGAGGTCATGATCGACTTCCCGGCCAAGGCGGCCATGTTCCAGCTGGACATCCTCATCGAGCGGCGGGACGGCGGCGTCGAGCGGACCGGCCGCGAAGGCGTGCCCGGGCTCTTCGATCTGCCCCGCGTCGCGCAGGAGCTCTACCGCACGACCCGGGTGCTGCGGGTGTTCACCCTGGAGCGGCGCGAGCTTTCGGCGGATGTGGTGCTGGAGCGGATCACGCGGAAAGCGGAGGTCTGAGGCACGGCCACGGCGGCGCCGGAGCGGCCGCTCCGGTGGCCTCGGCCGGCGCGGTGGCCTCGGCAGGCGCGGCGGCCCCGGCGGGCGCCGTCATCCGACCGCGACGAGCACCGCGGTGATGTTGTCCACGCCACCGGCC
>JBBDSM010000009.1:29043-31948 GCA_040904945.1 Gemmatimonadota bacterium
GCGCCGTCATCCGACCGCGACGAGCACCGCGGTGATGTTGTCCACGCCACCGGCCGCGTTGGCGTCGTCGATGAGCCGCTTCAAAGCACGCTCCGTCCCCTCCCGCGTTCCGTCGAGCGTGCGCGCGAGCAGGGCGGTGATCTCCCCATCGGTCAGGCAGGCCATGAGCCCGTCGGAGCAGAGCAGGAAGACGTCGCCGGGCTCGCTGGTCCCGCTCGACACGCGCGGGTCGGGTGTCTGATCGAGCCCGATGCATTGGGTGAGGAGGTGGCCCTCGGGGTGCCCCTGTGCGTCCTCTCGGCGGATGTGACCGGACCGGATGCGATCTTCCAGCCAGGTATCGTCTCGCGTGAGTTGCTCGAGCGCACCGTCGGCGAAGAGATAGACGCGCGAGTCCCCTACGTTGCCGATGGTGTAGCCCGTCCCCTGCCCGTCGAGCGCCAATGCGGACGTCGTGGTGCCCATGCCGAACAGGCGAGGTTCGGCGCGGCTGCGAGCCAAAACGGCCTCGTGCCCTTCGAGGACCGAATCACGCATGGCTCGTTCCCGGGTATCGGGTGTAACGTTGGCTCGGTCGGCGGGGGACGATCCGTTCGCTAAAGCGCGGGCGAGCGCGTCCGCGGTCGCACGGGCGGCGATCCTGCTGGCGAGGTCACCTCCGGGGTGTCCGCCCATACCGTCCGCGACGACGACGATGCCGTGCTCAGGGTCGAGCACGAAGCTGTCTTCGTTGCGGGTGCGGCGGCGGCCGATATCGGTCGCGCCGACGACGGTCCACGGCGAGGGATCGGTCACGGGAGGAAGGAGTGAGGGTGCATGGGGAGCCAAGCTAGAGGGGCGCTCCGTGGACGAGCAACCGGGCTCGCGGACGGCGCTCTTTGCCGTGGACGTCGCGACGGGCTATATGGAAGTGCGGAAAGGGAACCTCGTCGGCGACGTCGAGTACCAGAGCCGCTCACACACGTTGACACTCCGAGCCATGCTCGACAGCTTAAATGGCTCCGGATTTTTTGAAGGACTAGAAGGAGATATAAGACTATGGCAGCTACCCCGACTGGTAAGCGTCGGAAACGCCGCGGCAAAGGGAACCTGCTCTCCGGCTTCGACGCGAGCGTCGAAGAACAGAGCGCTCTCGACCAGTATCTGCGCGACGTGAGCCGCCATGAGCTCATCACGCCGGATAAGGAAAAAGAGCTCGGAGCGCTCGCCCAGAAAGGCGATCAGGACGCGATCCAGGAGCTCGCCCGCGCGAATCTGCGCTTCGTGATCAGCGTGGCCAAGAAGTACCAGAACCGCGGCGTGTCCCTCACGGATCTCATCCAGGAAGGGAACGTCGGGCTGGTCACGGCCGCGCGAAAGTTCGATCCCGAGCAGGGCGTGAAGTTCATCAGCTACGCCGTGTGGTGGATCCGTCAGGCGATTCTCGCCTCGCTGGCCAACCACGGCCGCGCAGTGCGTGTGCCGCTCAACCGCGCCAGCGATCTGGCGCGCATCTTCCGTGAGAAGGAGCGGCTCAAGCAGGAGAAGGGTCGTGAGCCGAGCACGGACGAGCTGGCCGAGGCCACGGCGCTGACGCCCGAGCTGGTCGAGTCGCTGCAGACGCTGAACGCCGCCGAGATCCGTCTCGACGCGCCCATCGGCGACTCGGAAGACTCGCAGCTCGTGGAGCGCTTCATCACGGAAGAGGCCGCCGAGCCCGAGATCGAGGTCGAGAGTCGGCTCCTCACCGAGACGATCACCGAGGCGCTTTCCACGCTCGAGGCCCGTGACGCGAAGGTGCTGCGCTTGTACTTCGGGCTCGAAGGCGAGCGCGAGCACACGCTCGAGGAGATCGGTAACCTGCTGGGCGTGACGCGCGAGCGGATCCGCCAGCTGCGGGACCGGGCGCTGCGCCGCCTTCGCGAAGGCGGCAAGGGCAACGCGCTGGAGTCGTTCGCGGCGTGACGCGCCGGCCGCGCGCGCGGCCGGGCAAGCCCCGAGACGCCCCTCGTGGGAGCGATGCGTCGCTCTCGCGGGGGGCGTTTTTTGGTGTCGTGCACGAGAGCGCGGGTGGCAGCTACACGGTGGAGCTCGACGACGGCCGCCGGATCGAAGCGAGCCTGCGAGGCCGGGTGAAGCGCGAGACGACCCACCAGGGTCAGGTGGTCATCGGTGACCGCGTCGGCGTCGCCGAGTCCGACGACTCCTGGACGGTGGAGGCCGTGGAGCCGCGCGAGTCCGCGTTGGTGCGGCGCGGACGGGGAGGGCGGGCGGGGAAGATTCTCGCCGCCAACCTCGACCGCGTCCTCACGGTGGTCGCGCTCCACGATCCCCCGGCGAACCCGGAGTTGGTCGACCGCCTCCTCGCCCTCGTCGAGGCCAGCGGCATGCGCCCGGTGCTCGTCGTCAACAAGGTGGATCTGGCAGGGGGATCGGGCGACCTGGCGAAGCTCGCCGACCTCTACGGATCGCTCGGCTACCGCGTGCTGCCGCTGAGCGCGCATTCCGGCGAAGGCGTCGACGAGCTGCGTGCGCTCCTCGCGGAGGGGTCCTCGGCCCTGGTCGGGCCGTCCGGCGTGGGCAAGTCGTCGTTGCTGAACGCCCTGGAGCCGGGGCTCGCCCTCAAGGTGGGGGAGCTGTCACGGAAGACGGGCACCGGACGCCATACGACCGTGGGCTCACGCTTGATCCGGCTGGAGAGCGGCGGGCTCGTGGCGGACACGCCGGGCTTCAGCGACGTCGGGCTCTGGGGCGTGGCGCCCGAGGACGTCGAAGGCTGCTTCCCCGAGATCGAGGCCGAGGCCAGGGGATGCCATTTCCGTTCGTGCACGCACCGGACCGAGCCCAAGTGCGCCGTGCGGCAGGCGGTGGACGACGGGGGGCTGTTCGACTCGCGATACGCGAGCTATCTGGCGCTGCGCGCCGA
>JBBDSM010000009.1:32048-33507 GCA_040904945.1 Gemmatimonadota bacterium
GGGGTGACCCTGGGCGCCCCGGTCGTCGGGTCGGAGTGCACCGCGAGCGGCCATCCGTAGACGGTCCGCAGGATGTCCTCGCGTACGACGTCGGCCGGGGTGCCCTCTGCCGCCACGACACCGCGCGACAGCAGCAGCATTCTGTCGGCGAACCGGGCCGCCATGTCGAGACCGTGCGTGATGAGGAGCACGGTCATGCCGGAGTGGGCCGACGAGCGCAGCAGCTCGAGGATCGTCATTTCATGGCCGATGTCGAGGCTGGCCGTGGGCTCGTCGAGCACGAGCGCCCGGGGCTCCTGAGCGAGGGCGCGGGCCAGGCGCGCGCGCTGGAACTCACCGCCGGAGAGCGTCGTGACGTCCCGCCCCGCGAGCTCCGTCAGATCACACGACACGAGCGCCCGCTCGATGGCGTCCCGGTCGCGGTCCCGCTCACGCTCCAGAGGGCCGAGGTAGGGATAGCGCCCCATGGCGACCAGCTCGCGCGTGGTGAGCGGGAACGAGATCGACTCGGCCTGGGCCACGGCGCCGACGGCGCGAGCGAGCTCGCGGCGCTCCCATGCCGCGACGGGCCGACCGTCGATCTCGACCCGGCCCCGCTCCATCGGCAGCAACCCGAGCAGCGCCCGCATGAGCGACGACTTCCCCGACCCGTTCGGACCCAGGACGGCGTACAGCGATCCCGAGGGGACATCCATGGAGACGTCATCGAGGGCCGGCCGCTCGCTCCGTGGGTAGCGCACCACCAGACCTTCCGCGGTGAGCCTCATGGCGTAGTGACGCTCCGCCGCAGGAGAACCAGAAAAAAGGGCACACCGACGAACGCGGTGATGACCCCGATGGGGATCTCCGTCGGAGCGAGGGCGAGGCGCGCCCCGAGATCCGCCAACGTGAGGAAGGCTGCTCCGGCCAGAAAGGAGAGCGGCAGGAGCGCACGGTGGTCGGACCCGACCACGAGGCGCACGGCGTGCGGCACCACGAGTCCCACGAAGCCGATGACGCCGGCGACGGCAACGCCCGAGGCGGTGATGAGCGCCGCGACCACGAGCGAGATCCGCTTCACCCGCTCGACGTCGGCGCCCAGGTGGTGGGCGGTCTCTTCCCCGATGGCCAGGAGGTTCAGCGGGCGGGCCATGGCGATGAGAAGGAGCACGGCCGGGGTCGTGTAGACGGCGGTCAGCAGGACGCTCCGCCAGGTGGCGCCGGCGAGGCTGCCCATGATCCACAGGACGGCGCTCTGCACGGTCCGCGCGGGTGAGATGGCCAGGATGAAGGCGATGCACGCCGAGAAGAACGCCGCGACCACCACCCCGGCGAGCAGGAGGACCCGTACGTCCATGGCGCGGCCCGTGGCGGTCGCCACCCGGAAGACGAGCACGATGGCGACCAGGGCTCCCACGAACGCGGCGAGGGGGAGCGCCCACGAGCCGGCCGCCACCCAGCCGAACGCCAGCACGAGCAC
>JBBDSM010000009.1:33607-40857 GCA_040904945.1 Gemmatimonadota bacterium
ACGACGTCGATCTCCCGGGACCGGATCTCCTCCGGGCTCACCCCGGCGTACAGCTCGCCCAGGTCGGCGAACACGTTGTCGCCGCCCGCCAGCGTGACGAGCTCATGGATGTACGTGCCGGGTCCAGCCACCCACGGTGGCGTTCCGCCGAGCACGTACGCGACCCGCTTCCGGGAGTGCGGCCGCACCCGCTCCTCGACGTCGGCCAGGCCCGCCTCGATGCGTGCGACGAGCTCGGCCGCCGACGCTTCGAGGCCGGTGGCGCGGCCCAGGACGCGCACCGTCTCCAGAACGTCCTCGATGCGGTCCGGCCGCACGGCGAGATGTGGGATGCTGAGGTCGTCCAAGCGGGCCGGAGTGCGTCGGTCCTGACTTCCGGCGAACCGCACGACCAGGTCCGGTTGGAGCGAGACGATGGCCTCGAGGTTGGGCTCGAGCCCGCCGCCCACCGACGGCAGATCGGCGACCCACGCGGCGGTATCGAAGTCGGTTCGGCCGACGAGCCGGTTCGCGGCGCCGATCTCGCGCAGGGTGAGGGTCGCGGACGGAACGAGCGAGATGATGCGGGTGGCGGGACCCTGCTGCTCCGGGCGATCGGCTTCGTCGGTGCAGGCCGCCGCGAAGAGCGTGAGGAGGAGCGCGCACCCCGCGGTAGCGAGATGCCGGATCAACGCTCCGTGGCCCCCGCGGTGTGCGGGCAGGCGCTGCCGAACGACCGCGTCCACAGACCGTCCGCGCCCCGCTCGAGTGCCACGTATCCGCGCCGACCCTCACCGAAGACCTCGAGCAGCACCTCGTCGCTCCCGTCTTCGTCCCAGTCGAGATGACCGAAGAAGCGGGGCGCGGCCTTGCCCTCCTCCGCGGTGCGGTAAGTGAGGTACGTCTCCCGAAAGCCCTGCGGGCCCTGGTCTGCCATGAGGAACAGCGAGTACGACGTGGGGCTGGGGCCGGAGGTGTCGAGGGTGTCGCCGACGACGAACGAGGCCGCGAAAGACGGTGTGGCGTCTCCGCCGGGCCGGAACGCCCGGATGTCGCGTCGGACCGGAAGCATGCCGTTGGCCGGCCACGGCGCCCCGACGCGGGGCAGCGCGGCACGCCCGATGTCGAGTGAGGCGACGCGCTGATCGTAGCTGTGCGCCACCGGAGCGTAGTCGCCGAAGGCCCACTCTCCGGCCAGGGTGGCGGGGAGCGCCAGAAGCCGATCCGCATTGATGGCGGCGGGGACGAGGCGCGGCACCGCGTCGAGCACGATGCCGAGGCTGCATTCCTGGGACGACTCCCGGGTGGCGGAGACCGTGGCCGTTCCGACGCGCACGCCGCCGGCGAACAGAACCCACTCGGAGTCGACCCCGAGGACTTCCAGAGCCTCTTCTCGTCGCTCCGGCTCGGTGGGAAGCGGCTCGAGCCCGGACGTGCCGAGGAGTCCGACGGGCGTGAGGGTGAGGGCGGATCCCACTCGGGTGCCCGCCAACATCAGGGGTCCGAGCGGTTCGGGCGGCGCCACGGCTTCGGCGGGCGCCGCCTCCGCGGATCCCGGCGTCCCCTCGTTGGCGGTCTCCGGCGCCTCCACGCTCACCTCGATGCCGCCCCAGGCCACGTTGTCGCAGCCGGTGGGCACGGTTAAGATCACCGCAATCGCTAGAAAATGGCGTCGCATCTGGCCTTCGAGTCGGTTCGCGCGGTTCGGGACCGCCTTGGCGCGGGCTTCCGAAAGCTAGCGGCGAGGCACCGTCGAGCAAGCGCGGGTCCCCATCCCCGCCCACGACGGCCCAATCACCCCGGGCGACACGCGGAGCAACATGGATCGAAGCGCGAACCAGGTCGACTTTCGCCACGTCATGCGGCGCTTTCCCACGGGCGTCACGATCGTCGCGGTGGCCGACGCGGCGGGAGACCCCTGGGGCCTGACCGTCAGCTCCTTCACGTCGGTCTCACTCGAGCCGCCGCTGGTGCTGGTGTGCATCGATCAGTCTTCCGACACCCATGACAAGCTCGTCGAGGCCCCGGGCTTCGGCGTCAGCGTGCTGTCGGTGACCCAGGCCGGCGTCGCGAGCCGGTTCGCCGTCGACCCCTCCGAGGGACGATTCGACGAGGTGGCGTGGCGTCTCGGTCCCGCTGGATACCCGGTGTTGCAGGGTGCCGCCGCGTGGCTCGAGTGCGATCTGCACGATGTGCTCCCCGGCGGGGACCACTCGATCATTCTGGGTCAGGTGCGCCGCACCGGGGTCACCGATAAGCCGCCGATGGTCTATCACGAAGGCGCATTCGGTTCGGTCGCTCCGTGACGAGCCCCGCCCGCCATCCCCTCGGGTGGGCGCCCGTGCTCGTGGTGGGAGTCGTATGCGCGGTGGCCGCGGAGGTCGCCATTGGCCTTCTCCTCTATGCCGGACCGGGCTTCAACCGGTCACTGACGACGCTCCTCACCGTCGAGGCGCTCGCCCTGGCCGCCGGGATGCGCTTCCCCGCGCCGGCGCCGGAAGTCACCGACGGACTTAGACGCCGCTGGCTGCTGGCTCTGATGGCGTTTCTGGTCGCGACCGTGTTCGGCACCCTGTGGACCATCATGCCGACCCTGGGGAGCGGCCGGTGGGGACAGGGGCTCGGGCTCGCCGTCCTCGCGGGGCTGCCGCTCTACGGGTGTGGCGCCCTGTTCAGCGGGCTGGCGCGGGAGGCGAGCGAGCAGGGCTCGTCGTCGGGCGCCCGACTGGCGGCGGTGGGCACGCTCGGGGCCGCCCTCGGCTTCGCGGCGACCGGGCTGCTCCTCCCCCGCGCTCCGACGCCGTCGTCGCTCCTGGTGGGCTGCCTCGTGCTCCTCTCCCTGGGCGGCATGGCCTATGGCGTCGTCCGGACCGGGCGGCCGCGCCGTAGCCTGGTCGCGGAAGGATGCGCGGGACCCCCGCCGGTGCGGGTCGAGGAACGCGTCGAGGCCGGGGGCGACGCGGTGGACTGGGTTCTGACGGAAGGTCCGGTGGTGCGCGCGACGCGACGCGTGGCCGGCCCGGGCGCCGAGTCGACCGAGCAGGACCCCTCGGCCGCCGCGGAGCCGGCGACGCCCCTGGCGGACGCACCCGCCTACGGATCCTGGGACGTGGCCGCGGTCCGCGAGCACTCCGCGTCGGCGGACGCCGGTTGGCGCTTCCTGCACGTGGGTGGTGGGGCTTCGCGGGCTGCGCTCGTGGCGGTCCGACATGGCGGCGCGGCCGAGGCGACCGTGCTGGAGCGGGCGCACTGCGTCGTGGACCTCGGCCGGTCGCACTTCGCGACGGGCCTGCCCGATCAGGACGCGGCCGCCGGGCCGGGGCTCGGGCCCTCCCCACCCGGCCTCCACGTCCGGGTCGGCAACGTCGGCGACGGCCTGCGGGGGCTCACCGGGCCTTACGACCTGGTCCTCGTCGACGGGCGGATGTTCGACGCGATCGGCGGGACCGACGCGCTGTCCCTGGCTGCCCGCGAAGAGCTCGCTCGGCTCGTCGGCCCCGGTGGCGCGCTCGTATGGGGACCCAAGGCCGCGCACCATCCGAGGGAGCCGGCCGCGCCGGGCTGGACCGCCAGCCGCCGTGACCGGACGGGTCCGCTCGAAGAGGTGCTGGTGCACCGGAGGGAGGAGGCGCCAAGCCCGGTCGTGACGTCTCCGGAGGGAGGCTCGACGACGTCGTGATCGTCGCCCATCTCTCGGATCTGCATCTCGGATTCCGTGCGTACGGACGCGTCGAGTCCGACATGGACATCCGTGAGCGGGACGTGTCCGCCGCGTTCGAGCGGACCGCTGCCGAGCTCGTGCGTCTGGCGCCCGCCGTGGTGGTGGTGGCCGGTGACGTCTTCGACCGGCCGGACCCTCCGGCGGGAGCTATCGTCGCGCTGGCTCGGGGCCTCGAGCTGCTCCGGTCGTCGCTCCCCGACACTCCGGTGCTCATGGTCGCCGGTCCCCGCGACACCCCGAGACGGTCCGGCGATCCGGGCGCGCTCGCCGTGCTCGACACCTTCTCCAACGTCGAGGCCGCGACCACCCTCACCCGGTCCATCCTCATCGACCGGCTCGATCTGATGGCGTGCCTCATGCCGCACCGGGCGGTGCTGCGCCATCCTCCGGTCGTGCCCGAGCCGGACCCTCGCCGGAAGTGGAACATCCTCGTGCTCCACGCCCGGGTCGACCAGCCGGGTACGGAGCGGGGCGTCCACGTCGACCCGTCGGAGTGGGATTACGTGGCGCTCGGGGGCGAGCATCGCCGGCACGGGATCACGGAACGGGTGCGCTACGCCGGCTCGCTCGAGCGGGTCGCCCTCGATCCCTGGGACGAGGCCACCGATGAGAAGGGCTTCCTGACCGTGGACCTCGAGCGCGGAACCACCACGTTCCATGCGATCCCCGGACGGCCCGTGGTCGCGCTGGCTCCCATCAAGGTCGGGTCGGGTGATTCCGACCGGATCCGTCGGCGGGTACGGGAGGTGACCGAGGAGGTGCCGGGCGGCATCGACGGCAAGATCGTGCGGATTCGCCTGGAGGGCGCCACCCCGTTCGACCTGCTCGCCCTCCAGGGTGAGCCGATGGAGGCGCTCCGGAGCCGCGCCCTGCACCTCGCGGTCGAGGCGGGCAAGGAGCCGCGTGTGCCCGCCGAGGCATGGTTGCCATCGGAGGGGGCGCGGCGGCTCCGGGAGGCGGTCCAGTCGGAGCTGGAGCGCGAGGGGAAACGCTCGCCGGAAACCGACGTTCTGGTGGCGCGGTGGCTTCCGGACGTGGCCGACGAGGCGCTGGGTCATCCCATCGGTGCGATGGAGACCTTGGACGGCGTCCTCGAAGGGCTCGGGCGGGTGAGCACGTCGATCCCGGCCGGTCTGACGGCGCTCTTCGGCGGTGGATCACGGACCCGCAGGGCGGTGGCGCAGCTGATCGAGACGCGGGTGGAGGAGCCCGACGCGCTCGGTCGCCTCTGGCGAGGCACCGAAGCGGAGACGCTGGACGGCGCCCTCCGTCTCGCCGTGGAAGCGGTGGCGGCGAGCCGTGGACTCCCGCTCGTCGACGCAGCGCTCGAGCGGGCCGGCGTCGCCCCGGTCGGAGCCCGCGAGCACGTCCCCGGCAGCTCGCGACCCGACCCCGAAGCCACGGCGGTCGCTGACAGGGCCGACGCCGATCCCACGACCCTCACCGAAGAGCTGCGTACCGCCGAGAAGGAACTCCTCGAGGTCCGGGGTGACGCCGCCGAGGTGGACGGCGACCTGGAGGTCGCGACGATGGACTGGCTGCGCGAGCGGCAGGACGCCGAGACGACCCTGCACGCCTATCGGGACCGGGCGCGTGAGCTGCGCGCTCGGCTCGGGCGTATGGAGGCGGGTGGGCCCGAGGCGCCCTGCCCGACATGCGGCCGGGTGCTCGCGAGCCACTACGAGGAGGTGCTCGCAGAGCTTCGCGAGGAGTGGGAGGCAGTCGTCCAGGACGGAAGCTGGTGGCGGAGCCGATGGAATCAGCTGGAGATGAAGCCGGCCCACCTCCGTGAGCTCGAAGGGCGCGCGGTTCGACTGCACGCGGCCATCGAAGCGGGCTCGGAGCGGGTGGAGATCCTCCGGAACCGGCTCGCTGAGCGGGGTGGAGATGCGGCCGCGCGGGTGTCTTCACCGGAGCTGAGCGGGCCCGAGCGCGTGGTGGTCGAAGCCTTACGGGCGGTTCGCGCCGCGCGCCTCACGCGGGCCCAGGATCTCGTCCTCGACCGGGCGTCGCGCTTCCTCTGCCGGATCTCGGGCGGCCGCATCGTGGCCGTCACCGAGGCGGACGGTCGAGCCTGGCTGCAGGGGATCGGGGGTGTGCTCCAGCCGCTCGCCGAGGAGGACCTGGCGGCGGGCCGACTCGCGCTGAGGCTGGCCGCTGCTTCGCTCGCCGCCGGGTCGGGGCGGGTCCTCGCGTCCCTTCCCATCGAGGAGCCGTTCGACCGCCTCGACGAAGAGACCCGGAGCCGCGTGCTGCTCCTGCTGCGAGGGTTGATCCGCGAGATCCCGCGCATCGTGCTCATCACCCGCGGCACGGCCGTCGATGCACGTCCGGAGCTGTTCGACTACCTGCTCGAGGCGCGAGAAGACGGGACACCGACCGGGCCCATCTTGAAGCCGGTGCCCGCCGGACCGGGATGGATCGCCCTCCGCGCTCCGATGACGCGCCCGTCCCGCCGGAAAGCGGGTCGGCGCGCGCGCTGAGCTTTCGTCGCGCAACCTTTCGCGCCGGGGACTCGTCCTATCATGTTGATGAGGGGAGTGTCCCAAACGTTACAAGCGCTTATGGGTGTGTGGATGTTCGGCCTGGTGATGGCCGTGGTGATGGGAGGTGTAGCGATGCGCGCCGCGTGGATCGCGCGGCGTCGGCGTCGCCTTGCGGAGAAACGGCGCGTGGAGGCGCCGAACTCGCACTATTCGTCGCTCGGCGTCCGGAAACAGGAAGATCGCGAGCGGTGGGGGTCGATCGAGGTCGATCGGCTCCACCCGTTGAACCAGGAAGAGGTCGAGCGCCTGCTCCGCCGGATCGATTCGGACGGCGTCGACACCCTCGGGCCCAGGGATCGTCTCTTCCTGGACAACATGACCCTGCCCCGTATGGGGTAAGGGTGCCCGGCTAGCGGCCTACTGGCGCCGCTCGTCCACCGCCGCGATCGCGACCACTTCCACGTCCCGCCCGCGATTGAGCGGACCCACCGGGACAATGGCCCGCGTCGGGCGGTGATCGCCCAGCGCTTCCGCGAACGCCTCGTTCACGGCGCCCCACGCGCTGACGTCGGTCACGTAGATCGTCACCTGGAGCAGTCGGTCGAGGCTCGAGCCGGCGGCGTCCAGGATGGCGGCGATGTTCTTGAAGATGAGCCGTGTCTGCGCTCCGGCGTCGCCTGGCTCGGCGTCCGGATCGCTGGGGTCGATGGCCAGCTGGCCGGCGACGTATACCACGCCCCCGTGGACGATGGCCTGGCTGTAGTGGCCCTTGGGGGTCGGTGCGTCCGGTGTCGAGATCTTTCTCATGGTTCCTCCGTCGAGCCCGCGGTACCGAGCTCGGCCCATGCCTGGGTGCGCTCCTGGTATCGCTGCACGAGCTCTGGTTGGTCGGCCTGCCCGGCGGCCTCGGTCAACGCCAGGTATCCCCAGGAATAGTAGTTGGGGATGCCGATGGTCGAGTGGTCCGGCCAGAAGTCCCATTCGTCGGGGATGCCGGACCGGTGCATGAACACGTCGTCGAAGAGCGTCTGCGTGCGGGGAACGTCGACCCATTGTCCCGTCAC
>JBBDSM010000009.1:40957-62118 GCA_040904945.1 Gemmatimonadota bacterium
CTGGTCCTGGTCGAGCTGGACGTACGAAGCCGCGACCTGGGTGATCTGCTCGTCGGTGAGCGAGATGATGGAGCGGGTGGGCGACGCGACGGGCTCGTACGGCGCCCCGCCTGCGGTCGGCGTGTACGGCCGCTGGCAGGTGATGACCGAGAAGTCCTCGGACGGATCGACCCCCTCGGGGCAGGGCGCCGTCAGGTCCCGGAGCTGCCGGATGTACCAGTCGGTGTTCAGATACGACGTAACCATGACCGTCACGTCGCGCCGGATGCCTTCCACCTCCTGCAGATACCAGAGAGGGAACGTGTCGTTGTCCCCGTTGGTGAACAGGAGGCCGTACGGCTCCACGCTCATGAGCAGGTTGTACGCCCAATCACGCGCCGCGTAGTCCTCGCTCCTGTCCGCGTATCCCCAGTTGAGCACCAGTGGGAGGAGCGCGAGCCCCAACACCGGACTCGCCTTGGCGAGGGTCGTCTTGAACTCCGTGACCGACTCGCGCCAGAGCGTGACGATTCCCATTCCCGCCCAGAGCCCCCACACCGAGAAGCTGGCGATGAAGAAGTAGTCGCGCTCGCGCACCTCGTGGAGGCCGCGGTCGAGCTGCGGGGCCTCGAGGGAGTAGCCGTACTTGAAGTTCAGGTAGTAGACGAGCCCGAAGGAGAGCGTCGCGAAGAGCGTGCCCACGTACGCGAAGCTGACCCGGTCCCGGCGGAAGTGCTCGAAGGCGCCCCACACGCCGAGCCCCGTGAAGAGCATGGTGAAGGGGATGCGCATGCGCGCGAAGACGGGCTGCTCGCCGCCGAGGGCGCGTGACCACTGCCAATCGAAGTACTGCAGATAGTTGACCAGCTGCGACCAGAGCGTGGCCTGGCGCGGGACAAGGGGTGGCTTGTCGTACTGCGAGCGGTTGAGCGCCTCGGCCAGCGCGACGCACCCGGCCTTCCCGTAGGTGACCACCGCCGTGATCGCCGATCCGATGTCGGGACAGGTCGGCGCCGCCTCGTTGATGACGGGGCCGAGGCCGGAGCGCAGCGGTAGGAAGAGGTGGATGCTCAGGCCGAGGACCGCTGCTATAGCGCCTCCCAGATAGAGCTTCCAGTTGAGGAGCGTGCGCGGGTGCACGAGAAGGATGAAGATGCCGATTGCCGGCGCGGCGAGGAACGCCATCAGGTGGTTCCCCACGCTGAGCGCGAGGACGAACGCCATCAGGATGAGCAGGTTGTCGTCCTTGCCCTTCCCGAGGTTCTCCTGCCACCGGAACGCGAGCCAGGTGAGGAGCGCAATGGTCAGCAGCGAGACCGTATAGACCTTCTCGTTGACGTTCGACTGGCTCCAGACGGTGAACGCGGTGGCGCTGACGAGCACGGCGGTCGCGGCCCCGATGAGCCGAAAGCGGCGGTCGTCGGAGAAGTACCGGAGGATGTGGTGCACGACCAGGAACCAGAGCCCGTGGGTCAACGCGCTCATCAAGGCGCTGAACAGGTTGATGCGGACGGCGACTTCGAGCCCGAGGGGCGCGAGGAGGAGCGACCAGGCCTTGGCGAGGACCACGAAGAGCGGGTTCCCCGGAGGGTGCGGGATGCCGAGGATGTGCCCGGTGGCGATGTACTCGCTGGTGTCCCAGAAGGCGGTGGTAGGCGCCAGCGTGACGGCGTACAGCGCGAAGACTGCCGCGGCGGCCAGGGCGGCCGCGCCGTACGGCGGTCGCAGCTCGTCCGCGGTCGGAGGAGATGCCGTCGTGGTAGCTGCCTGCGTGGTGTCTTGAGCGGCCATGCGCGTCGGGTTCACTGGGGAGTCGCCGTGATGTCCGGGCCGCACGCCCGAACCGCGTAGCTGCGCGAAGTCGGAAAAGATAACGGGTTTTCCCGGAGAATAAGGTCGGCGGATCGTACGAATCTGGATCGTGTTTCGCCACATCGCATCTGGTTCGAGGTTCGAACGGTCGCTTCCGTTACGCTCGAGATGACGTGGGCCTCGAAGCGCCCGTATTGCGCGGAGAAACGGCGGTGGGCTCACCAGCGAAGTCCTTCCACCTTCGTTCGACTTTCGAACTACTCTCGAGGTCCGTGCGGAACGAGCCGTGCGCCGGAGGGGGTCGGAACCTGGAAGGGGCAGGAGGCTGGAGCCCGGAAGGGGCAGGAGGCCGGAGCCCCGTCGGGCCCGGTGCTTCTCATCGGCTCGGCTCCAGGTGCAGCGTGCCCCACCGGTCCACTTCCACCGTCCACTCCGGCGGGACCCAGGTGGTGCCGCTGTACTCCTGCACGACGAGCGGGCCGTCGAGCCGGTGCCCGGCCCCGAGCGCCGAGCGCTCGACCCGGGAGGCCGTGAGCCGCTGCCCGCGATGGAAGACCTCCAGGTTGGACAGAGGCGGGGGCTCCGTCGCCTCGGGGAGCTCCGGCGGATCCAGCTCGGGCGTGGCGGCGGTGACCACCACGCGCACGGTCACCGCCTCGGCGGGAATGTCGTCGCGGCGGTACCCGTACCGCTCCTCGTGCGCCGCGTGGAAGCGTGCGGCCCAGCCGTCGGCGGGAACCGCGAGCTCGAAGCTCTGCCCCCGGTAGCGCGCGTCGATCCATCGCTCTGTGGTGAGGCCCTCGCCGCCGTCCGCGTCCGGCAGGTCCGCGGCGATCGCCGCTCGCGCTTCCCGCTCGAGCTCTGCCAGGGCCCGTTCGACACGGTCCCGGGCGTCGGGCGCGTCTTCGCGCACCAGCACGGTGCGGGACGCCTCGTGGGTGAGGGGCGCGGCGAGCATGCCGTACGCGGACAGGAGGCCCGGGTCGGGCGGGACCATGGCGCGGGAGGCGCCGAGGCGGCCGGTGAGCTCCGCGACGTGTAGGCCGCCGGCCCCACCGAACGCGACGACCGTGAAGTCGATGGGGTCGTAGCCGCGCTCGACGGAGATGACCCGTAGGGCGCGCTCCATGGCGGTATCGGCCACGGTGAGCACGCCCTCGGCGGCCTCCTCGAGCGACGTGCCGAGCGCGGTGGCGAGCTCGGTGAGCGGCGCCCGCACGGCTTCGCGGTCGAGCGTACGCGCTCCGCCCAGGAACCCGTCGGCGGGCAGGGTCCCGAGCCAGACGTGGGCGTCGGTCACGGTCACCTCCGTCCCGCCGTTCCCGTAGCAGATCGGGCCCGGAGTGGCGCCGGAGCTCTCGGGGCCGACGCGGAGCGCCCCCCCGGCGTCGACACGCGCGAGCGATCCGCCCCCGGCGCCCACCGTGTGGATGTCGATCACCGGCACGGCGACGGGGCTCCCGCCGATCTCGAACTCGCGGGTCCGCAGCGGGCGTCCGGGACAGAGCGACACGTCGGTCGACGTGCCACCCATGTCGAAGGTCACGATCCCGTCGTGGCCCGCCCGCCGTGCCCAGGCGAGCGCGCCCATCACTCCACCGGCGGGACCCGACAGCACGGTGTGGACCGGCTCGCGCCGAGCGCGCGCGACGGGGAGCGCCCCGCCGTTCGAACCCATGATCGTCGTGCGCACCGCTCCCGACTCGGCCTCCAGACGCCCGAGGTAACGGTCCATCACCGGCGTCACGTACGCGTTGACCACCGTCGTGGAGGTGCGCTCGTACTCGCGGAACTCCGGGAGGACGGAGCTGGACACGGACACCGGCACGCCGACGTCCGTAAGCGCCCCGGCCACGGCACGCTCATGCGCCGGGTCGGCGTACGCGTGGAGCAGACAGATGGCCACGGCCTCCCCGCCGAGCTCGCGCACACGCGCCGCGAGACCGGCCAACTCCTCGGGGTCGACGGGCTCGACCTCGGCGCCGTCGGGCCCGAGGCGGCCGGCGATGCCGATCCGGTCGTCCCGCGCCACGAGGGGCGGCGGCCGGTGACCGACCAGGGCGTAGAGCTGCGGCCGGTTCTGTCTGCCGATCTCGATGACGTCCTCGAAGCCCTCGTTGGTGACGAGCACCACCCGGGCGCCCCGCCGCTCCAGGAGCGCGTTGGTGGCGACCGTCGAGCCGTGCAGGAGCACGAAGGGGTCGCCGTCGCCGAGGAGCTCGTCGATCCCGGCGAGAACCGCCTCCGACGGGTCGGCGGGCGTCGACGGCAGCTTGAGCGTGCGGATGCCGGCTTCGGTCCGAAGGACGAGGTCCGTGAACGTCCCTCCGGTATCGACCGCGAGCAGCGCCGTTGACGGGCCTCCGGCCCCTTGGGACATTGGGGCGCTCACGAGCCCGCGCCTCCGGGCTCGCCCACAACGGTCCGCCGCATGCAGCTCTTTCCTTCCTTCGATCGATTCAAAGCCCTCTCCGAGGGTGCGGGGCTCGTGCCGGTCTGGCGCGAGTTCCTCTTCGACGTGGATACCGCGGTCACCGCGTACGCGAAGCTCGCGGAGCCGCCGTTCGGATTTCTTTTGGAGTCTGTGGTCGGCGGAGAGCAGTGGGCCCGATACACCTTTCTGGGCACCCGGCCGCGCGCCGCGTGGAAGCTCCACCGTGGCCAGGTGAGTTGGTGGACGCCCGACGCCGGGTGGACCGACGTGCCGTGCGACGACCCGCTCGCCGACCTCGATGCCCGCCTCGAAGCGCGCGCTCCAGCCGACGTGCCGGGGCTGCCGCGGTTCTGGGGCGGGGCCGTAGGGTACTTCGGGTACGACGTCGTGCGCCAGATCGAACGGCTGCCGGACGCGCCCGAGGACGACCTCGGCCTGCCCGACGGCGTCTTCATGTTCACGGATGTCGTGCTGGCCATCGACAACCTCAAGGGCCGGGCCATGGCCATCGCGGCCGTGCCCGTGGAGCCCGACTGGGACGAAGCGGAGCTCCGGCGTGCCTACGATGACGCCGCCGGCCGAACCGAGGCCCTCGTGGCGCGCCTCGCCGAGCGTGACGCCCCTCCTCCCCTCGAGCTCGATGCCGAGCCGGACATCGATCCGCCGTTCGAGAGCGCGTCGACCCGCGAGGAGTACATGGCCGGCGTCGAGCGGATCCGCGAGTACATCTTCGCCGGAGACGCCTTTCAGGTCGTCCTCAGCCAGCGGCTGGGCTTCGACCTCCAGGCCACCCCCTTCGAGGTGTACCGGGGGCTCCGCAGCCTCAACCCGTCGCCGTACCTGTACTTCCTGGAGCTCGAGGAGCTCTCGCTGGTGGGGAGCTCTCCCGAGGTGCTCGTGCGCGTCGAGGACGGTCGGGTCATCGTGCGTCCCATCGCGGGAACCCGCCCGCGGGGCGCGACGCCCGAGGAAGAGGCGGCGCTGGCCGCGGACATGCTCGCCGACGAGAAGGAGCTCGCCGAGCACCGGATGCTCGTCGATCTGGGCCGGAACGACGTCGGCAGGGTGGCGGAGTACGGCTCGGTGACAGTGCCGGACCTCTTCGTCATCGAGCGCTACTCGCACGTCATGCACATGGTGAGCCAGGTGGAAGGGCAGCTCAAGAAGGGGCTCGGCGCCATGGACGTGTTCCGGGCCTCGTTCCCGGCGGGCACGGTGTCGGGTGCGCCCAAGGTGCGCGCCATGGAGATCGTCGACGAGCTCGAGCCGGTGCGTCGGGGGCCCTACGCGGGCGCGGTCGGCTACTTCAACTACGGTGGCGCCAGCATGGACACCGCCATCACCATCCGGACGTTGGTGGCGTGGAAGGGGCGCGGTTACGTGCAGGCCGGAGCGGGCATCGTGGCCGACTCCGATCCCGACAAGGAGTACGAGGAGACGCTCAACAAAGCCCGGGCGCTCCTTCGGGCGGCCGCCATGGTGAGGGGCGCGGGCGCGGGCTGACCCGCGGTGCGGGGCGCGGGCTCTACTCGCTGAGCCGCCGTAGCTTCGGGTACAGGCGCACCAGGGCGTCGATCCCCTTCTCGAAGTTCTCCACCGACAGCCATTCGTCCGGCGCGTGCAGGTTGCACCCGGGCAGAGAGAACCCCACCAGGAGCGCGGGCGCGCCGAGACGCTCCTCGAACTCCACCACGATGGGGATCGACCCGCCCCCGCCCATCGCCACGGGCTTCGTGCCGAACGCCTCCTCCAGCGCTTCGCCGGCCGCCTCGAAGGCGGGGCCGTCGATGTTGGCTCGCCACGGCCGGCCACCGTGCAGGGCCTTCACCCTGACCTCGACGCCGGCGGGTGCCACGCGGCGCACGTGCGCCGCCAGCAGCTCCTCGACCCGCTCGGGCGACTGTGAGGGAACCAGCCGGAAGCTGACCTTCGCCATCGCGCGATTGGGGAGCACGGTCTTCGCGCCTTCGCCGATGTAGCCGCAGAGTAGGCCGTTCACGTCGCAGGTCGGGCGGATCCAGAGGCGCTCGAGCGTACCGTAACCCCGCTCACCGGCGAGCTCGTCGACGCCGAGCTCGCGGCGGTACGCCTCGTCGTCGAACGGGAGGCCGGCGATGCCCCTCCGGGTTTCCTCGTCCCAGTCCAGCACGTCGTCGTAGAAGCCGTCGATGGCGATGTGCCCGTCGTTGTCGTGCAGCGAGGCGACGATCTTCGCGAGGGCGTTCCCGGGGTTCGCCACCGCGCCGCCGTACTCGCCGGAGTGGAGGTCGGAACGGGCGCCTTTCACGTGGATCTCGAAGTACGCGAGGCCGCGGAGCGAGAAGAGGAGCGACGGAAGGCCCTCGGCGAACATGCCGGTGTCCGAGATGACGACGAGGTCGCAATCGAGCCGTTCGCGGTGCTTCTCCACGAACGGCACCAGGTTGGGAGAGCCGATCTCCTCCTCACCCTCGGCCAGGACGATCACGTTGACCGGGAGCGTGCCCGTGGACTCCCGGAGCGTCTCGAGGGCCTTCACGTGCATGTAGAGCTGCCCCTTGTCGTCCGCGGCGCCGCGTGCGTAGATGCGGCCGTCGCGCTCGGTGGGCTCGAAGGGGGGCGAGGTCCACTCGTCGAGAGGCTCGGACGGCTGCACGTCGTAGTGCCCATAGACGAGCACGGTGGGCGAGTCGGGCCCGGCCTCGCGCCACTCACCGACGACGATGGGGTGGCCGGCCGTCTCGAGCACCTCGGCGTCGAGGCCCGCGTCACGGAGGCGATCGGCGAACCAGTCGGCGGCTCTGCGCGTGTCGGGATCGTGCTCCGCCTTGGCGCTGACGGAGGGAATCCTCAGGAAGTCGTCGAGCTCGGAGCGGAACCTGGGGAGGTTCTCGTCGAGGTAGCGGGCGATCTCGGACATCATCCCCCGATCAGATGAGCGTGCGTAGGCCCCAGCGATACACGAACGTCATCATGACCGAGAAGATGGCCGCGCCGGCCATGCCGCCAATGCTGATCGCGAGCGGGTCGTAGAGGTGCACGATCCCCACGCCGAGCATGCCACCGATGACCGCCGCGAATGCGCCGAGCACCATGATCATGCGCGTGTGGCCGGGCGTCTCTTCAGGCCGCTGGATGAGCGCCTTCATGACCAGGCCGACGACCATGCCCATGACGATCCAGATCGCAATGCCGATCCAATTCTGCATTTCGGGTACCGAACCTCTTCCCGGTTGCCGGATATGGAGGGTTGTTCAACGCGGGGAATCTATTCGAAGGCGCGGGGGAGAGCCAGGGAACCCCGAGCCGCGCCGGTTTGACCTGGGCGGGAAGTCGCTATTGATTCGAGGCATGTCCGACGGAATCATCGACATCCGCCAGTATCTCCAGGCGGACGAGGAGGACCCGGGCGCGTTCGCGCTCTGGGGCGCGGAGGGGGAGCGATCGCGCTTCGCCCTGCCGCTCTGGCGGGTCATCTATCTGGCGGGCGGCGACCGAGGTGGCATCGTGAGCCTGCCCGATGCCCACAGCCGGCGGCACACACGGTCGACCATCGGCCTGGAGTCGCTCGTCGTGCTGGACCTCCGCCGGGATCCCGCCCGGACCGACTTCGACGACCTGGCCGCTCCGGCCCTCGAGATTCAGGAAAGCCCGAAGCTCGTGGATCTCGCCGGGGACGGCCTCGTCGTCGCGCTCGGGGAGAGCGTGGGAAGAAGCTGGTTCGTCGTCGTCGACGGGGTCGCCGACCGGACCGGGCCGCTCGGATCCGACGTGAAGGAGGACGTGCTCTTTCTGTGCGGCGAGTGTGCCGGTCTGCTCTTCTTCCGGGACCTCGCGCACCTCCAGGAGTAGGCCGGCGCCTACTCCTTCCCCATCCGTCGCTTCAACTCGGCGAGCGCTGCGTCCACGTCGGGCGGCTCCGGAATCTCGTCGTCCAACTCCACATGGAAGTCGGAGCGCTCATCGAGATCCAGGTCGTCGAGCGACTCGGCGGCGTCCGCCTCCCGTTGCGTCCCTTCGATCTTCTCGGCCATCCGGTCGAGCTCCGAGAACAGATCGTCGGCCTCGCCAAGGCTGTCGCGGGCTGACGCCCGTCCCGCCTGGGCCGTGAGCCCCTCCCGCTCCGCCCGGGCCTCCTTGAGCCGGGCCATCATGTCTTCGGCGTCCCTGCGTCGGAAGGAGAGCTCCTCCTCGAGCGCCGAGATCTTCTGCTCGAGGAGATCGTGCCGCTTCCGGTGGCGCTCGCCGTACTGCGCGGCGAGGTCGGCCGTCTCCGTGTCCTCGATGCGGCGGGCCATTTCTTCTCGGCGCTGGCAAGCTTCGGCCTGATCGGCTTCGTGCTCAGCCTCCTTACGGGCCCGCTCGATCTGGGCCTCGAGGTCGGACACGAGCGCCCGGGTATCCACCAACTCCCGCTGCATGCCCTTCAGCAGCGCGTCCACGGTTTCCGGGACCCGATCCCGATGGAGCTCGCGGTTGAAGTTCTCGACGGCCTGACGAAACGCGGCCCGGAGGTCCTCGAACATGTTCACCACGCCGCTGGATGTGAGTGGCTCAGTTCAGGAACGGCTCGATACGCTGCGCGAACGAGTTGCGGGCCCGGTGCAGCCGGCTTTTGACCGTGCCGAGATTCACGCCGGTGATCTCGGCGATCTCCTCGTAGCTCTTCCCCTCGAGCTCGCGTAGGCGGAACACCAGGCGATGATGCTCGGGAAGCTCCTTGACCATCTCCTCGACGAGGCTCCGGAGATAGCGCTTCCGGTATAGGTCGTCGGGCCGCATCGAGTAGTCCTCGAACTGGAGCGGACGGTGGTCGTCGTCCCAGTTGCTCGTCAGCCGCTGGAAGAGCACCAGCGGGCTGCGGGAGCGGTTGCGGAGCTCGTTCTTCGACAGATTGCTGGCGATGGTGTAGACCCAGGTCGAGAACTTCTTCGACGTGTCGAAGCGGTGCAGATGGCGTGTGACCCGGATGAACGCTTCCTGGACGAGGTCCTGGGCGCGGTCGGAATCTCCGGTCTTGCGCGTGACGAAATGGATCAGGCGATCGCGGTAGCGATCGTACAAATCCTGGAACGCTCCGGGACGCCCGGTGAGATGTGCGCTCACGAGCTGCTCGTCGGTCAGCTCCTCGAGAGGGGTCTCCCCGAGAAACCGCGCGAGCTCGTCCGGATTGGCGTTGACCATAGGAATCGTCGTGAAACAGGACGTTTCACGCGTTGAAGGCACGTCAGGCGTGCCCGTAAAATGCCCGAAACGGTGCCCCGATTCAAGCCTGAAAGGTGAGTCAGACCGGGCGGCGCTCGAGGCCCACGAGAACACCGCCCTCGGAGAAGCCGTCGTAGAGCGCCTGCTCGGGGGGTGGGATGCGGTCCCGAGACGCCAGCGCGTCGTCTGCAGCCTCGTCCATCTCACGCGTGACGTCGGCCTCGATCTCGGCCAACGTGTCGTCCTCGACGCCCCGGCTCCGCAGGTACGATTCGAACATTCCGACGGGGTCCCGGCGGCCCCAATGCTCGAAGAGCGCGGGGGGAAACGTCTCGCGTGCCTCGCGCTCGTCGTGGGTCGCGTGGCCGCCCATGCGGAAGGTGTCGACGACGATCGCCGCCGGCCCCTTGCCAACCCGGCAGCGGGCCACGGCGAGTCGGGTCGCGGCGTACACGTCCAGAACGTTGTTGCCGTCGCAGGACCAGGCCTCGATTCCGTAGATGGCCGGCCAGGCGTGCAGGTCGCCGGCGTTGTGGTCCTCGAGGCGGGTGCCGAGCGCCACGTGGTTGTTCTGGATGACGAAGACCGCGGGAAGGTCGAGGACGGCGGCGAGGTTGAGCCCTTCGTGACAGGCGGCCGTCTTGGTGGCCCCGTCGCCCACCCAGGTCATGGCCACCCGCGTCTCGCCCCGGGTCTTGAACGCCATCGCGACTCCGGCGACCACGTCGACGCTCGTGCCCATATGGCTGATCGGCTGGATGACGCCCTTCGAGAGATCGCCGATGTGGAGATCGCGCCCACGGCTCGGTGAATCCGACGTGGCCAGGTACCCGCGGAACATGTCGGCCAGCGACATACCCATCATGTGGAGGGCCCCGGCGTTCCGGATCATGGGGCTGACCATGTCACGCTCGGGGTCGAGCGCATGGACCGTGCCGACGGTCACCGCTTCCTCACCGGTGCCGAGCCACGCCTTCGAGATGACGCCCGTGCGCACCCAGCGCTTCAGCCCGATGTCGTGCAGGCGGGTGCGCAGGAGATCGCGGTAGAGCGAGAGGAGGTCGGCATCGGTGAGGCTGTCGACGATCTCACGTCGGTCGTCGTCGCGCTCGATGGTCTCGACGTACTCGCGAAGCAACTCCGGGCTCGGAGCCCACTCCAGATACTCGGGCGGGTCGAAGGCGGCATATCGTTTCATGCCGCGAAGATAAACAAAAAAAGGCGGGGGAGCCGCAAGGCCCGGGCTGTAACACCCACCCCCCCTAGGGTGGCTGCCCGTCACACTTACGTCTCGCCCCGCCGCGGCGTTCACCGCTCACGTGCCGCACGACGTATATACCGGTCGGCGGTCCGGTCGTCACGCTCAAATCGGTACGTTACGAAAACTCGTCCCGTACGCGCGTTGCACGGGCCCGCCGCTCCGCCGACATTAAGAGTCGCGCTTCTTCAATCCTCCTAGCGGTACACCGGTGTCCAACCCCCCCACGAGTCAGGCGTCCACGAGCGGTCAGCTCCGGCGGATCCATGCGTCGGTGGCGCTCCGGCTTCTCGAGGCGCTCCGCGACCGTGATCTGCCGGCCGAGCTCCTCGAGGACGAGGACCCGAGCCGGACCATGCCGCGGCGCTTCGGGCTGAGCGATGTGGTGGATCGGCAGATCCGCGCCTTTACGGAGGATGCGCGAAAGGGGGCTCGCCTCACCGACGACGAGGTCCGCGACCTCTTCCGCTTCGTGAACCGTCGCCCGGACGGTCGAGAGGTGTTCCAGCACGTCGGCCGCTCGCTCGCAGGAGGGAATGGCTCCCCGGGCTTGACCCGCATCCTTCCGGCCGCGCTGCGCTACGCCATCGCCCGGTCACGGGTGCGCAAGCGGCTGAAGCGTCTGTTCGGCCGCCCCGTCGGGGGATTCGCGCGCGGACGTTTCATCATCGAGGGTCGCTCCCTCCTCTTCATCGAGAGCGATCCCGGAGGCGACGCGTGCCACCTGCTCGTGGGCTTCTGCGAGGGGATCTTCGAGCAGGTGTCGGGTGAGACGGTTTCGGTCCGGCACTCGCTCTGTCAGGCCCGCGGCGAAGCGTTGTGTCGCTGGGAAGTCGCGTAAGGCCGACCGAAACCCGAGCCTGCACCGGGTGTAGCCGTCGATCGTCGTGCCATCCGCCTCTTTCCCTCCACTTCGTCATCCGAGAGCCACGCCTATGATAGAGCAGGGATCCAAAGCGCCCGATTTCACGCTTCCCAACGATCAGGGAGGCGAGGTTTCCCTGTCGGATCTCGGGGGGCGCACCGTGGTGTTGTACTTCTATCCGAAGGACGACACGCCGGGCTGCACCGTGCAGGCATGCGACTTTCGTGATAACCTCCCGGACTTCGACGGCCTCGACGCCGTCGTTCTGGGCGTGTCCGCCGACTCCATCGAGTCGCACCGGGCGTTCCGCGAGAAGCACGCGCTGAACTTCCCGCTTCTCTCGGACGAGAGTCACGAGATGCTCGAAGCGTACGATGTGTGGAAGTCGCACCCCGTGTACGGGATGACGATCGAGCGGAGCACGTTCCTGATTGACGGGGACGGCACCGTTCGTAAGGCGTGGCGGGGCGTGGATCCGAAGGGGCATGCGGACATGCTCAAGAATGTTCTGGACGAGATGAATTCTTCAGACTGACGGGGCGTCATGGAAATCGTGATCGGGTTGGTGGTGGGCTTCGCAATAGGCTTCGCGGTCGCCGCCGCTGGGAGGGGATCCCTGCGTGAGAAGGAGCGGGAAAACGCGCGGGCGGAGATGGAGCGGGAACTCTCGACGCTCGTCGACGCGGTCTCGACGGGCCGCTTGCCGGACTCCAGCTCGGCGACGGGTGTCGCGGGCGAGCTCGTCACCGCCCTCGAGCAGCGTTGGACGCCGCGGGGCGAGGAGCGGGGCGCCGCGTTGGCCGACGCCGTGGGGCGTGTCAGCCGCTTCCTGCATCGCCAGGTGAGGGAGCCCCTCGCCGAGGCGGACGACCGCGCGAATGCGCAGGAGCTCCGGGAGCGCATCGAGTTGGCGCTCGGCGCCCTCGAGGACGTCGACTTCTTCCTCGCGGAAGCCGGTGAGGAGCCCCGGGGGATGGACCTGGTGCCCCTCGTCCAGCAGGTGTCGCGCGAATTCGCCGCGGATCACGAGGTGACGGTCCGGTTGCAGCTCGGCTCATCGTCGATTCGGGCGTCCGTGGCGCGTGAGGCGTTGATGGACGCGCTCTATCTCGTCCTTCATAACGCGGCGCGCTTCGGCGGGGGAGCGACCATCGACCTGACGGTCGTCCAGGAAGGCGGAACGCCGTCGATCCGGATCCGTGACCGGGGGAAGGGCTTCTCGGAGGATGCGTTCAAGCGCGCCTTCGATCCGTTCTACTCGGAGACCGACGACGGGCTGGGGCTGGGACTGCCGCATGCCCGGAAGTCCGTCGAGGCGATGGGGGGATCGATCACGCTCCGGAATGTGCCCGACGGCGGCGCCGAGGTGGAGATCGAGCTACCCGGCTGAGCGAGCGCGGTCGGCCCCCACCCCCGCAACACCCGTCACGACGAGGGCCACGCCGACCCAGCCGACGGGGGAAAGCCCCTGGGCGAGTAGCAACGTGGCGAGCAGCGCTGCGACGACCGGCTCGGCCGCCGAAGTGATGGCGGCTCGCCCCGCTTCGATCCGGCCGAGCGCATCGAAGAAGAGGAACTGGGCCCCGGCGACGGTGACCAGCGCGAAGATGCCGAGCAGCGCCCATGCGGACCCGGACGGCGGGAGCACCAGCCCGTCGGAGGCCAGGGGAAGGGCCGCGGAGAGCCAGACGCACGAGCCGGCCACCGTGTAGAGCACCGTGGCGCGCGACCCGAAGCGGGGCGTAGCGTACCGCCCAAACAGCGTGTAGCCCGCGTAGGCCAGGCCGGCCAGCACCCCCCACACCACGCCCGAGCCACCGAACTCGGCGGCGACCTCGTCGGCGCCGAGCACGGTCATCCAGACGCCGACCAGCGTGAGGCCCGCGAGCATCACGCGTCGGCCGGTGGGCCACTCTCCGAGCAGTGGGCCCGACGCGGCCACGACCACGGCGGGAGCGATGTAGAGCAGGGCAACGGTGGACGGCACGCCCACGGCATCGATGGACATCTGGTAGGCGAGCTGGAAGAGGCCGATCACCGCGCCACCCCCGAGCCCGAGGACCACCAGGCCGCGTCCGTCCAGCCGGAGCGAGCCGAGTCCGCGGGTCGCTATGAACAGTCCCGCCAGCATGATCGCGCCCAGCGTCGGACGGAGGAGCGCGAGGCTCTGGGGTGGCATACCGAGGTCGAACAGGAAGACGCTGAAGATGCCCGACGAGCCCCACAGCACGGCGGCTAGCAGCGCTTCCAGGTAGCCGACGCTACGCGTTGCGATCACACGTATCCGTACACCTGGTACAGCAGGAGGTAGACGACCAGCCCGGTGATGGAGACGTACGCCCAGATGGGGAAGGTCCAGCGTGCGAGGCGAGCGTGCTCCGTGAACCGCTCGTGATGCGCGAGGTAGAGCAGGCGGAGCACCAGCGGCACGACGACTACGGCGAGCACCATGTGCGTGAACAGGATGCCCAGATAAGCCACTCGAGCCGCGCCGACACCGGCGAACTCGTGCGTACCGGTGAGGAGCACCCGGGCCACGTAGAACACAAGGAAGAGCGCCGAGGCGCCGAACGCCGTGAGCATGGCGCGACGATGACGCTCGCGGTCGTTCCGGCGGATGAAGTAGAGGCCCGTGAAGAGCGCCAGGGCGCTCGTCGCGTTGAGGGTGGCGTTCACCGCGGCGAGGGTGTCGCCGATCTGGCTCAGCTCCATGCGGCCGTGGCCCGCTCGGCGTGCTGGGCGGGCTTTTCGACCTGCGCGGCCGTCGTCGTCACGTGCACGAGGATTACGAGCAGGGAAGCCGCCACCAACGTGTGGACGGAGACCGGGGCCACCGCCAGCACGGTGAGCACCGACGCGAAGCCCAGCAGCACCTGGGCCACCACGAGCCAGGCGGCCACGGTGGTCCAACGGCGGATGGGCTTCGGGACTCCCGCACGGACGGCCCACACGGCCAGGCCGATGATGGCCAGGGCGGTGATCACGCCGAGGAGCCTGTGCAGGAAGTGCGTCGTGATCAGCGGGTTCACCAGCGGCGGAACGACCTGGCCCAGGCAGAGCGGGGCGTCCGGGCAGGACATTCCGGCGTCGAGGTGGCGCACCAACCCACCCACCACGGACTGCGCGAACACCAGTCCGACCGTGACGGCCGCGAAGCGCTGGAGGCGTGAGGCCGTGCGCTCCGGCATCGTGACGCCTTTGGGCCGCCACGCGCTCGACGAGGCGAGCACCGTGGCCAGCGACACGAAGATGAGGGCCAGCGAGAGGTGCGAGGTCGAGACCGCGGTCGGCAGCTCGTAGATTACCGTGATGCCGCCGAAGACGGACTGTACCAGCAGGAGCCCGAGGCCGGCGAGGCAGGCGCGGAACATCCAGGGGCGGTCCGACACCTCTTTGTGGGTCAGCCAGGTCGCGAGCACGAACATGAGAACCAGCCCACCGGCCACGAGGCGGTGGAGGTGCTCCCAGAACACGCCGCCCGTCATCTCGGGAACCATGCTCCCGAAGCAGGTCGGCCAGTCCGGGCAGGCCAGGCTCGACTCGGTCGCGTGTACCACGCTTCCGAGGAAGAGGAGCCCGAGCGTCCAGAAGACCGTGACCACGAACGCCCGGGGGTGGAGCTCGCGCTCGGCTCCGTGCCGCGGTGCCATCTCGCTCATGTCGTCAGTCGCTCACTCGTCAGCTCGCGGCACCCGCGGGCTCCCGCGGGCGAGACGGCTCGGGAATGTCCGCGGGTCCGTTCTCCACCTTCTCCCGGTAGATCGCGGCCGACACGACGCCCTTCTCCAGCCACTCGAACTCACCGTCCAGGAAGCGGCGTGCCACCGAGTAGCCTTTCACGTCGTCGTTGTCGAAGAGGTTGCGGAAGCGATCCTTGATGCGGCGACGGGCGCCGCGGCAGTACAGGTCCGCCAGGGCGTTGGCGCCCGGCGCGTCGGTACCCTTCTCCACGAGCCAATGCGCGCGGACCACGACGGCGGTCATCACCATGAGCTCCGCGCCCACGTCGACGATTCGGCCGAGCACGGACTGCCGCTTCTCGAGCTTCGGCCCGAAGCGCACCATCGCGTGGAACGTGGACCGGGCCAGCTTACGCGCCGTGCGCTCGACGAAGCGTAGATGTGTCGCGAGCGGTCCGAACTCGCTGTAGCGAGGCCAGAAGCTCCATCCCAGGAAGCGCGTCGGATACCACCACGCGTAGTGGAAGCCGGCGCGGGCCGCTGCCTTCACCTTGGCGCCCAGCGACGCGCGCGGATCGACGAGGTCACCGGCAACACGGAGGTGGGTGTCCACGGCCTCTCGTGCGATGAAGAGGCGCATGATCTCCGAGGAACCCTCGAAGATCGTGTTGATGCGCATGTCCCGCAGGTAGCGCTCGATCGGATACGGGACCTCCCCGCGGGCCGCGAGCGAGTCGTGCGTCTCGTAGCCCCGACCGCCCCGCACCTGGAGCGCGTCGTTGATCAGGTCCCAGCCCAGCTCGGTGCCCCACAGCTTGGCGATCGCCGCCTCGAGTCGGATGTCGTACCGGTCCGAGTCGGCCATGAGCGCCGTGAGCTCGACCACGGCCTCCAGGGCGAAGGTGTCGGCGGCCATCTTCGCGAGCATCTGCGCGATGGCGTCGTGCTGGCCCACGGGACGACCCCACTGGACCCTGGACCCGGCCCAGTCGCGCGACATCTCGAGGGCGCCCTTCCCGGCGGCGGCGCAGAACGCCGGCAGCGCCAGACGTCCGACGTTGAGGGTGATCAGCGCCAGCTTCAGCCCTTTCCCCTCGCCCCAGACGACGTTCTCCCGGGGGACCTTCACGTCGGTGAAGCGTATGATGCCGTTCGAGAGGCCTCGGAGGCCCATGAAATGGCACTCCTGGACGGTCTCCACGCCCTCCCATTCGGTCTCGACGACGAAGGCCGTGATCGGCTTCTTCTTGGAGCCCTCGGGCGCCGGGGTGCGGGCCATCACGATGATGATCTCCGCGCGGGGTCCGTTGGTGGTCCAGAGCTTCTCTCCGTTGAGGACCCAATGGCTGCCGTCCTCGGAGAGCTCCGCGGTGGTCGCCATGTTGGCGGGGTCGGAGCCCACGTCGGGCTCCGTGAGGGCGAAGGCCGACAGCGCACCCTTCGCGAGCCTCGGGAGGTAGCGCTTCTTCTGCTCCTCGGTGCCGAACTTCTGGATGGGACCCGGCACGCCGATGCTCTGATGCGCCGACAGGAAGGCGCCCGTGGCGCCGCACCGGGACGCCACGATCTCGAGCGCCCGGTTGTAGGTCAGCTGGGAGAAGCCGAGTCCACCGTACTCCTCGGAAATCTTGATACCGAACGCGCCCATCTCGACGAGCCCGTCGAGCACTTCCTGGGGAACCCAGCCGTCGCGGTCGTGCGCGTCACCGTCGATGTGGTCGCGGGCGAACGCCTCGAGCTGCTCCAGAAACCCGGCGGCACGTGCCTGCTCGTCGGGATCGGGCTCGGGATGGGGATGGACGAGGCCCAGATCGAAACGTCCCTCGAAGAGCGCCCGGGCGAAGCTCTTCTTCTCCCAGTCCTGCTCCCTCGCGCCTTCCGCGACTTCCCGCGATTCGAGCTCCGACGCCAGCTTGTTCTGTTCGGACATAGCCATCTCCTCCGCTCGGTCGGGCCCGCTCCACAAGCGCCGGCCCATGCCCGCAAATCTAATAAAAGGAGATGCCAAAGGGGGGCTTTTCGGCCCCGGTCAGCGGGCCGGTGAAGCCCCCGCCGGTTGGGCGCACAGGAACGCCTCGATCTCGTCGGCCCGGTTCTCGGCGTCTTCCTCGCCGATCTCCATCAGCGCCCGCAGGAAGTCGGGCTGGAAGAGGATCAGGCTGAGGAAGTCCGGGCTCCGCGTTTGGCGCGTTCCCAGGCCGCGGGTGAGGAAGCGGAACGCCCGCGGGAGCGTGGCCTCGTAGTCGCCCGCCAGCTTGCCGAGGTCACGGGACGGACGGATGGTCAGGAGGCTGACGGGCGTGAGCCCCTCCCGGCGCTCGGGGGGCAGCTGCCGGATGAGCCGGTTGAGCCGCTCCAGCCGTATGGCGTCGTGGTCCAGCAGGTCCAGAAAGATGGAGTTCGTGAGCACGCCCATCACCTGGGCCGGCGGCGGATACCCATGGACGACGGGCGTGTCCGCCTCCTCGTCCGAGCGGTCGTAGCGCGTCGAGATGGCCAGGATCCTGCGGGCGCCGAGGTGAAGGGCCGGAGAGAGAGGTGCGGTCAGGCGTATGCCCCCGTCCCCGTACCACCCGTCGCCGATACGGACCGCGGGAAAGAAGAGCGGCAGAGCCGCGGATCCCATGATGTGCTCGACACCGATGGTCGTCTTCCTCGATGTCCGCTGGGGGCGTTCCCACTCCTTGATGTCCGAACCCTGCACCCAGGTCACCGATTGACCCGTCGAGTAGCTCGACGTGCTGATGGCGACGGCCTTCAGGCACCCGTTGTCGAGGTTGTAACGGATGCCCGTGAGCTCGCCGTCCACGGCGTGGAGCACTTCCGCCAGGTACTGCCGTAAGGGGTCGGTGTTGACGAGGCCCTTGACCGGATCGTGCGTGCCGGCGCCGCCGGACACCAGCTGGCGCAGCCAACGGAGCCCGTTCACGAAGAGGGTCTTCGAGTCGACCCGGAAGACGTCCTCGATGGTGAGGTGCCCCCAGAGGTGACCCAGCTCGTCCATCGCCTGGAGGAACGACCCGTGATGCGAGGAGAGCAGCGCCGCGTTGATTGCTCCGGCCGATACCCCTGTGACGTACGGGACGCAGAGGTCGGGGAAGCGCCGCGCAATGGAGCGCAGCACGCCGACCTGGTAAGCCGCGCGTGCGCCGCCTCCACCCATGACCACCCCGAGGTCGTCGGGATGGGGGCAGGGTGGACGGCCGACCGCGGGCTCGAGCGGCGGGAGCGGAGCGAGGTGTCGCGTCATCGGGCGGCCGGCGTCACCCGACGATCGGTCTGCCGATCGAGAGGATCCCCATCGCGACCATCCCGAGGACGATGACCGTGCCCAAGAGGTGCGGCATGTAGGTCCGCTCCTCCAGGGGACGACGCTTCATCACCGCGGACACCACGTGCGCGACGACGACCGCCAGGAGCATGGTCACGATATGTCCGCCGAGCTGCGGATAGAACGTGCCCACGAAGAGATAGGCGAGCCCGAGGAGCGCCGTCAGGTCGATGGACATGACGAAGGCGAACGACAGAATGCGCATCGTCTTGTCGTAGGGGCGCTTCGTCAGCACGCCGTAGGCCGCGTAGCCGATGACCAGGAGGCCTGCGAGCAGCACCAGGTAGCGGAAGCCGGAATGGGCTTGGAACAGGATCATGTGCGCGGGTCCGGTGGAGTCGGGCGAAAGATGTGCTGCATGGCGTTCGGAAACTAACCCTCGTTGGGAGGTGCTGTGCCGCCCGAGGCGTCTGGCCCGCCGCCCCGGATGCGGGACAGGGCGTCACGGACGAGGGCGCAGACCTCTTCGTCCATGTCGTCCGCGCTCAGCATCCACTCGAGATACGATGGATCGGAGCCGGCGACCTCGTCGAGCGGACGCCCCGAGTGCTTGCCGCGACGGAAGGCACGGCCCTTCTCCGGGCCGGTGAACCATCGCTCGACCTCGGTGCGAATCGGGGCGTACTCGTCGCAGTAGGCGTGGAGACCGTCGAGGTCCCTGGGAATTTCGGCATAACGCTCCAGTTGCGCTCCGAGCACCGCGGCCGACGTGCGGATGTCACCGAGTGCGGTGTGGGCTTCCTCGTGCTCGCGCCCCAGGTAGAAGCGTGCCGCCGCGGACAGGTCGCGGGGCTCTTCCCTGTGGAAGATGTTCTGGACGTCCACGACGCGTCGGCCCTCGAGGGAGAACGGCACCCCGCAGCGCTTGAACTCCGCCAGCAGCAAGGGGACGTCGTAGCGTCTGACGTTGAATCCGCTCAAATCGCACCCTTCGAGGATGCGAGCCAGACCCCGAGCTCGCCGGCAGAAGGGCTCCTCGTCGGCGACGTCGGCGTCGGAAATGCCGTGCACGGCGGTCGCCTCCGGCGGGATCGGCATCTCGGGGTTGAACCGCCGGACGCGCTCGAGAACGTCGCCGTGCGGCGTCATCTTGATGAGCGCCAACTCGACGATACGGTCCTTCTTGAGGTCGAGCCCGGTGGTCTCCAGGTCGAAGAAGACCAGCGGACGGTCCAGCTCGAACGGTAGCTTCATGGCGATGGTTCAGGAGGCTAGCAGCCCGTGGTAGAAGTCTGGCGAGCCGCGTTGGGAGCGCCACAGCCCCAGATCCTAGGCGGCACGACGACGACATAGCAACGCGCTACGTCGAGGAGTGCCAACGACGGAGATGGGGCTGTGCCGCCCCAACCCGAAGGGCACGAGGGGGTTGCGGCACCGTACTGCGTCATAGCTCCTCCCCGATGTCACTACATCGCATTCGTCGCTCTTCCTTGTACGATATCCGCAAGACCCTCGTGCGCGGCCCGCCAGACTTCTACCACGGGCTGCCAAAACACGCAAAGGTAGCGCAGCGGCCGGGGTGTCGCAGCCCGGCGTGGACACGCGCTGGAGGGGACGGTAGCGTGCGGGCATGACCGACACCATGCGCGCGATCCGCATTCGCGAGCCCGGAGATGCCGACGTCCTGGAGCTCGTCACCGTGCCCCGTCCCGAGCCGGCCCCGGGTATGCTCCGGGTTCGGGCGCGCGCGTCGGGGGTGAACCGCGCCGACCTCCTGCAGAGACTGGGGCGCTATCCGGCGCCCGAGGGATATCCGCAGGACATCCCGGGAATGGAGCTCGCCGGCGTCGTGGACGCCGTGGGCGAAGGCGTGGACGGGGCGTGGGTCGGCAGGGAAGTCATGGCCATCACGGGCGGCGGCGCTTACGCGGAGCAGGTGGTCGTCCACGAGGGCGAGATCGTGCCCGTTCCGGACGGGCTCGACCTCGTTGAGTCGGCGGCGATCCCCGAGGTCTTCATGACGGCGTTCGACGCGGTCTTTCTCCAGGCCGGCCTCCGGGAAGACCAGTGGCTCCTGGTGCACGCGGTGGGAAGCGGCGTGGGTACGGCAGCTGTCCAACTCGCGGTGAGGGCGGGAGCACGTGTCATCGGGACGTCCCGTACGGCGGACAAGCTGCGCGCAGCCGAGGAGCTCGGGATGTCGCACGGCGTACCCGGGGACGATGCGTGGCCGGTCGCCGTGCTCGACGCCACCTCCGGACGGGGCGTGGACGTGGTGCTCGACCTGGTCGGCGCTCCGTATCTCGCCGGGAACCAGCGTGTCATTCGGAAAGGTGGGAGCCACATCGTCGTGGGTATTCCGGGCGGCGCGAAGGCCGAGGTGGATCTCGGCCTTCTGATGAGGAAGCGGGCGACGCTCCGGGGAACCGTGCTCCGCTCCCGGTCGCTCGACGAGAAGGTGGCGCTGGCACGCGCCTTCGAGCGCGAGGTGCTGCCCGGCTTCCAGGACGGGACGCTCCGCCCCATCGTCGACCGGGTCTTCGCTGCTGGGGACGCCACCGAGGCGCACCGCTACATGGAAGCCAACCGGAACTTCGGGAAGATCCTGCTGCGCTGGTGAGGTGCCGACCCGCTCACCGCCGAGAACTCAGCACGGAGCGCATGGTCTGCTCCTCCGT
>JBBDSM010000010.1:0-2688 GCA_040904945.1 Gemmatimonadota bacterium
GGCGATACGGGTCGCGTTGGCGAACGGCAGAACCTCGTCGCGGGTGCCGTGCATGAGGAGCACCGGCCCGTTGTACGTCGCGACGGCGCGCCTCACGTCGAAGCGGTCCCGGACGACCCAAGGTGGCACGAGAAACGAGCGCCAGGCGACCTCCGTCGCCGAGCTGAGTGTCGACATCAGAACCAACGCGTCGATCGGACGACCCAGCGCCAGGTCGGCCACGGCGCCTCCGCCCAGGGACCGACCGATGGCGACGATCGGGACATCCGGTGGGCGACGCTTCGACACGTGGTCATACGCGGCCTCGAACACCTCCGTGATGGCGTCGCGGGATGGTCGGCCGTCCGAGCGTCCGTAGCCCGGATACTCGACGAGCAGTACGGAGACGCCGCCCTCGCGAACGAGCTCCATGGGCGCCCTCCAGTCCCCGATGCGCTCGCCGTTCCCGTGCGCGAAAAGCGCGACGGGCGTGCTCGGCCCCGCGTCGAGCAGCAACGCCTCCACCCACCCGAACGAGACGTCGAGCCAGAGGCGTTCTATCCCGGCTGGCGGGGCTGCGTCGGGCCCAGACGCGCCTGTCCCAGCCCCCGGAAAGACGATGCTCCTCTGGACGCTGAACACCAACAGCAGGTATCCCGCGTAGACCAGTGCGGCCAATCGCACCGCGCCCCACACCAGATCGAGCCAGCGTCCGTCTCCCATGCCCGCGCCCACGTCGTCCCGGCGCCCTCAGCGGGGGCGCTCGGTCGGGCCAAGCCGAACGCGGAAGCACGAGACGGTGCCCGTGTCCTCGAAGCCAGCGGCTCGGTGGAACGCGAGGCTCGCGGCGTTGTTCGGCTCTACGTCCGAGGCGAGCTCCTGCAGGCCGATCGCGACGCCCCAAGCCTCGGCGAGCCGTACCAGAGCCGTGCCGATGCCCGCGCGGCGTGCCTCCGCGTCGACCCAGATCCCCTCCAGATACGCGACCGGAGACGAGACGCAACCCTCGGCGTACCGGCGAAGCCCGACTTCCGCGAATGCCTGCGGCTCGCCTGCGGGGTTCTCCGCCACGAACGTCACCGTCGGCGGATCGGTGCCCTCCAGAAGCGCCTCGACCTCACTGGCCTCCGAATCCGGCCATAGCGACTGTCGCATTCGGATGAGCGCGGGACCGTCCCCGGGCTCGGCCCTCCGAAGCAGATATCCCCCGACCCTCCGTTCGAGCGTCCCCTCCGCACCGACGAGTCGCGGATCGGGCCAGGCGCCGCTCCCACGCAGGATGCCCGCGGTCGCAATCACCTGGCCCGCGTGCCGGCGCGTGTGCTCCGCGGCATGGAACAGCAGGCCGCGCACGGTGCTCGGGAGCCCCGCGCGGCCGACTTTCCGCTCCTCGTCGAGTGACTCCGGCGGTGTAACCCGCAACACCTCGAGGGCCCCCTCGAGCGCTCTCCTGACTTCGTCGAGGAGCGTTTCCACCGGAACGGGAGGGCTACCCGCTTCCGCTTCGACCGCGAGTGATCTCAGCTGACCCGCGTTCAGCGCCTCACCGCGCGCGTACGTGAGTAGCCGGTCCAGGCTCCCGACGACGTGCCGCAGGTGGAACCCCACCGACGCGACGCCTCCGGGTCGCGCCCAGAGTCGCGCCGGGTCGAGGTCGCGGGCGGCGCGCTCGAGCTCCTCGCCCGCGTCCACCAGTGCGTGAGCAGCGGGCATGAGCGCGTCGGGGACGCCCTCGACCGGCCCACGGAGCCAGGCTTCGGTCACGGCCCGGGGCGGCTCAGCATCGGACGGACCTGGCTCAGCACGGCACGGCCCGACTCAACACGCGGCAGGACGCTGGGGCCGCTCAGGCTCGCGACTCCGACCGAACAGTCCCCCGATCCGGCCCCGCACCTCGTCCTCGGCCCGGTCCCTGAGGGCGTCGCCGGCCCGGTCGCGAAGCAGATCGACCGTGGCGCCCACGATGCGTGATCCGGGGGCGGCTCGCTGGACATCCTGGACCGCCTCGAACGCCTGCTCGTACGCGCCGTGATCGAGGAGGCAGAGGGCTTCTGAGAACGCCACCAGCGTGTCGAGATCGTCGATGCGGTTCTCTTGCTGCCGCTCGCTCAGGCGAGCCCGCTCGTCCTCCGTGAGCACCAACTCGAATCCCTCGACGAGCTGATCGGCAAGGCTCTGCTGGAGGTCGAAGAGCGCGTCCTGCTGCCCCGTGACCTGCGCGGTGGTGACGATCTCCGCGGTCTCGACCCGGTCGATGCGTGTATCCAACCGCATCTCGGGATCGACGGTCACGAACGCCCCCGCGACGACGTACTCGGCGCCCATGATCATCCCGACACTCTGGGCGGACGATGGATCGGCGTAGGCCGACTGCTGCAGATCCAGCTCGGCGAGCAGCTCCTCGAGGCGCTCGCGCTCCACCAATTGAATCCGCTCGATCACGGAAAGGTCCGAGATCGTCATGCTCGACAGCGCGCGCCCCAGATGGTCGAAGCGGGCGTCGCCCGTGTTGTTGTCGAACCGCAGCACGGCGACGACGCGCCTGTCTTCCGGAGCGTCCTGGAACGCGGCCGCCGGGGCGGCGAGCGCCAGCAGGCCGGCGACGGCGGAGAGGACCACACGCGGATGGATCATGTTCGGACGGGCTCGGGGATCAGACGGCGACGCCGCCTGGGCGATGCGCCGAATAGAGGCGAATGTCCGTGGCGA
>JBBDSM010000010.1:2788-12992 GCA_040904945.1 Gemmatimonadota bacterium
CCGGGCGCCCAGCAGGCCTACGACCGGGCCACGTCGTCCGGCAGCGTGTCCAATAGCGCCCGCGCGATCCACGCCGGAAAGACGCCGTCCTTCTCCACCAGAGCCTGGCTCACCTCGATCTCGATGCCGAGATACCGATCCGCCGGGAAGCTGCGCCGAAGCGTCGTGGTGAGGCCGTCGGAGCTCCCCCGATATGGATGGTTCCGACGAACGCGCCGCATGGGGAGTGCCGTCCGGAGCCGCTCCGTCCACGCCGCGGCGAACGCCCGCTCCGAGGGGCGAGCCGGGTCGTAGAGGAGTGCGAGATCGGCCCGGCGCTCCACGCCCCGGAGCACGGGCGTGAACGAGTGCACGCCGAGGTGGAGCACGTCGTACCCCTCCGCCACGAGCGCCGACACTGCGGCCTCGACCCGCCCCCTGTGTGGGGCATGATGGAGGGCGAGCAGCTCCATGCGCTCGGCCTCCGGAAGCGCCCGGGTCACCTCCGAGAACACGGCGGGATTCGTCGCCGACCGGTTGAGGTCGACCAGCAGTCGCGTGACGGTCGCCACCTGGCAGGGCGCGTGTAGGGCACCCGCCAGGTCGCGTGCGAGCGCGGACGTGCCTGGATCCCACCCCCGGTGCGACACGAGCAGAGCCTCCCGGTCGCGAAACAACGGCCGGTAGGGCGCCGGCACGTCGTTCCCACCGTGCTCGGCGGAGATCAGGACGCGAAGGGTTCGTTCGCGTCGAGGCATGCGGAGAGGTCGCGGTAGAGGGCGCGGAGCTCCGCGGACGCCCGGCTTCCGACCGAGCCCACCAGCGCGCCCTCGTCCACCGCTTCGACCATGCGGCGAGCGAGCGGCCCACGGTCGAGCAGCGTATCGAGTGCCGCGGACCAGTCCCCCGATCCGTCGGACGGCGGGAACCGGTCGACGAGCCCGCGCCACGCGTCACCGGCGGTCAGCGGCTCCGTTCCGAGACCGAGGGCCTCGAGGTAGGCCCGGTCGTCGATGCGCGCGAGGTCGGCGTCCACGATGGATCGGCCGAGGAGCTCGGCCAGCCGGTCTTGGTGCGGATCGAGCGACACGTCGCGCCCGGCCAGCGGACCCACCGCCAGCGCCCGCACCACCTCGGAGACGGCCGCCACCACGGCCAGGTCCGCCGCGGGGCATTCCTGCGTGTCGATGAGGCGGATCTCGACGGCGCCCCGGTCGAAACGCGCGATGGCGCCCCGGGCGTTCACCCACTCGTAGCGGAGCACCCCGTCCGGATCGAGCTCCTCGAGGTCGGCGTAGATCCTCCCGAGAATCTCCCGCTCGTACGCCGCCCGCGTGAACACCGCTTCGGGAACCACCGAACCCGCCACGGACGGGACGCGCCGTGCGTTTCCGCGGTACATGAGGAGCCGCGTATCGAGCGCCGGTCCTCGCTTGCCGTCCATGAACGGCGAGGACGCCGCCAGCGCCGGGATCAGGGGCAGTACGAGCCGGATCGCCGCGTGGAGCCGGCCGAACTCCTCGTCCCCCCGGAACGGCAGGTTCACGTGCGTGCTCTGGAGGTTCGCCCAACCGTGGCCGGAGCAACCGAAGATCCGGTCGAAGGTCCGGTAGACGTCCGTGTACTCGTGGGGCCAGAGGCGCGTCTCCGTGGCGGGGTCCATCCACGGATGCATGCCGCCGGGGAGGAGCCGGGCACCCTGCTCGCCGAGTGCCGCGTTGGCGTCGCGCACCCCCGTGTGGAACGCTCCAGAGAGGCCCGCGAGCTGCTCCGCCGGGCCGTTCGTCTTGAGCTCGAGCACGTGGAGGGTGAGCTCGTTCGACCACGCGATGGGCCCACGCTCGATCTCCGACTCCGGAGCGCCCGCCACGGTCTCGATGAGCCGGTCGCAGACAGGGCGCAGATCGAGCGTCTCCCGGTCCGCGATCATGTATTCGATCTCGACGCCGTACGCCTCGAAGAGCCCCGGCCGCTCCTCCTTGGCCAGCACCGTCGTCGGCTTTCCGCCCCCGTCGCTACTCGACCCCTTCTGGTCGCTCATGGGCTGTTGCCGTCCGAGCCACGGTGGTCGAGCCTGACCCTGAACCAGCGCGCGATCTCGTCGTAAATGACGTCCTTCAAGACGGCGTCCTCGTATCCGGCGTCGAGGTTGGGGTTGTCATTCACCTCCATGACAACGACCCGACCGTCGATCTCCTTGAGGTCGACCCCGTACAGCTCGTCGCCGAACAGCGACGCCGCCCGGAGGGCCGTGTCGAGCACCGCTTGTGGCACTTCCTCGAAGGGGACGGCTTCCACCTTGCCGTACTTCCGGTCCCGCTCGCCACCCTGGACGATCTGCCAATGTCCCTTGGCCATGTGGTAGCGGGCCGCGAACAGGGGCCGACGGTCGAGCACGCCGATCCGCCAGTCGAAGTCCGAGGGCGTGAACTCCTGCGCCACCACGAGCTCGGACTCCTCGAGGAGCGCGTCGAGGCGCTCCTGGATCTCTTCCGGAGTGGTCGCTTTCACGACTCCGATGGAGAACGCCCCGTCGGGCTTCTTCAGCACCAGCGGGAGCCCCACCCGTTCCACCAGCTCGTCGCGGTTCGCCTCGTGCACGACGAAGGTGCGGGGCGAGGGGATGCCGTTCCGCACGAACAGCTCGGCCTGGTAGACCTTGTTGGTCGCCCTCACGATGGCCTCCGGCTGATCCATGACCACCAGCCCCTCCGCGACCGCCCGGGTGGCGAACCGGTACGTGTGGTGGTCGACGCGGGTCGTCTCGCGCAGGAAGAGCGCGTCGAATTCGGCGAGCCGGCCATAGTCTTCGGGCTCGATGATGCTGCAGTCGATGCCCTGGCGGGCCGCGGCCCGCACGAAGCGCTTGATGGCCCGCTCGTCGGACGGGGCGGTGGGGTCGTCCGCGGACCAGAGGATTGCCAGATCGTACTGGAACGCCCGGGTGCGCCGAGGGGGTCCCTCGGGCCGTGCGAAGAACTCGTTCGCCCGTTTCAGCACGAACTCCTTGTGCTTCTCGGGGATCTCCGACGCGGATCCGAGTCGTAGGCCGACGAGCCGCCACCATCCATCCACGCGCTCGAACTTGGCGAAGAGGAACGGGGCCGGAAACTGGTTGAAGATGGATCTGGCCAGCTTGTCGTAACGGGTCGCCACGTTCCGGCCGAAGTAGATGCTCAGGCGGAACTCGTCGGCGCGGAGGCGGCCGAGCACGCGTTGCATCTCACGCTCGAGGTCCTCGTCCTCCGAGGCGATGCGGATGAGCGTCGACTGTGTGAGCGCCTGGACGGTGGACACGGACGGAAGGGGCCGGTGCCCCCTGGCGGCGGCCAGCAGCGACACGTAGTACCCAACCGACTGGTATCCCAGGCGACGGCACAGGTTGTACACGATGACCCGGCGCATGGCGGCGAAGCGCGGCTCGACCAGGTACTGACGGGCGGCCACCACCTCGGCGCCGTCGACGTCGAAGGGCCAGCGCTTCGGGTTCTCCACGACGATCAGTGACTTCACTCGTACTCCAGGGCGTCGTCCTCGCGGGGCTGAACCACCAGGATGTTGGCGTCGTACGTGAGCACGCCGAGCATGATCGCCCCGAGCAACCGCATGAGCCCGACCCTGTAGCTGGGGCTCCGGAAACGCGGATTGTCGTGTAGAGGGTCGGCGACCAACACCGAGTCGGAGACCGGATCGTAGCCGTGCACCACCACGAAGTGGCCTGTCGCGCTGCCTCGAACCGAGTCGTACCGTGAGCGGCCCTCGCTGAAGACCTCCCGCGCGCAGTCGTACAGGTAGGTAGCCGAGAGGCCGGTCATGATCGGGAGGCCATCCATGAGCGGCTCCCGGATGAGGTCGGGGCCGAGCTCCTCGAAGCGGACTCGGCCGCCCGCGAGGAGGAAGTCCCTGTAGGCCCGGGTCGGCGCGCGCAACAAGGCATCGGGCTTCGCCTCACTCTGCTCCCGCAGTCGCTCCGCCAGGCGAGGAGGATCCTCCTCGAACCAGGTCGGGTCGAAAAGCCCCAGATTGTACGTGTGAAGCGTGGCCCGGTATCCGCGCTCGAGCGCGTGGAGTCCTAGATAGGCCCCCAGCGTGCCACCCGTCGCGAGGGGCGTGACCTCGGAGATGACCCGGTCGAGCGGCACGGAGTCGCCGTGGAATCCGTAGACGGCTTGGAGACACGTGGGCCCGCACGTCTCGTCGTCCGGCTGACGGAGGATCTCGAGTCTGAGTTCGGTATGCGGCGACACGCGCGTCGAGGTTCGGAAGGGGATGAGCCATAAAGATACCGAAGCGCCCAACGACCAGGGAGATGCCCCTTCCCCACGACGTGAGAAGACCGTCGGAACCGTTACTTTGCCGGCATGAGGCCCGAACGATTCCAGCGTATGCGCGATGTGCTCCTGCGGCGGCAGCCCGACCTGACCGTCCTCATGGACCGCGTGAACAAGTCGCACAACTTCTCCGCGATCCTGCGGAACTGCGACGCGGTCGGCGTTCTCGACGTGCACGTCGTGCCGCCCGAGGAGGGGCTCGACCTCCATCATGGGACCTCCGCCGGGACCAAGAAGTGGGTGGGCGTGCACCCACATGCCGATATCGGTTCGGCGGTCTCCTACCTGAAGGAGCAGGATTTCCATCTGGTCGCGGCCCACCCGGCCGCAGATGCGGTCGATTTCCGGGACTACGACTTCACCCGGCCGACCGCCGTCATCATGGGCGCGGAGTTGCACGGAGTCTCCGACGAGGCGCTTGCCGCGGCCGGGACCCATGTGGTGATTCCCATGTTGGGCATGGTCCACTCGCTCAACGTCTCGGTGGCGACCGCCCTGCTCCTCTACGAGGCGATGCGTCAGCGTGAGGCGTCCGGCATGTACGCGGAGACCCGCCTCCCTCGAGATGCGTTTCGGGCGCGCTTGTTCGAATGGGCCTACCCGTCCCTGGCGCGCCGCCTCGCGGCCGAAGGACGCCCCTACCCCGACCTCGACGACGACGGGCTGCCGCTCCGCCCGGGCTGATCGGGTCGCGACGGCCGTCGACCGCCGCCGGCGTCCGCAGAGGGCGATGTGCACGTTTTCGACTTGATGTGTACTTGCCGCGGAACCACATACCGTCCATCATGCCGCAATGATCGATTTGCGAGCGCGACGCGGCGAGTAGTGTGGCAGGTCATCCGTTCAGCAGAGGCACATGGAACGCTTGCGCACGAAGGTGGCATTGACGAGCTCCGAGACGGCCGAGCTCCTGAGCGTTCATCCGTCTACGGTGAAGCGGTGGTGCAACGATGGGCTGCTCGCTTTCGATACCACGGAGGGTGGACACAGGCGGATCCAGCTTGACGAGGCGGTAGCGTTCTCGAAGAGACGGGGCATCCGAACCGTGCTCACCCCTTTCGCTCCCTACGAGCCGCACGCGTGGGGCGCCCTGAGCGCGGCCCAGCAGGAGGGATCGTTCCGCCCGCTCCACACCCTCGTCCTCAGCTGGGCGCTCCGCGGTGACTCCCGTCGGGTCGAACAGCTCTACACGGCCCTCGGGCGGTCCGGCGAGATCGGCTTCTCCACGTTCTGCGACGAGGCCATCCGCGGCCTCATGGAGCGTGTCGGCCAGGCCTGGGTCGATGGTCGCCTCCGCGTGGGAGACGAGCATGTGATCACCCAGGTGATGATCGACGTTCTGCTCCGGCTTCGTCAGGAGCGGCTCGATGAGGCGTACGACCCGTACGCCAACGGCACCGCTCGCGTCGCCGTGGTCGGAACGCTCGAGGGGAACCAGCACCATCTCGGGTCTCTGTGCATCCGCCTCCTCCTCGAGCGACTCGGATGGAGGGTCCACTATCTGGGTCCGGACGTCCCAGCCGACGACTTCGGGCTGATCCAGAAGGGGCGCGCAGCCGACCTGATGTGCATCTCCCTCGGACCGGCTCATTCGGTCGGCGATGTCGCGCGCACGGTCACCCTGCTCGGGTCGATGTACGACCGGTCTCGGCCCTACCGCCTGGTGTTCGGCGGCGCCCCCACGGGCTCGCCCCTCGAGGGCTACCTGGACGGCCCCTTCGAGTCGGTGGACATCCTCGACTCCTGCGCGGAGCTCGCGGACAAGATCGACGCGGCCCGGCCCGAGTCCGCGGAGGCCCAATGAAGCCCGTCGCGGCCCCGGCCCATCGCTCGGAGACAGCGGGGCTCGTCTTCCTCTTCGCCTTCACCCTCGTAGCCGTGGTCGGATACGGCATCTTCGGGCTCAATCCGGCCCGCCTACCCGCGGGCGGATTCTCGCGTCGTCTCTACAACGTGTCGTTCCAGCTCTTCGCGCAGGCGCAGATCCTGATCGCCCTGGCGATCCTGATGATCCCGATGGTCCGCCGGTGTGGATGGCGGCTCTTCGTGCCCCTCGCCGCCGTGTACGTCCTGAGCTTCCTGTCCGAGCACATCGGAACGGGTTACGGCATCCCATTCGGCGGATATGAGTACACGGGACTCCTGGGCGCGCGGGTCGGACCACGGGTCCCTGCGCTGATCCCGGTGAGCTGGTTCCTCATGGCCGTGCCCTCGTGGGTGATGGCCCGGGCCACGCTGGGCTTCAGGTCACGCCGCTCTTCACGAGTGCTCGCGGGCGCAGCCTGGCTCGTGGCGTGGGACCTCGCCCTCGATCCCGCGATGAGCGCCCTGACGCCCTACTGGCGCTGGGCGGAGACGGGGCCCTACTACGGCATGCCCTGGATGAACCTCGTGGGCTGGTATGTGACCGGCGTCGTGCTCCTCGGCGTGCTCGACGGCCTGGCCGACTGGGCTCGCCTGGACGCGCTCCCGACCCGATGGATGGCGGGCTACTACGGCGCGATGGTGCTCATGCCCGTGGGGATGCTCGCCGCAGCGGGAGCCTGGCTCGCCGTCATCGTCACCATCGTGGCGATCGCCGCCCTCGCGTCCGTCTCGATCCTCCGATCGGGCGCCGCGCCGATCCGAGACTCGGTGGTCGCGTGAGCACGGCACACGGAGTGACGTGGCACGAGGCTTCGTCAGAACTGCGGGTGGACCCCGACGGCCTGCTCGCGGCCCGGCACGCGGTCGACGCTGGCCTGGATTCCGCCCGGCGCCTACTCGTCGACCGGGGCGTGACGGTACCGGATCTCGACGGAAAGCTCCTGCGGCCCCTCGTGGCCTATGCCCTGCTCGGACCGACGGCGCGGGCGGACGACGGGTTCTGGCTCGGAGCCTTGGCCATTCAGATGGTCCACGAGGCGTCCCTGCTCCACGACGACATCATCGACGGCGCATCGCGGCGGAGAGGTGAGCCGACGGCCGCCTCGTCTCGGGGCATCGGGGCGGCTCTGGTGCTCGGAGACCTCTATCTCACGGGGGCCTACCGGGCCGCCTCCCAGGCCGGCAAGCCGACATTCCTCCAGACCTTCATCGACGCGGTGGATCGCACGGTACTCGGCGAGGCCGAACAGGGGCGCTCGGCGGGCCGCCGCGTGTCTACGGCCGACTACGACCGAATCGTCCGTGGGAAAGCCGGTGCGCTCTTCGGAGCCGCCGCCGTGTTGGCCGCTCACGCCGACGACGCTCACCGGGATGGGGCCCTTGGGGACCGGATCGACCTCGGGGAGCGGCTTGGCGCCACCTATCAGCGTATCGACGACCTTCTGGATTACTGCACCGCGTGCGACACCGGAAAGCCGCCCCTGCAGGACTACCGCCAGCGAAAGTGGACGTGGGTGCTGGACCTCGTCGATGGCGTCGAAGGCTTCGACCGAGAGCCCACCGAGGTCGCGAGCCGGCTCTTCGAGCCTGACGCGGACGGCCGGATTCCGGCCCGCGCGGCCCTCGCGACACTCGAGGTCGAGCGTACCGCACTGCTGGAACGAGTCGAGCGGCTCGCGCCGGGTGACCGGGTGGTGGGCGCCATCGTGGACGCATGGCTGGCGCGGGCGGTCGACGCGGTCGAGCTCCAGGCCGAGCATGGTTCCGACGGCCCGCTGGTCATGAGGAGCCCCAGACGCTCGTCCCCACCGAGCGCCGTCACCGGCACCCCCGAGGAAGAGGTGCGCGTGCAGGCCCTCGCCCTCGGAGGACCCGAGCGATGGCCCGAGTACTTCGGACGACACGCGAAGACGTTCAGGCTCGCCTCACGCCTCTTTCCAGCCGACGCGGCCGGTGTGATCGCGGGTGTGTACGCGTTCTGCCGCTTCACCGATGACCTGGTGGACGACCCCATCGACCGCGCCGGGCCGGAGCGGGTCCGCCAGCGCCTCGCCGCCTGGCGGATGTTGACGGAAGAAGCGTGGGCGGGCCACACGACCGGGATTCCCGTCCTCGACGAGGTGATCGGTGGGGCGGCGGCGAGCGGTGTGTCCGCGCACTATCCGATGGCGCTGCTCGATGGCGTGGAGATGGACCTCGACCGGTCCAGCTATCAGCGCTGGGACGACCTCGAACAATACACGTTCTGCGTGGCCGGGGCCGTGGGTGGCTGGCTCACCCAGGGCTTCGGGTTCCGTGACCCGACGATCCTCCGCTGCGCGCACTCGCTCGGTCACGCGATGCAACTCACGAACATTGCGCGTGACGTGGGAGAAGACTGGGAGCGCGGGCGCGTCTACCTGCCGCTGGAGCTTCTGGCGGCGCACGACCTCGACCCCGTCGACCTCGGTATGCTTCCGGGTACCGGAGACCGGATGCCGGGCGCTTGGGTTCGGGTGGTCGAAGCCTTGCTCTCGAGGGCCGACGCGCACTACGCCCGGGCTTGGCCGGGCATCCGTGCGCTCCCCGGTTGGTATCGGCGACCGGTGGCCGCAGCGGCGACCGCATATCGAGGCATCCACGACGAGATCCGCACGAACGGCTACGACAACCTGACGCGCCGGGCCCACACGTCCGGGGCGCGCAAGCTCTGGCTCGCGCTCACCGGGGTGACCCGGGCGCTCCGCGCCTCCGATCGACCCACACATCCCGAGGAGACGTCCGGATGAGCAAGAAGCGCGCTGTCGTGATCGGAAGCGGCTTCGGAGGACTGGCTCTCGCCGCGAGGCTCCAGGCGGCGGGTCTCGACGTCACCCTCGTCGAGAAGCGTGACCAGATCGGCGGCCGGGCGTACCAGCTCCGAGACGGCGGGTACACGTTCGACATGGGTCCGAGTCTCATCACGGCCCCCGACATCATCGACTCGATCTTCCGGGCGGCAGGCCGACGGCTCGAGGACTACGTGGAGCTGATGCCGCTCGACCCGTACTACCGCATCTACTTCCACGACGGAACGCACATCGACTACACCGGCGATCACGCCGAGATGAAGGCGCAAATGGCGCGCTTCAACCCGGATGACGCGGAGAACCTCGACCGGTTCCTCGACGCGGTCCGCCCCATCTACGACGCGGTGATCGGCGACAAGCTGGGCTCCAAGCCGTTCGACACCATCGGGTCCATGATGCGCTTCCTACCGCGCGTGGCGCGGTTGGGCGCGTACCTCCCGGTCACGACCTTCGTAAACCGGTTCTTCAAGGACTTCCGGCACCGCTTCATCTACTCCTTCCATCCGCTCTTCGTGGGCGGAAACCCGTTCAACACGCCCTCCATCTACCTCATGATTCCGTTCCTCGAGCGTGAGGGCGGAGTCTGGTTCACCAGGGGGGGTATGTACTCGGTGGTGGAGGCGCTCGGTCGACTCCTCATCGAACAGGGCGGACGCATCGAGACCGGCCGGGAGGTACGCCAGATCGTCGTGCGCGACGGTCGCGCGGTCGGCGTTGAGACCGACGCAGGGCGCATCGACGCGGACATCGTGGTGAGCAACGCCGACCCGGGTCACACGTACGGCTCGCTGGTGCCGGCGAGCGACCGACGCCGCTGGACGGACGGCAAGCTGGCCCGCACGCAGTGGAGCATGAGCTGCTTCCTGCTCTACATCGGAACGCGCCGGCAGTACCCGAAGCTGGCCCACCACACGCTCATCCTCACCGAGCGCTACAAGGGTCTGCTCCGCGACATCTTCGGCGCCAAGATCCTGCCGGACGACTTCTCGATGTACCTTCACGCGCCGACACGGTCCGATCCATCCATGGCGCCGCCCGGCGGTGAGAGCATGTACGTGCTCGTCCCGGTCGCGAATCAGGCGTCGGGCATCGATTGGAGCGCGCGCAAGCAAGAGTTCACGGACCGGGTGCTCGACGTGCTCGAGGAGTGGGGCATGGACGACCTGAGGGCGTCCATGGACGTGCTGCACGTCTTCACCC
>JBBDSM010000011.1:0-12956 GCA_040904945.1 Gemmatimonadota bacterium
ATGAAGTTGGCCTCGGTGGGCAGGTACTCGAGGTCGAGCTCGTCGAGAGTGGCGTGCACGATGGCCTTGGACTCGTCGTTCACCGCGACGCTCCGATCGATGAGCCCGGAGTCCTGTAGCGACGCGAGCCCTGCGGCCGCGGCCAGCTCGTTCGGGCAGTTCTGAACCACGAACTGACGCAGGTAGTCCGCCGTATCCGGGTGCGAGATGCTGTATCCGAGCCGCATCCCGGCCATGGCGAAGATCTTCGAGAAGGTCCTAGCGACCACGACGTTCGGCTTCTGCTCGACCCACTTCACCGCCGATTCGAAGCCCGGGGCGGACACGTACTCGAAGTACGCTTCGTCCATGATGAAGGTCGTCGTCTCCGGCGCTTCGGCGATCCACTCATCGATGGCGGCCGTGTTCGTGATCGTCCCCGTCGGGTTGTTCGGATTGCAGAAGTACACGACCGAAGGGCGCCCCGAAGCTTCTTCACGCATGCGCGCGACGTCGTGCTCGTGCTTCGACGTGAGCGGGACGGCGATCACGTGGTAGGACTCGGTCTGCTGATAGTCGCCGATGTCCTCGAAGGTCGGCTCCGCCAACACGAGGGGCTTGTTCGGTCCGCGGTACGCCTGTGCCGCGACCTGGAGGACCTCCGTCGATCCGTTGGTCAGGACGAGGTTCTCGGGCTTCACGCCGGCGTAGGCCGCCAGCTGCTCCATGAGCTCTCCGCGGTGGGAGCCGGGGTAGCGGTTGGCGATGTCCAGCGAATCGACGACCGCCTGGCGGGCCGCGGGGGAGAGACCGATGGCGTTCTCGTTCGAGCTGAGCCGGATGGTTCCGTCTTCGAGCGTCTTTCCGGTGGCCCAGCCGGGCACCCGACTGAAGAGCGAATGAACGGTGCCTCCGGCACCGGTGATGCCGGCGAGGCCGGCGGCCATGCCGGCGGTGACGAATCCACGACGATCCATGGGTCCTCCTGGGTGTGACGGGTAGGAATAGCGCAATCTGGGCCGCGACGGGCGGGATCGAAAGGGGCGGACGACTGTAGGACGGACGTCGACGTTACCCCGACCCTGGACCGAATCCGCATGAGACCCTTCGTTCCCGCACTCCTCGTCGCCCTCGGCGCTGTGGCTCTCCCCCTCGTCGAGGCCCCGCTCGCCGCTCAGTCCCACGACGCGCCGGTCCGGTACGACGATGACTATCTGCCGGCTTCGTTCCACGAGGGGCGGCGAGAGGCCCTCATGTCGCGGCTTCCCGATGATGCGCTCGCGATCGTGTTCGGGGCGCCGACCCGGAACCGGTCGAACGACGTGAGCTTCGAGTATCGCCAGGACAGTGACTTCCTGTACCTGACGGGAAGCCCGGAGCCCGGGTCCGCCCTCGTGCTGGCCCCCGGTGGGGTCGAGGTCGACGGCCGGACGGTTCGCGAGATCCTCTTCGTTCCGCCCCGGGATCCGTCCGAGGAGGTGTGGCTCGGCCGCCGCTTCGGCACCGAGCGCGCCATGGAGCAGTTGGGCGTGGAGCTCGCGGTCGACGCGACCCGCTTCGACGAGTTGGTCGGGCCTTGGCTTGCGTCGGGGTCGTACAAGGTCCATCACCTACCGCTCCCGGACGGCGTCCCGGCTGCATCCGAGCTCGAGGGACAGCTCGAGCTCTTCAGGCGTCACGTCCAGCCGATCACCATCGAGGAAGGCGGGCTGACCGGCTTCGTCCTGCACGGGGTGCTTTCGTCGCCGTCCCCCGAACTCTTCACCCGGCTTCGGGCCCTCGTGGACCGGGGCTTCGATCCCGCCGCGGCTTCCGACCCGACGGCCCGGGAGCTCGCCGAGGCGTTCGTGGACGCCCGCGAGTACGAATCCTGGTCCCGAACCCACGCCGAGCTCACGAGCGGCCATCCCGACGGAACCATGCTGCGCGCGCTTCTCGACGAGCTCCGGACCCACAAGACCGCCGAGGAGCTCACCATCATGCAGAAGGCCATCGACATGACGGTGGAGGCGCACCGGGAGGTCATGCGCTCGGTCGAGCCCGGCTGGCACGAGTACGAGATCGAAGCCCTCGTCGAGCACACCTTCAAGACGTCCGGCGCCGAGTACCCTGCGTTCCCGAGCATCGTCGGGAGCGGTGAGAACTCGGTCATCCTCCACTACGAGACGAACCGCCGGAGGACCGAGCCCGGCGACATGGTCGTCATCGACGTCGGAGCGGAGTATCACGGATACGCCGCAGACGTGACCCGCACGGTGCCTGTCTCTGGGACGTTCACCGACGAGCAGCGGGCCATCTACGATGTGGTGTACCGTGCCCAGGAGGCAGGCATTGAAGCGAGCCTTGCTGGCGCTCCGTACCTCGCGCCCCACCGAGCGGCCGAGGCTGTGATGGCCGAGGGCATGGCCGAGCTCGGGCTGATCCGCGACGAGACCGACTTGAACGGTCTCCGCCGCTTCTTCATGCACGCGACGAGCCACTATTTGGGTCTCGACGTGCACGATGTGGGTGGCGGCGGCCCCCTCGAGCCGGGCACGGTCATCACCGTCGAGCCGGGGCTCTACATCCCGGCGGCGGACGACATCGACCCACGGTGGTGGAACATCGGCGTCCGGATCGAGGACGATATCCTTGTGACCGAGGATGGGCCGGTGAATCTGTCGGCCGGCGCGCCGCGTTCGTCCGAGGAGGTCGAAGCGCTCATGGGGGAGCGCCCCTGACGAGGCGCATGGAAAAGCGGGGTGGGGCCGGCGCTCCGGCCCGCGCGTCAGCGGATCTCCGTGTCGACCGTCGTCTCTCCTTCCGAGCGCGCGATGACGGCAGTACCGACGGAGTCGCTGAAGATGTTGACCGCCGTACGGTACATGTCGAGGGGGCGGTCGATGGCCAGCATCGAGCCGACGATGACGTTCACGTTCGGACCCCGTAGGCCGATGGCTTCGAGCACGATGAAGATCACGACCAACCCGGCCGACGGCACCGCCGCGGCGCCGATGGACGCCAGCAGCGCGGTGAGCACGACGACCGCCTGCTGCATGATGGTCAGGTCGAAGCCGAGCACCTGCGCGATGAAGAGCGCGCCCACGCACTCGAAGATCGCCGTGCCGTCCATGTTGACCGTGGCCCCCATGGGCAGCACGAAGGACGTCACGCGATTCGAGACGCCGACCTTCGTCTCGACGGCGTTCATCGTCACGGGCAGCGTGGCTCCGGACGAGCTCGTCGAGAAGGCCACCAGGAGCGGCTCGCGCATGTTCGCGAAGTGGATCTTCGGTGAGATGCGTGCCAACACGATCAGCAGAAGCGGCAGGGTTACGAAGAAGTGTACCGTGAGGCCGGAGAAGATCGTGAGCGCGTAGAGCGCGAGCGGTCGAAATCCTTCGAATCCCGTCGTCGCGACCATGCGCGCGATGAGAGCGAACACGCCGATGGGAAGAAACTTGATGATCCCCGAGGTGAGCCGCATCATCGCCTCGAACAGTGCGTCGAAGAGCTCGGTGACGATGCGCTGGGGCTTCTCCGGCATGGTGGTGACCGCAGCGCCGAATACGATGCTGAAGAAGATCAGCGCGAGCATGTCCGCCGTCGCGGCCGCTTGGATGACGTTCTCCGGCACGATGTCGAGCAGGAGCTGCACGGGAGACGACGGCGTCTCGAGGTCGGGGAGCTGCGCGGTCGGGGAGGTGGTCATGTTCGCGCCCACGCCCGGTCGGATCAGGTTGACGAAGAGCAGGCCGACCGCGACGGCCAGCAGGCTCGAGAGGACGTAGTAGCCCAGGGTCTTGCTGAAGAGCCGGCCCAGGGCTTTCCCGCCTCCGACGGACGCCACACCCGAGATGATCGACGTGAGCACCAGAGGCACGATGATCATGCGCAGGAGCTTCATGAAGAGGTCTCCGAGCCAACCGAAGGCTTCGGCGGCGGGTGTGCCGAAGATCAGCCCCGTGAGACCTCCGAGCAGCATGGCCACGGCGACCTGCCAATGGAGCCGCATGTACCAGGGTGCGTCCGGATTGTGTTCCATCGCGCTCGACCTCGAAGGGTTTGTGTTTGGAGATTGCGTAAGGGACATGGGCCCGTTGGGCCTGTTCGTCAATCCTTGGGCCGAATCTCGACCCGACTGATCACGTCGCCCGCGAGCACCTCGTCCACCACATCCATGCCCGCTCGGACCGCGCCGAACACCGTGTAGTCGTGATCGAGGCGCACGTTGTCGACGAGGTTCACGAAGATCTGCCCGTCGCCGGTGTCCCGGCCACGGGTCGAGAGGCCCACCGTGCCCCGCCAGTGCGACATCCGGCCGATCTCGTCTTTGGTGTAGGGCCCGTCGCCGGCGTACTCGTTCGCCGCCGGCGAGCCCCCCTGGATGACGAAGTTGGGCACGACCCGGTGGAACGTGAGGCCGTCGAAATGGCCCTCCCGGGCCAGCCGCATGAAGCGGAAGGCGTTGGTCGGCGCCAGGAAGGGGAACAACTCGACGACGATCTCGCCGCCGCGCGCCATGTGCAACACCACGACGTTCCGCTCTATGTCCGCAACGTCGTCGGTGGTGGGGAGCGGAAGGCGGGGAAGGGGCTGGGGCGTGGTGGCCGGCGCGGAGCCCGTCCAGTCGGCGAGCATCGAGCCCACCCGTGCCGCGACCACCGCGTCGAAGTCGGTGAGATATGGCTCGAGTCGAGCCGCGAGCGACGGCTCACCGGTGGAGGCGACGACGTCGAGGAGCGCCATGCGCGCGTCGCGGGTCGTCTCCCTCCGCAGGTCGGAGACGCGCACGAAAGCCGCCAGCGCCGCCTCGGCCACGCCGGGATGCGCGCTCTCGTCCAGCAGCTCGGCGACGGTCATGAGGAGCTGCGGATCGGCGGAGGAGAGCTGGTCGATCAGCTCCTCGTCCAGCGCCCGCCCCTCGATCTCGAAGAGCGCGCGGAGCGCTGGCGTACGCACGTTCGGATCGGGATCGGCGGACAGAGCTCGGAGGGTTGGGCCGTCCGCGACGAGGCCCGCCACCAGCGCGGCCCCCGCCCGGACGAACGGATTCGCGTGGCCCGCGTGTCGTTCCAAGGCGTCTCGTGCCGCCTCCGCGTCCAGTCGAGCCAGCGAGGCCAGCGTGTGCACGGCCGGGTGCCACGCTCCGTCCGTCTCCGGTGGCAGGGCAGACGCGAGCGAGTCGAGGTAGTCCACGATCTCCGGGCCGGTGCCTTCGGGACACGCCGTGCCGAGCGCGTCCAGCGCGGACACGCGCACGATCCTGGCCGAATCGCCGCGCGCCGCGGCGAGCAGGTCCCGGCACGTTGCGGCTGTCCGGGGCGCGGACGCCAACGCGCGGACGGCTTCGACGCGTACGATCGTCGCGTCGTCCGCGGCGGCCGCACTCAGGAACTCGGCCCGCGCGTCGGTGGGGGCGGACCCGAGGAAGCGGGCAGCGGTTGCGCGCACGGTCGGCGCCGGATCGGTGAGCGTCTCCCGGATGACCTGGACGGACAGTCGGCCGCGCTGCCCCAGCGCGAGCAGCGCCACGGCGCGGACCCGGACCGGAACGATCGGATCGACGGCTCCAGCCCCCTCGAATCCCGTCAGCCGTTCGAGTCCCTCGTACACCCTCTCGTCGGAGCCCGATGTGCCAGGAGCCCGCGACAGGGCCTCGAGACCGAGGGCTACGCCGACGGCGGTCTCGGCATCGAGCCCGGGTTCCGCGGCCCAGGCGCCGAGGATGTCCAGCACTTCGTCGGGCGTGTCTTCCAAGCGCACCCGTCCGAGCGATCGGGCGATTTCCCCGCGTACGTTCGGGTCGGACTCGGTGCGCGCCGCCGCGACGAGGGCGTCCGTCGCCACGCCCCCGTCCTCCCCGTGGACGGCCTGCGCCACGGCCCAGGCGGCGGCGGCTCGGACGGTCGGGTCAGGGTCCGTGAGCGACGGGCGGATCCGTTCCACCAGCGTGGGGTCTTCGAGCCGTCCGAGCGCCCGGACCGCGAAGCGCCGCGTCGCCGATTCTTCCGCGCGGATGCCGGCGAAGAGGGCCTCACGTCCTTCCGTGTCGGTCGGGCGGGCATCCTCGATCCGCAGCACTTCGAGAAGCGCTACGCGCGGGTTCGGCTCGGGCGGGCCGCAGGCGGCCACCATGAGCCCGGCCAGGAGAAGGGGAGGGCCCATCGGGCTCCGGACCCGCGCCTCTGCCGACTCGCTCATGAGGGCGCGCCCGACGACGAGGCCACGGGTCCGTCTTCGAGGACGCGGTCCACGTGCCGGTCGGCCGGACCGACGAGCTGGTCGTGCAGCGCGTGGAAGAGCCGTGTGGCGTCTTCGCCCGCCCAGGAGTCGGGTAGGAGCGCGCGCGGAAGGTACGGGTCCTCCAGGGGGAAGGCGCGGAACTCATGGATGAGGTCGAAGCGCAACGTATAGCACTCCTCGTCCTCGATGGAGTCGTCCGCGTCTGCTTCCAGCCTTCGGAGCTCCGGGCTCCAGCGGTCCATGAACGCCCGGTAGTGCGCGTCCACCGCGTCGAGGTCCCAGCATCGGGTGACGAGCTCTCCCGCCGGGGCTCCGGCCACGCGCTTTGCGCGGAAGCACTCCAGGTGCTCCGCGATGCCGAGCTGCCTGGAGAGGTCCCGGACCTCGTCCTCGACGTCGTGCGGAGAGATCCAGAGGCCGTTACCCAGTGAGCCGAATCCCAACCAGGCCAGCCGGTCCCGGAGGCGGTCCCGCAGCTTGCGGGCATCCTCGGGAATGGAGTAGGCGAGAAGGAACCACTGCTCGTCCCAGGGCACGTCCCAGGAGGGGTGGAAGATCCTGGCCTGTCCCTCTTCGAGCAGCTTCCGGCCGCGCGGGGTCAGGTCGTAGAACGCGTGGCGCCCGATGCGATGGGTGGTGAGCCAACCCTTCCCGGACATGCGCGACAGCACGGTTCGCACCGCGCCTTCGGAAGGACCGAACGGCTGGAGGAGCGTGATGAGCGCGCCGACCCAGGGCGGATCGTCGCGGTCGAGGAGGTACTCACCGTACAGCGTGAAAACCAGGTCCTGGGGTCTACGGGACGGCTGCGTCACCGGACCGGGTCAGAACGCTTCGAGCTTGTGGAACACCTCGGTGCCATTCTTGAACCAGTGCTCGCGGAACGGCTCGGAGGAGACCTCGTTCCGCAGGAGATCGGCCGTCATCGGATGCGGGAAGAGCGTCATGCGCCCGCTCTCGTTCTCGTGCACCGTGTAATCGCCGCTGATCTGCAGCGTGGTCCTCAGGCGCTGCTCGCCGTTCATCATGAAGCCCTGGAGCAGGTGCGTGGTGGTTTCCCACGCGCCCGGCGTAATGCTCATGTCCAGGATCTGGGAACCCCCTCCGAAGACCCGGATCCGAAGGCGGTCATCGGTCTCGATGAACTGCGCGTCGATGTCGTGATCGTAGTAGGGAAAGAAGAAGCGCTCCGACTTGATCCGGCGCGCCTCCTTGGAGCTCGTCGCCGCGATGAACGGGTAGAAGCCCGCTTTCGCGTGCTGGCCCCACTCGGCCACCATCGGCGGCACGATGACCGAGAACATGAGCTCGGTATACGGGCCGACGACGCTGTCGTCGAAGAGGAACGCCGTGACGGACAGGACGCTCCTCTGATGCCGGACTTCGATGGGCTCGAGGTGCTCCGGGAGGACCGCCCGGGCGTCCACCGTCGCCATCTCGAAAAAGGCGCTGACCCCGGTGTTGAAGCGGTAGCTCCCTACGGACATACGCCGTACCTCTGCAGCACCTTCTGGATGATGCCGGCTCCCTCTTCGAGCTCCTCTTTCGAGTGAGCGGCGGAGATCGACATCCGGAAGCGCGATTTGTGCTTCCCGACGGCGGGATACTTCACCGGGTTGATGAAGACGCCCTCGCGGAACAGCTCCTCGCCCATCATGAAGATGCGGGCGTCGTCGCGGACCATGATCGGAATCACGTGCGACATCGAGTCGCCCATGGGAATCTCCGCCTCGGTGAGCAGCTTCTGCATGTAGGCGACGTTCTCCCACAGCTTCGTGCGCAGCTCGGGCTCGTTCGAGGCGATCTCGAGCGCCTTCCGGATCCCGGCCACGACGACCGGGGAGAGGGCGCAGGAGAAGAAGCGGGAGCGGGAGAACCCGCGCAGGTAATTGATGAGCTGCTCGGATCCGGCGATGAAGCCGCCCTGGCCCCCGAGGCTCTTGGAGAAGGTGCCCAGGTGGATGTCGATGTCCTTGTCGAAGCCCTGGTCCTCGGCCACGCCCTTACCGGTCTTACCGAACACGAACGTGGAGTGGGCTTCGTCGATCATCAGGCGCGCCTTGTGCTTCTTGCACACCTCCACGATCTCGGCCAGCGGCGGTGTGTCGCCGTCCATGGAGTAGACGCCCTCGACGATGACCAGCTTCTTGCCGTCGAAGCCGCTCAGCTTGCGGTCGAGGTCGTCCGCCCGGTTGTGCCGGAAGAAGCGCGATTTCGCCTTGGAGAGGATCATCCCGTCGACGATGCTCGCGTGCGCGTACTGGTCGGCTACGATCAGGTCGCCGGAGCGCATGAGCCCCGCGATGGTCCCGACATTGGCGCTGTAGCCCGTCGGGAAGATCATCGAGGCTTCCTGCCCCTTGAACGCCGCGAGCTCCTCTGCGAGCTGCCGATGGAGTGCCGTTGTGCCGGAGAGGATGGGCGACCCGGAGGAGCCGCCGCCGTAGATGTCGACGGCGTCCTTGATCGCCTGCTTGACCTCGGGACGGTACGACAGACCCAGGTAGTTGTACGAGGCGAAGTTGACGAGTCCCTTCCGGAGCTCGCCGGTCTTCGTGTCCTCGACGTCCACACGCGTGCCGGGCTGGCTGTGGATCGGAAGCTCGTAGAGGTAGTAGCCCGCCGGCTTGACCTCGGACCACCAATCCTCGAACGGCTCGAGCAGCGCGAAAGCGTCGTCGCCCGCGCCGAAGTAGAAGTTCGTGTAGTCGTACTCCATCGCCCCCGGGACGGCCGGGGGGCCCACGACTTCATTTTGGTCCATGGGAATCCGACTGGTTGACGGTTTCGTCTCCACGTCGGCGTTCACCGCGGAGCCGGGCTGCTCGGGCTTGGACATATAATCGTTACCGGTTGTGGACAGGTTGATTCAACTTCAATTTCCCCTATTCGCTGCGCCACATCAATGGTGTCGTGCTCGCAAGCATCGGGGACCCTTAAAGTTGCATGTATCATGCCAGGCCCTCACCGGCCTCGTGGACGGCGTCCGGCGTCCCCCTCCCGCTCAATTCCCGGACCTCTCAGGCGCCCGAGCGTCGAACACCGTTCCCGTTTCGTGACCCTCCACGGAGCGTACGTAATGGGCGGCGACGTCGCGGACCCGGATGGCCCCCGTCGCGTCGTGACCGGCCGCCTCCAGAGACTCGGCGACGGCGCCGGGGCTCACCACGTTGACCCGGTAGCGCCCCTCGAGGTCGAGCGCTGCGGCCCGGGCGAAGGCTTCGACGGCGGCCCCCGTCATGACCACCGCGACCGTTCCACGCTCGGGCGCCGTCGACAGGTCTCCGGAGGTGAGGGTGAAGCTGCCGCCTTCCCGCACGCAGCCGACGCCCCGGCGCACCAGCTCAACCTGCCCCAGCAGCTTGTTGCGGGCGCTGACGTCGAAGTCCTCCACGGTGAGATCGTCCAGAGCGCCGAAACGTGCGACGCCGGCGGCGCACACCACCGCGTCGAGGGGGCCCGCGCTTTCGTAGAGGCGTTCGATGGACGCCGGGTCGGAGATGTCGACGCGGCGCTCTCCCGAGGTCGCTCCGGCCCCGAGGACTTCGTGCCCGCGCGCCCGGAGCGCGCGAGCGACCGCCGAACCGATGGTGCCGGTGGCACCGATGACCAGGATCTTCATGCTTCGGAAGGTCCGGACATCGGTGCCCGGAGGCAACGTCCGAGGCCGCTCGTTCTGCTCCACGGCTTCACGGGGTCGACCGAGTCGTGGGGGGACGACTTGCTGTCGGGCCTCACGGTCGGCGGGCGGGAGGTCGTTCCGGTCGACCTACCGGGGCATGGGGGCGCTCCGCCTCCGTCTTCGGATCCGCGGATCGCCCTGGATGCTGCCGTCACGCGCGTCGTGGACGCTTTGTCCGGACCGTTCGACCTCCTCGGATACTCGATGGGCGGGCGTATCGCGCTCCACGTGGCGCTCCAATACCCCGATCGCGTGCGTCGGCTCGTCCTGGAGTCCGCTTCGCCCGGCCTGTCGTCCGAGTCGGAGCGGGCCGCGCGCCGCGATGACGACGAGATCCTCGCGGCCCGGATCGAGGAGCAGGGGATCGAAGTGTTCGCGGCCGAATGGGCGGCCGTCGACGTGTTGCGACCCGGTCCGAGGCGCCCCTCGGCGGCCACCCGGCGGGCCGATCGCGTGCGTCGAGCCAACGGTGCCCCGGGGCTGGCCGGGGCGCTCCGCGGTCTCGGGACCGGGTCGCTGCCGTCGCTTTGGGACCGGCTGGGCGAAGTCCGCGCTCCCACCCGGCTCGTCACGGGCGCCCTGGACGCCAAGTTCGTCGAGATCGCCCGGCGCATGGCGGGGGTGATGAACGACGCGGTCGTCGACGCGGTGCCCGACGCCGGGCATACCGTGCACCTGGACCGTCCGGACGCCTGGTTGGCGCTGGTCACGTCGTGGCTGGACGGTTCGTCTCGCTGATGGAGGCCGCGGAGCCCTTCCGCTAGACTTGCGGGCGTTTTGCCCGCCTGGACTCCGTACCCCATCCGATGAGCCGACCCCCAGCCGAATCGTTCGATCTCCGTGTGTCGGACCGTGTCTCGGACACGGACCGCATGCTGGTGTACGCTTCGATGTTGGTCACGCTCTTCCTGGCCGCGCTGGACCAGACGATCGTCGCCACGGCGCTGCCCAGCATGGTCGAGGACCTCGAGGCCGTCGACCGGTACGCATGGGTGGCCACAGCGTACCTGCTGGCGTCGACCGCGCTCGCCCTCGTCTACGGAAAGCTCGCCGACACATACTCACGCAAGCGCATCACGCTGGGCGCCGTCCTCCTCTTCCTCATGGGCTCGGTGTTGTGCGGCGTGGCCGGTATGGGTGGCCGCCTCCCGTTTCTGGGGGACGGGATGTCGCAGTTGATCTTCGCGCGTGGGCTCCAGGGGCTCGGCGGGGGCGGCATCTTCGCTATGACGTTCACCGTGATCGCCGACCTGTTCACCCCCGCCGAAAGGGGCCGCTACCAGGGATACGTCGGTGCCGTCTTCGGCGTTGCCTCCGTGTTGGGCCCTCTGGTCGGCGGCCTCCTGACCGACCACGCCGGCGGCTTGATTCCCGGGGTGCAGGGGTGGCGCTGGGTCTTCTTCGTGAATATCCCGTTCGGAGCGATCGCGCTCTGGCTGATCCTGCGCCGGATGCCGTCGCTGGATCCCATCGGTGAGACCCAGCGGCCCGATTTCGTCGGCGGGGTCCTCCTGATGTTCGGACTCGTGCCGCTCGTCCTCTCCATTCAGCTGGACAAGCGCGCCTACCCGTGGTTCCCGGGCGCCGGTCCCGAGATGCTCGAGGGGCCCTCGTGGGCTCCCTGGGTCACACCCGGACTTTTCGTGCTCGGCGTCCTGGGGATCGTGGCGTTCCTCCTGCGGTCATGCGTCTCGGCGAGCCCCATCCTCGATCTGAGGCTCTTCCAAAACCGCGTCTTTCGTACGGCGAACACCGCCACGTTCTTTTTCGGCGCCGCGGTCATGTCGATCACGATTTTTTTGCCCCTCCTGCTGGTGAACGTGCTCGGCGTGTCGGCGACCAGCGCGGGAGCGGCGCTGATCCCGTTCTCGGCGGGCGTCGTCTTCGGGGCCACCATGTCGGGCCGGTACGTGGACCGCATCGGTTACCGGAAGCAGATCTTCGCGGGAGGAGTCCTGTTCACGTTGTCGGTGTTGCTCCTCTCCAACCTGGACGCTTCGGTGAGCTTCGCCGAGGTCACCCTCTATACGGTTTTGTGCGGTCTCGGGGCGGGTCCGTCGATGCCGCTCTTCACGCTCGCCATCCAGAATGCGGTCGACGTCCGCATGGTCGGCCAGGCGACGAGCGCGTCGCAGTTCTTTCGGCAGATCGGGGCGACCGTGGGTGCGGCCGTCATGGGTACCGTTCTCGTCACCACGCTCAGTGTCTCGTTCGCGACCCTCGAGCTGCCCTCCGGCGTCCTCGATGGTGTGGGCATCGACGCGGAGCAGCTCGTCTCCACGGGGGGATCGACGCTGCCGGCTCTCATCCGCGAGCGGTATGAGGGGTTCGCTGAGGGCGCGGCCACTCCTTCCGAGGCGGCCGCGCTCCGAGCCGAGGGGGACGCTGTGGCGAGCCGAGTCGCGGTCCGTGTGGCGGAGGCCTTCTCGACGGCGACGTTCCGGATCTACGGGCTCACCGCCATCATCATCGCCCTCGCGACGCTCCTGACGCTTCGGATTCCAGAGTTGGAGCTCCGCACGACCCACGACCGCGACGTGCTGCACGAGGCGGGTTAGAGTCGCGGCCCACCCCACTTCTTCAGCACCCTTCCAAATCGAGACGTGGCAGGAATCGGCTCCGTGGTGCAGCTTTGAGGAGCGAAGAACTCTCCTGGACGGATGACCTCAATGATCAAGAAGCTCTTCTATCTGGCGTTCATCGCGCTCGGCGTCACCATGGCGGTGCCCAGCCTCCGCGCGGACCTGAATGGGTTCGTGAAGCCGTACGTGGACGACATGAAAGCCCGATACGTGCCCCGTCAGCTGCGCTCCATGGCCGACCAGCTCGACGCGCGCCTGAGGCGGGCCGAGGGGCTCCCCGCTTCGGACAACTTCTCGGGGTGGCTGCGCCGCTCCTTCTCGGGGAAGGAGACCGATCCGTGGGACAACTTCTACTACATCCGGGCCACGAACCGGGACTACTACGTCGGATCGATGGGTCCGGACGGGGAGCCGGGTACCGCGGACGACATCACCGAACCGCCTCGCCCGCTCACGGGGGAAGCGTCGGACCCAGATCGAGCGGGCCG
>JBBDSM010000012.1:0-12862 GCA_040904945.1 Gemmatimonadota bacterium
GGCATCATCACGTTCTCGAGCGCCGTGAACTCCCGGAGCAGGTGGTGGAACTGGAAGACGAAGCCGACGTGCCGATTGCGCACCACCGCCAACGCCTCGTCGGAGAGCTTGGATACGTCCTGCCCGTCGAGGAGAACCCGGCCCGCCGTCGGCAGGTCGAGGGCGCCCAGGATGTGGAGAAAGGTCGACTTCCCCGCCCCGCTCGCACCGGTGATGGCGATGGCTTCTCCCGATCCCACGGTGAGATCGAGGCCGTCGAGGATGTCGAGCGGCGTTCCGTCGCCACCCACGAAAACCTTCGTCACCCCGCTCGCTTCGAGCGGCGGCCGTGCGGACGCGGTCCTGTCGGCGTCACTCATGACGGATCGCCTCCACCGGCTCGAGCCGCGAGGCCTGCAGCGCCGGGTAGATGGTCGCGAGGAACGCGACCAGGATGCTCGCCCCCACGATCAGAACCACGTCGGCGGCCTGCAGGGACACCGGGAGGTGATCGATGAAGTACACGTCGGGGGGGATCTTGATGATCTCGTAGCGCCCGAGCGCCCAAGCCGACAAAACCCCGAGCACGGTTCCGAGGGTGGTCCCCACGATGCCGATCCACGCGCCCTGCATCATGAATACCCGCAGGATACCCGCGCGGGTCATGCCCATCGCCTTCAGGATCCCGATCTCCCGGGTCCGGTCGGAGACGACCATGACCAGCGTGCTGACGATGTTGAACGCCGCCACGAGCACGACCAGGAAGAGAATCAGCCCCATGGCGAGCTTCTCGAGACGGAGCGCGCTGAACAGGGCGCGGTTCGTCGTCATCCACGACTCGACGTAGTACGGATAGCCCAGCTCCTCCGAGAGCTCGGACGCCACCTCGCCGGCCCGCTCGGGGTCGCGCGTGCGGACGCCGATGCCGGCGGCGCTCCCCTCCGGCATGCCGAGCAGGTCGGCCGCGGCCTCGAAGGTCGTATAGATGTTCCGGGTATCGTAGTCCCACATCCCGGTGGTGAACGTCCCGGTCACCTCGAACTCGCGGATGGTCGGGGTCAGGCCGCCGAAGACGTCCTGCCGGAGGTTCTCGAGGGCCACGAGGACCATCCGGTCGCCCTCGAAGACCTGCATCCGGTCGGCGAGCCCGCTCCCCATCAGGATCGGGGGCAGCCCGGACTCCGTCGACGAGAGGCTCAGAGCGCCCTCCGCGATGCGTTGCTCCATGTCGGTGGGCGCCACGCGGGTGGTGTCGATGGATACCCCGTAGAGGAGCGCCGGCTGGGAATAGGAGCCGCCCTCCGACCGATTGACCACCGACACCTGCGACAGCGCGAACGGGGCGGCGCCGATCACGTCGGGGTGGTCCGTCACCGAGTCGAGCACGGTGGACCAGTCGTCGAGCCGAAGGCTCGCCCCCGATTGCAGCACGATCACGTGCGGGCTCGACTCGAGAATCTTGTTGCGCAGGTCTTCCTGCATGCCGGTCATGACGGCGATCACGACCACGAGCGCCCACACGCCGACCGTGACGCCCCCCAGTGCAATCCAGGTGATGAGCGAGAGCAGGCCCCGTCCCCGGCCCGCGCTCAGGTAGCGCCGCGCGATGTACCAGTGCAGGCCCGTCACGTCCGCCGCCCCTTCCTGCCGCCCGTCCTCAATCTTCGTTCCTGAGCGTCGGGAAGAGGATGACGTCGCGAATGGAGGCCTGGTCGGTCAGCATCATGACGAACCGGTCCACGCCCATACCGACGCCGCCGGTCGGAGGCATGCCGTACTCGAGCGCCCGAATGAAGTCCTCGTCGACCTGCTGGGCCTCCTCGTCCCCGGCCGCCCGGAGCGCGGTCTGGGCTTCGAAGCGGGCGCGCTGGTCGATGGGGTCGTTGAGCTCGGAGAACGCGTTGAAGATCTCGGCGCCGCCGATGTAGAGCTCGAAGCGCTCCGTGAGGCGCGGGTCGTCCCGGTGGACCTTGGCCAGCGGGCTGAGCTCGCGCGGATGATCCGTCACGAAGGTGGGCTGGATGAGGTCCGGCTCCACCAGCTCGCCGAAGAGCTTGTCGATCAGCTTGCCCCGCCCCGCTCCGTCGAGATCCGGAATCTTGAGCTCCTTCGCCTTGGCCCGCAGATCTTCCTCGCTCAGGTCGTGGACGTCCGTGCCCAACGCCTCGGACAGCCCTCCGATGAGGGAGAGCCGTTTGAACGGAGGGGTGAACTCGATCTCGTGCTCACCGAAGCGGACCGTGCGGCGGCCGAACACCGTGTCGAGCACGTGGAGCACCATGCGCTCCACGAGGTCCATCTGGTCGTGGTAGTCCGTGAACGCCTGGTACCACTCGAGCATGGTGAACTCGGGGTTGTGCACCCGCGAGAGGCCCTCGTTCCGGAAGTCCTTGCTGATCTCGTACACCCGGTCGAGCCCCCCCACGATCAGACGCTTGAGGTACAGCTCGTCGGCGATCCGCAGGTACATCTTCTGGTCGAGCGCATGGTGGTGCGTGACGAACGGCTTGGCCGAGGCGCCCCCGTACAGCGGCTGCAGGACGGGCGTCTCGACCTCGAGGAAGCCTTCCCCGTCGAGGAAGCCCCGGAGGGCCGAGACGATGCGCGCGCGGACGCGGAACTGCTCGCGCACCTCGGGATGGACGGCCAGGTCGGCGTAGCGCTGCCGGTACCGCGACTCCTGGTCCGCGAAGCCGGAGTGCGTGACCCGCTCGCCGGTGTCGGGATCGGTCTCGACCTTTCCGAACGGCAGCGGCCGGAGCGACTTCGTGAGGAGCGTCCAGCTGTCGGCACGCACCGTGACCTCACCGGTGCGGGTGCGGAACGTGCGCCCCTCGATGCCCACCCAATCGCCGAGATCCAGGAAGTCGAGCTGCTCGAAGCGCTCGTCGCCGAGCACGTCCTTCCGGAGATAGACCTGGATGCGGCCCGCCGCGTCCTCGACGTGCGCGAACGCGCTCTTCCCGTGTCCGCGCCAGCTCACGATCCTGCCCGCGACGCGAACGGACTGCCCGTCTCCGGATTCGTCGAGCTCGCCGCCCTTCTCGGCGGCCTCGAAGGCCTCGGCGACATGAGCGGACACGTGGGTCGCGTCGAAGGTGTATGCGAACGGCTCGATGCCCGCGGCTCGCAGCGCGTCGAGCTTATCGCGCCGGACGCGCAGCACCTGGTTCAGATCTTCCATGGACTTTGTTTTTGGGGATGACGAGGTGGCGTGCAAGACGCGCGCTCGGATCAGGCCGCTGAGGCCGAGCCGATCATCTTGAGATACGCCTCGATGAAGGGGTCCAGCTCTCCGTCCATGACGGAGTGGACATCGCTGTCCTTCAACTCGGTACGGTGGTCGTTGACCATGGTATACGGTTGGAAGACGTACGAGCGGATCTGGTTGCCCCACCCGATCTCGGTCTTGGTGGACTCGCGCTCGGCGCGCTCCCGCTCCTGCTCTTCGAGGGCGCGCTGGTACAGGGCAGCCTTCAGCATCTTCATGGCGGTTGCGCGGTTCTTGTGCTGCGAGCGCTCCTGCTGGCAGGACACCACGATGCCGGACGGCTCGTGCGTGAGGCGCACCGCCGAATCGGTCTTGTTGATGTGCTGCCCGCCGGCGCCCGACGCACGGTACGTGTCGACGCGGAGGTCTCCCGGGTCGATCTCGATCTCGATGTCGTCGTCGACCACCGGATACACGAACACGCTGGCGAACGACGTATGCCGCCGGGCCTGAGCGTCGAACGGGGAGATGCGGACCAGACGGTGCACGCCTCCCTCAGCCTTCAGATAACCGTAGGCGCTGTCGCCGCGAATCTCGAGCGTGGCGCTCTTGATGCCGGCCTCCTCGGCCGGCTGGAGGTCGAGCACCTCGATCTCGTAGCCCTGTCGCTCCGCCCAGCGGGTGTACATGCGCAGGAGCATCTCGGCCCAGTCCTGCGACTCGAGCCCACCGGCCCCGGGGTGGACCGTGACGATCGCGTCGCGATGGTCGTCCTCGCCCTGGAGCATCGTACGGACCTCGAGCGACTCGAGGCCCCGCTCGACGGCGGTGATCCCGCGATCGAACTCGCCCTGGAGCTCCTCGTCGTTCTCCTCGGCGAGCAGCTCGGCGAGGGCGTCGAGATCCTTGACCTTGGCGGAGAGCTGTTCCCACGGATCCACCCACGCCTTGATCTTGTTCGACTCGGCGATGATCTCTCGGGCAGCATCGGGATCGTCCCAGAATCCCGGCTGCGCCATCTGCTCTTCGAGGGTGGTCAGGCGTCCTTCGCGTGAATCCAGGTCAAAGATACCCCCTGAGCTCCTGGACCTTCCGGCGGACCGATCCCAGCCGCTGCATCTGCTCTTTGTTCATGGTGCTGACGGTCTCGTTTGCTCGAGATGTGCCGTCCTCGTCGAACGGCGAGGCGGCGGGACCCGAAAGCACGAGGGGCCGCCCCGTTTCGGACGGCCCCTCGACGTGGTCCCGGACCCCGGAATATACCGGCGGCCAGCAGGTGATTCAACGTCCGGCGAGCTGCCGGCAGGCGGTCAGAAGACCGATTGCCCCTTCGCCAGGATGTCGTTGAGGGCCTGCCGCCAGAACGTGCGCCCCTCGCCGTCCGCGATCTCGCCGCCGACCTGGTCGACGAACTCCTTCCAGGACTTATCGATCTCCTCCTCGAAGTCCTCGGCCAAGGTGCCTTGCGCGAGGGCCTCCTGATGCCGCTCGGCGTTGTACATGACCATGTCGGACACCAGCACCCGCGCGAGGCGACGGGCTTTGTCCATCGGGTCGCGCTTGCCGAAGGTGAAGCCCTGCACCGGGGTGTCCGCCTGCACTTCGGCGGCGGTCGGCTCCACGGGATTGGCGGGCTCGGGCTCCGCGAGCGGCTCCGGGTCGGGGAGCGGTTCGGCTAGCGTGGGCTCGGGTAGCTCCGGCTCGGGCCACGACTCTGTCGGCTCGGGCTCGGCCAGTTCCGGCTCAGGCACGGCGTCGGCGAGCTCGGGCTCCGGCGGTGCCTGCTCCGTGGCCTCGTCGGCGGGCGAGGCCGGCTGCGTCTCCGCGGCCCATGCCTCCACCGCGGGATCGACGGCCGGTGCCTCCGGCTCCGGCTCGGGAAGCGGCGCCGCTTCCGTGGCTGGTTCGGACCACTCCTCGGCTCCGGCAGCCGCCCAATCGGGCATCTCGGCGCCGCCGTCGGGCGCCTCCTCCGGAACCGGCTCGCTCGCCGGCTCTTCGGCCGCGGCCACCTCTTCGAAGGCGTCCCGCTCGATGTCCAGGGCGTCGTCGCCTACGTCCTCCGAAGGCGGCGTCGGCTCGGGGAGCTCGGGCAGCGCTGCCGAAGCGTCAGGCTCGGGCTCCGGACGCTCGACACGGAAGACGTACGCGCACGCACTGCAGCGAACCTTCACCCCGGTCTCGGGAATCTTGGCGGGATCCACCGGGAACGAGGTGGCGCATGACGGGCAGGAGACGGTGATGACCATGATATCAGGCTCGGGTGGCTATGGCTTGAACGGCTTGTTGTCCCGCAGATCCAGATCGCCCAGGGCGCTCGGATCCTCGGCGGAGGCGGTCCGTAGAGACGGCGACTGGTGCCGGCGGTCGACGACGTACTTCGACCCCGGCAACGACTTCGCGTACCCCTTCATCTCGGCGGCGAGCTCGCTGATCTGTCCCGTGTGCTCGAACCGCTGGAACTGGTTCGTGACCACGCCGATGGACAGCGCCATCAACGGTATCCGGTGGACGTTCCCCCTTCGGTCCTTCCCGAGGAAGTATCCGGCCCGCCGGTCGTCCTCCGTGTACTGGTACGGGATCAACTCGTCGAAGACACGCACGATCTCGTCGCAGGTGGCCTCCAACTGCTCGACCCGGAGGTTGAAGATGAAGTCGTCCCCGCCAATGTGCCCAACGAAGCCGCCCGGCGCGAGGCCGCGCACACAGTCGCGCAGCATCTTGGAGAGCAGCCGGATGACGCGGTCCCCGTTCGCATAGCCGTAGCGGTCGTTGAACTCCTTGAAATGATCCAGGTCCGCGTAGCACACGGCGAAGTCCTGGTTCAGCTCGAGGCGGGCCTGCATGTCACGCGCGATGTGGTTCGTGCCCGGGAGGCGCGTGGTCGGGTGGACCGAGACGTCCCGGTCGGCCCGGTGCAGGACCTGCTCGAGCCGGAGGCGCTTCTCCCTCCCCGGAAGACCGTGGCGCACGACCTCGTCCACTCCGGCTTCGAGGAGATCGGACGAGCGGTCTTTGGCGTCGGCGTCGAGAAGGACGATCACCGGAACGATGGCCGTGAACGGATCCTCCTTGATCGTCCGCGCCAGACCGACGACTTGAGGACTGTCGCCGCCGCCCTCGAAGATCACGCACCCGGGATACGTGCGGTTCAGCACCGCGTGCAGGTCGTCCTGCTTATGGACCTGCAGGATCTCCAGCCCGAAATCCCGGGCGAAGTCACGCACGAGCTCGGACGGCTCGGCATGCTCGGGTCCGAAATGAAGGATGGTCTTGTCGGAAGCCATGAATCCTCGGGTGGGGCCGGCGATCGGAGCACGAGGTTACCGCGCCGTGGAGCCCGGTGTCAATCGCTTCGCGGGAGCGCTCGGACCGGAACGAAGTCGATGTGCCGTGCTTCCTTGTCCACGCGCGACACCTGCACCTCGAGTCGGTCGCCGATGCCGTACCGACGGCCCTTCTTCTCGCCGACCAACGCGTACGCCTTCTCGTCGAAACGATAGTAGTCGTCGGAGAGCCCGCTGACATGCACGAGCCCGTCGACGAAGAACTCCTCCAACGTCACGAAGAAGCCGAAGGCGGTGACCCCGGAGATGCGTCCGGGGAACGTCTCGCCCAGGTGCCGCTCCATGAACTCGACCTTCTTCATGGCCACCGAAGCGCGCTCCGCTTCCTCCGCGGCGCGCTCCCGAGCGCTCGTGCGCTCGGCCGCGGCCTCCAACCGTTCGGCGTCCATCCCCGATGACGGCCCGTCGAGGAAGGTCTCGGCGACCGCCCGGTGCACCACCAGATCGGGATACCGTCGAATCGGCGACGTGAAGTGCAGGTATGCCTCCGATGCGAGGCCGAAGTGGCCGAGGTTCTCCGGATCGTAGCGCGCCTTGGTCAGGCTCCGGAGCACCGACATGGACACCAGGGTCTCCTCCGGCTTCCCGCGCACGGCCTCGATGAGCTTCTGGGCGTCCTTCGGTCGGAGCTTCTTCCCCTTCGGCACGCTGAGGCCGAAACGCTCCACGAGCTCGCCCAGCTCTTCGGCCTTCTCGCGGCTCGGCGGCTCGTGAACCCGGAATAGGGCCGGCGCGGAGCGGGCCTCCATGTCCGTGGCCACGACTTCGTTCGCGAGGATCATGAAGTCCTCCACCAGCCGGTGGCTGGCGGTGCGCTCCCGCATCTTGATGTCCGTCGGGACACCTTCGTCGTCGAGGATGACCTTGGCCTCGGGAAGATCCAGATCGAGGCTGCCCCGCTCCAGCCGGCGGGCTCGGACCGCCCTGGCGCACTCGTCCAGCAGGCGGACCGCCGTGTCGATCTCGGGATCGCCCGAAGCCTCGCCGTCGAGCACGGCCTGCGCGTCTTCGTACGAGAGGCCGCGTCGGCAACGGATGGTCGTCAGCTCGTAGCGGTTGTCGACCACCCCCCCGTCGGGGGTCAGGGTGATGTAGACCGACATCGCGTACCGATCGACACCCGGGTTCAGCGAGCAGACGTCGTTGGAGAGTTGCGGGGGCAGCATGGGCACGGTGCGGTCAACCAGATACACGCTCGTCGACCGCTCATACGCCTCGGCGTCTACGAGCGAGTCACGCCCCACGAAATGACCGACGTCGGCGATGTGCACGCCCACCTCGACGCGCCCATCGTCGGTCTTCGTGATCGACAAGGCATCGTCGTGATCCTTCGCATCGTCCGGGTCGATGGTGAAGCACAGGAGTCCGGTACGATCCACCCGTCCCGCTCCGGGGTCGGCCAGCCCCTCGCGCGCGGCGGCCTCCGCAGCGTCCAGAACCGCCTTCGGGAAGTCCAGGCTCACGCCGAATCCGTGCGCCACCGCGAGCACGTCGACGCCGGGATCCGAGAGTGCGCCCAGCACTTCTTCGACCTCGCCGGTGGGTCCGACCCGCCCTTCACCATACGTGAGGATGCGGACCACCACGACGTCGCCTTCCGACGCCCCGGCATCGTCCTCGGGCGCGATGACGATGTCCTTGTTCAAGCGGATGTCGAGGGGCGACACGTAGGTCAGCTTCTTCCCCCTGTGCAACGTGCCCACCACGGTCTCCCGGGCACGCTCGAGCACCCGGATCACCCGGCCTTCGCGATTGCGCCCGCGCGGCTTGCGCTCGATCCGGACCGCGACGCGGTCGCTGTCCATCGCCGTATCGAGCCAGGAGCCCGGAACGAACACGTCCTCGCCGCCGTCGCCAGGACGCACGAAGCCGTCGCCCTTGCGGGTCAGGGAGAGCGTGCCGGACACGACGTCGATGTGGGAGGGCAGCGCATACCGATTCCCGCGCGTGCGGATCACCTTCCCCGCTCGCTCGAGCCCCGCGAGCATACGCTTGAAGCCACGGTAGTCGTGGGTCGGCACGCCGAGGCGCTTTGCGAGCTCCTTCGGCTTCGCGGGGCGCCCGAACCGGCCCAGCGCGTCGAGCACGTCGGGCTTCTCGCGCCCGTCTTCGTCTTTCTTGCTCATGCTCGCCTCTTCCCGTTCATGGTTGTCCGCTCAGCGGAGGGGTGTCCAACGTACGGCGACACGCATGCCGCCCGCTCCCACGCCCGTTCCAGGCGCGACTTCGATCGTGAGCCCGCGGGCCGCGACGTACGCATCGACGGCCGACACGAGGTGGTTCGCCATCACGGCGCCGAACACGATCGTGGCCTGCCGAAAACGCTCGTCGCTCTCGCCGATCAGTCCGTCGTACCGCTCGAGCGCTTCGGCATTGCCCGACCAGTCCCACCGGAAAGCGTCGGCATAGGCCCTGGACGAATAGTAGTCGACGGCGGCCTCGTAGGCGGGGTCTGTTGGTCCCTGCCCCGGCGCCACCGAGTAGATGCCCCGAGCACGCTGCCATACGGAGCCGTTGAAGGTCGACGGATCCGGCTCGGGCTGTAGGCCCGGAGTACCCGGATCGGCATCGAACCGGCCGGAGCGCCCCCAGGACGCCATACGCTCATAGAACTCGAAGTCGCCGTCCACCCGGGGGCCGTCTCCCAGACGAGCCACCTCCCAAGCCAGGTCCCGGTATCGGTCCCGGTAACGTCCGCCCGCTGAGCGCCGGTCGGCGTACACGACCCATCCGAGGGCCTCGAGCGCCAGATATGCCCAGCCACGACGCTGATCGAGGGCCAGTAGCTGCCCGGCCCCGGGAACGAGCGCCGACAGGGCGGCGGGACCGAGGGGATTGCCGGAAGCCGGGGCGTTGCCGTAACCGAGGGGCACCCGAGGAGCCTCGAGGCCCCCGCTCGCCGCCCATGACATCGACTGTGACTGCGCCGCCGTCGGCGCCGGCCCACCTGCAGCCCCTACGAGCAGGACGAGGATCACCGTCGAGAGCGACGATCCGGCGACCCGGAGATCGGTCAAAACACGATCGAGAAGGTCACGTGCACCGGCTCGGTCTCGCCGGTCAGACTCGAGACGGCGAGGGACTTCGCGATCGAGAGCTCGAAGCGCTCGTAGCGAACGCCCAGACCCACGCGCGTACCGTCTTCCTGGTCGATCTCGGAGACCACGTATCCAGCGCGCAGCGCGATGGCATCGGTGCGGCCCGCCGTGAACTCCGACCCGACGTAGACCGAAGGCGACCCGGGATCGCGGATGCGGTCCTCGAGCTCCAAGCCCAGCCACCCGGAGATCGACTCCTCGTCGGTCACCGCCCCCAGGACGTCGTACGACGCGGCCACGCGCATGCGGGCCGGGAGGGGATCCGCCTGTTCCGCATTGCGGACCTGGAGATCCGGGCCGACGTGCGCGACCATCGCGCCGACCCGCAGCCGCTCGAGCGGCCGTGCCTGGAAGCCCGCATCGACCGCCCAGGTCGTGGCCGCCGTCCCCGCGTCCGGGCAGATGCCCCGGCAGGAGAGTCGGAACTGGATCAGCTTGAGGCTCACGCCCGCGCTCACCCGATCGGACAGGCGCGAAGCCGCGGAGACCACGCCCAGATGGTTCCGGATGGTGATCGTGCCCGTGTAGTTCCCGTTCTCGTCCCGTTGGTCGAGCTCCCCGGCGTCGAGCAGGAAGTAGGAGACCCCGAGCGCGCCCAGGGAGGGTGCGCCCCAGACCCCGGAGAGTGCCGTGGCCGTCCCCGCTACGTGGTCACCTCGGAAGAGAACCAGCTGGTTGTCGTCCACGCCCGCCAGCCCGGCCGGATTCCAGAACGCCGCCTCGGCGCCCTCGTGGGCCGTGACCACGCGACCCAGCGACACGGCTCGGGCACCGACGGGCAGAAGGAGGAAGAGCGCTCCTTCCGCTCCGGTGCTCCCCGGCGACGACTGGGCGGTGGCCGGAGTCGACGTGACGGAGCCGACGGTCAGGAGCACGAGGGCCCCGACCGTGAAGAGCTGCCGCATCGTCATCGTCCATCCTCCTCGTCCGGAACCTTGAAGCCGAGCGAACCGAGAACCGACCGGTCCTTCCGCCACGACTTGAGAGGCTTCACCCACAGATCGAGGTACACGCTGCGTCCGAGAAAGTGCTCGATCTTGGCTCGGGATCGAGCGCCCAGCTCCCGGATCGCCGCGCCGCCCTTCCCGATCAGGATCCCCTTCTGGGACTTCCGCTCGACATGGACGTCCACCTGGATGTAGATCGGCTCCTGCCCTTCCCTGAACTCACCCACGCGGCACACCGCCGAATAGGGGATCTCCTCGTGGTAGAGTTCGAAGATCGTCTCCCGGATGAGCTCCTCGACGAAGAAGCGCACGGGCTGTGAAGCAATGTCGTCCTCGGGATAGAGGAACGGGCTCTCCGGCACGTCTTCTTCGAGGGCCAAGACGAGATCGTCGACCCCGTCGCCGGCGAGCGCCGACACCCGGTGCACCCGAGCCGTCGGCCAGTGGGCTTCGATCCAACGACTCCATGCTTCCAGCGGTCCGGGCTCGGCCTCGTCGACCTTGTTCAGGGCCACATGCACGGGGGCGCGGATTCCGTCGAGGGCGCCCAGCAGCTTCCGCTCGTCCGATTCGGACGGGGAGTACGTCGCGTCGATGACCACCAGGACGACGTCCGCTTCGGCCAGCGCGCTCATCGCGGCCCCCAGCATAGACTTCTGCAGGAGGTCGCGGGCGTCGAGCAGGCCGGGCGTGTCGAGGAACACCATCTGGGTGCGCTCGGTCGTCAGGATGCCGGTCACCCGCTCCCAGGTCGTCTGGGCCTTCGGCGTGACGATCGACAGGTGCTCGCCGATGAACGCGTTCATCAAGGTGGACTTGCCGGCGTTCGGGCGGCCCACGAGGGTCACGTACCCCGCTCGGGTCGGGGCGTCTGGCTCGGTCACGTTCAAAACGGTTCGCAGGGTTGGCGCCGGCGTTGGGGCGGGTCAAGTTACCCTCCGGCATGCACGGTGCCAACGCCTCTTCCATCCACGACCGGAGCGCTCGCTTCGCATGCAGCTACCCTATTCGGTACGGACCGCCGGTCAGCGCCTCCTGGGCAACGTCCGGGTCCGGGTCCGCTCCGGCATCAACGAGGGCCTCCGCTGGAGCCTCGTCAGCACCGGGCGTGGGTACGGATCGGGCGCGTTCGGACGCGCCCGTTTGGAGGTCGCCGAGGCGCTCCTCTCGCCTGGGGACTGCGTCGTCGATCTCGGCGCCCACAAGGGATTCATGAGCCTCGCTGCTTCGCGCCTCGTCGGCCCGGAAGGGGTCGTGGTGGCCGTGGAGCCAGGCGCCACCAACCTCTGGTTCCTCCGAAAGCACCTGAAGTGGAACCGGGCCACCAACGTGCGGATCGTGCGGGCGGCCGTCGGGTCCGAAGCCGGAACCGTCTCGTTCGGGGGCCGCGGGGACTCGCTGGCTTATCAGGTCGGGGTTGGAGATGAACAGGTCCCCCTGATGGCGATCCCCGACATCCTGCGAGAAGCCGACGCGCCGCTCCCGAGCCTCATCAAGATGGACATCGAAGGCCAGGAGCTCGCCGCGCTCGAGGGCGCCGGACCCGCGCTCTCCCCCACCGCCGCGCTCATCATCAGCGTCCACAGTCGCGAGCTATACGACGCGTGCGCCGAGCTCCTCACCGAGCGTGGCTTCAACCTGTTCCCAGGATGGGAGATAGCCCGCCGCCTCTCAGGCGAAGTCGAGGCGTGGGGCGGCGACGATGACCTGGTCGCCATCGGCCCGGAGCGTGACTTCGACCGCGCCCAGCTCGAGGGCCTTTCGCTCTTCACGGAGCCTTAGCAGCCCGCAGAGCCAGACGCGGGCGCGACCCGGGCCCCGCCCCTTCCCGGTCGGGGCCACGGTCCTTTCTCCGCGGACATCGCAAGTGGTTCGAAAGTCGAACGACTTAGAGGGGGGCCCCTTCTCTGACCCTACTCGCCTATATCCTGGTCCTCCTTGTACTTACGACGCTCGTGCTGCTTTCGCCATGCCGGATGAACTCGTTCGACAATCGAACGACTTCCAATGTCGCCAACCTTGCACCCACCGCGCACCAACCGTGCAGCTCCTGGCGGCGTTCAAATCGGATGCAGGGCTAGGAGCGCAAGGCGACCGAATGCGACGTAGCACGCGCTACGTCGCAATGAGCGAGTCCGCAGCCGCGACGACGCCCCGCGCCGATTTCAACGCCGCACCCATAAAAAAAACGGCCCGCCTGGCATAAACCAGACGGGCCGTTCAATAGAATGCCGGCGACGACGTACTCTCCCACCGGGCGACCCCGGCAGTACCATCCGC
>JBBDSM010000013.1:0-12627 GCA_040904945.1 Gemmatimonadota bacterium
CACCCGGGTCGGAGCCGACGAACGATCGAGCCGGGAGGCGTCATGCGGCGCTGGTACGCCTCCTGAACGACGTCCGTGCGGGCGGGCTGGATGACCGGCGGAAGGCCACCGAGTGGATCCTGGCCGCCGTGTGTCGCTATACGGGATGGCCGCTCGGCCATGCGTATCGCTTCGATCGTGGAAGGGACGTCCTTTTGCCCGCGATCGCTCACTACGAGCGTCGGCCGGGGCTGAACCGAGAGCTCCTCGACGCCGGGCTCGCCACCTCACTCGCACCCGGCGAGGATCTGCCTGGCCTGGCGTTGATGAGTCGCCGACCCCGGTGGACGAACGACATCACGCTCCAGCGGCGCTTCACCGGGGTCGAAGTGGCGGGTGACCCACCGGTGCGAGCCGCGGTCGCGGTACCGGTTCTCGTGGAAGGTGACGTGAGCGTGGTGCTCGAGTTCTTCTGTGCGGAGTCTCAGGAGACGGACGAAGATCTCCTGACCGTCCTGGACCATGTGGCCACGGACTGGGGCCGTTCGCTCGAGAGGGTACGTGCGAACGTCACGGTCTTACCTCACATGAGGGAACGGCGCGCCACGGCGGAAGAGTTCCGGCTCCATGGTGCCGCGGCCGCGCATGTGCGAGATGCCATCGTCGTCTCGACGACCGGCACGCTCGGGCGCGCGCCGACCATCCTCTACGTGAACGCAGCGTTCACCCGGATGACCGGATACACGGAGATGGAGGTGCTCGGCCGGAGCTTCAGCATCCTCGCGGGCGCCAAGACGAGCCGGCCCACGCTGCAGGCGATCCACGCGAGATTCCGGAAGGGCGTCGCCTCCTACGCCGAGTTGGTCGCCTATCGTAAGGACGGGGAGGGCTTCCTGGTGGAATGGCATGCGTCGCCCATCGTCGAGTCGGACGGACGGGCGCAGCACTTCGTCTCGATCCAGCGAGACATCACCAAGGAACGTAGCGACCGTCAGGCGTTGAGACGTGCCGACCGGGACGCGCTCACCGGGCTGCCCACGCGCGACGTGTTGGAGAAGCGTATACGACTCTCCATCGACCGTGCCAGCGAGCGGCCGGACTATCGGTTCGCGGTTCTTTTCCTCGACATGGACGGTTTCAAGGCGGTCAACGACGAACACGGTCACATCGTGGGAGATCAGCTGCTGACCTCCGCGGCACGCCGCCTGGAAGGGGCCATCCGGCCAGGCGACGCGTTGGCCCGTTTCGGTGGGGACGAGTTCGTGGTGCTGATCCATGCGGTGATGGACGTCCGCGATGTAACCCTGGTCGCCGACCGGGTCCAGGAACGGATGGCCGCGCCCTTCGAGATCCAGGGTCAGAGTCTGACGGTCACATCCAGCATCGGAGTTGCATTGAGCCATGCCGCGTACCGTGAGCCCGCCGACGTGATCCGCGACGCCGACACCGCGATGTACGAGGCGAAACGGAAGGGGCACGGTAGGGTCGAGTTCTTCGACCGGAACGCCCCCGGCTCGGTCGCCCCGACGCCCGAATCGCGCTGACGCCCGGCCTCCCGGCTGCCTCGGTCGGGCGTCGAGATCGAGCCCCATGTCGCCCACGAGCGACGGTTTTGTAGGGTGGGGGAGGAGCCAAGTCGTTGTGATGCGGGGGCTTAGGTTCTAGCACGAAGGTTGCCCTCATAATAGTAAACGCCCCACTGCCCCCCCTTGATGGGAGACACACCATGTTGTGGACGATCTTCATGATCCTTCTGGTCCTTTGGGCTCTCGGACTGGCGACATCCTACACCGCCGGCGGACTCATCCATGTCCTGCTCGTCATTGCGGTCATCGTGGTGATCGTTCAGCTCCTGCAGGGTCGAAAGGTGTAGCAGAGGACGGACCCTTCGGGGTCTCCCGTCCTCCCAACTCGAGCGCACTGCTCAACTGCCACGCGCTCGACCGTCTCCGGTCGAGCGCGTGGCGCTTTTTATACGCAACCGAGATCCGGTTGGCGCGAGTGCGCGCCAGTGTCGCGGTTCCTATCCACGTTCCGGTCCCTGGTCTCGCCTTGGTGTGGCCCCTCGATACGTGCCCAATATGGCTTTGCGACTGCGGTTCCAGGATCCTCGACCCTCGCTGCGAATCCGTCGCTCCCCCGGGCACGAGGCGTGCATTTATTGGCCTGTCGAACGCCGCCTCGGAACCCCGTACGTCGGGGTGACAGCGGCCCAGTCAGTCAGAGGGGAGGAAAAGCATGTCGTCAAGGCACGGAATACAGGCGAACGGGAAGGTCCACGTATGAAGGTTCTGATCACCGGAGCCGCGGGCTTCATTGGATCGCACCTGAGTGAGCGCCTCCTCGGAGGCGGCCACGAGGTCGTGTCGCTCGACAGCTTCGACACGTTCTACGATCCAGCCATCAAGGAGCGGAACCTCTCGCGGTGTCGGGCCTTCGGCACGTTTACGGACGTTCGGGGCGACATTCGGGATCCCGAGATCTACGCTCGGCTCCCGGACGGAATCGACACGGTCATTCACCTGGCCGCTCGCGCCGGAGTGCGTCCCTCCATCGACGATCCGCACCTCTACGTCGACGTGAATCTGAGAGGCACGATCCTGCTTCTCGACTTCATGCGAGAGCGGGGCATTCGTCGTCTGTTGTTCGGCTCGTCGTCCAGCGTCTACGGGGACGCGGCGTCCGTGCCGTTCTCGGAGGACGATCCCGGCGATCGACCCATCTCTCCCTATGCGGCGACCAAGCGCGCCGGAGAGCTCCTGGTCCATGCGCATGGACACCTCTTCGGGATCGGGGCCCTCTGTCTGCGGTTCTTCACCGTCTACGGGCCCCGGCAGCGTCCGGATCTGGCGATCCACAAGTTCGCCCGGATGATGGCCGCCGGCGAGGCGATTCCGATGTTCGGCGACGGCGGATCCGAGCGGGACTACACCTACATCGACGACATCCTGGACGGGATCGAAGGAGCGCTCGGACTGCTCTCCAGGAACCCGGAAATCTACGACGTCGTGAACCTCGGCGGCGCCCGAACCATCTCGCTGCGCGACATGATCGACCAGGTCGCGACCGCGATGGATGCCGAGCCCCGGATCTCGAGGCTTCCCGACCAGGCCGGCGACGTCCGCCGGACGTACGCCGACGTGTCGAAGGCCGAGCGCCTGTTTGGCTACCGGCCTGACACGCCCTTCGCGGCAGGCCTCGAACGATTCGCGGACTGGTACCGGAGCGAGCACCCCGAGACCCAGCCCGCCCGTCGCCGGACCCGCACCACGCAACAACCCGCTGTCGCCCATGCGCGATAGGACGAAGACCATGACTCGGACGATTATGCCGAGGCACTCGCACGTTGGATTGCTTCTTCTGGGACCACTGCTCCTGGCAGGCTGTGCCTCAGGCGGCGGTGCGACCTACGACGCGGGAACGCTTCCGCCGATGGAGGCCGAAACGACGCGAATCGCCGAGGCGAATCGCCGAATCCTGACGGCGAACCCCGGAGGCCCTGCCGACTCGTCGGAGGTATCGAACGAGTTCCCCATCGGTGCCGGGGACCAGATCCGTATCGACGTCTTCGGCGTCGAGACGTTCGACGGCACGTTCCGCGTCGAAGAGAGCGGGGACATCGCGCTCCCGCTGGTCGGCTCCATCCAAGCGGCCAACCTCACCACGAGGGAGCTCGAGGTCGCCATCGGAGAGAGGCTGCGTGAGACGTACATGCGCAACCCGCATGTGACCGTTCAGATCGCCGAGGTAGGGAGCCGTGCCGTCTCCGTGATCGGCTCCGTGAATGAGCCCGGAGTCTACCAGATCATGGGCAGGAGCAGCTTGCTCGATGTCCTCGCGATGGCCCAAGGGCTGACCGAGACCGCGGGGAACAGCGTGTTCGTGGTTCGCCCCGCCCGAGCCCAGGGGATGCGGGAGGCCTCCGAAACGCTACAGTTCGACGCAGCCGCGACGTCCCTGGGTGCACCCGGCAGTGAAGTCATGGAGGTCGATCTCGGCGCGCTGCTCACGTATGGGCGGACCTCCGAGAATCTCGTCGTGCTCCCGGGGGATATCGTACAAGTCCGGCCCGCCGGCCTCGTGTATGTCGCGGGCCAGGTGAATCAGCCCGGTGGCTTCCAGATCCCCACCGGTCCTCCACTCGACGTCCTCCAGGCGCTCGCGATGGCGGAGGGCCTCGGCAGAACCGCCGCCGCGGACCGCGCCGTCATCGTCCGGCAGGCGGAAGATGGATCACGGCAGGAGATCCCCATCCACCTCGACAAGATGCTGGACGGGGAAGTCGCGCCGCCTGCGTTGATGCCGCGTGACGTGCTGTTCGTACCGAACAACCGTAACAAGGCGTGGCGGTTGGGTGTGCTCGGTGCTGTCGTCAGCATGTTCACCTTCCGGGGCCTGTTCTACTGATGGCCGCCGAGTCGAAGAACGGGCGTTCGCTCGCTCGCACCCGTGGTGAGTTGGGACCGGTCGCCTCACGCCACCAGGCGCAAGCCCGTCCGCTGCCGGGTGAGCGAGAGGGCATGGAGGTCGACCTGCGAACGCTGGCTGGCATTCTGCGCCGGCGGGCGCGCCTGATCGGCGGGGTCTTTCTCGCGGTGGTGGCGGCCGCTGTGGCGTTCACCTTGCTCCAGACTCCCGAGTACCGCGCCAGCGCGCTGCTGGAGATCGGGCGGGGAGACGGGAGCGTCCCCTCCGTGGCGAGTCTCTTTGCCGAAGGCGATCCGTCCGAGGAGCACCTGCGAACCAATTTCGAGCTCCTACGCAGCGAGACGCTCGCGAACCGCGTCATCGAGACACTCGATTTGGGGCAGTTCGACGAGTTCGCTCCGGACGAAGAGACCACGAGGCAGGGCATGGTGTCGCGCTTCCTCGAGCGTCTCGTCATCGATCCCGTGGCCGAGAGCCGGCTGGTGCGCGTGACCTTCTCCGCCGAGTCGCCCGAGCTGGCGGCCAGCATCGTCAACGAGATCGTTGCGTCGTTTACGACCCTTCGCACGGAGATGCGCGAGGAGGGCGCGGAACGCATCGCGGCTCAGGTCGAGGAAGTGGGAAAGAGGCTCGACGAGTCTGAAGAGGCGCTACGGCAGTATACGCAGGAGAACGATCTCCCGTACCTCGTGGAGGAAGACATCACCACGGAGATCGGCACGCGGCTGAGAGATCTGCGGAGCCGGCTGGCGGAAGCGCAGGGGGTACGGTACGAGAATCAGGCCCTCTACAACGTCGTGGCCGACCAGGGCGGAGTGGACATCGTCGAGGACGCGGCTCTCAGGGAGCTCGAGTCTCAGCTATCCGGGCTACGCCGGGAATACGCCCGACTCTCGTCGACCTTCACCGACGATTATCCCGTCACGGCCGACGTGCTGAACCAGATCGCGAACGTCGAAGGGCTCATCGAGCAGGAGCGGGCCCGCGTGGCCGGCAGGGTCGGGAACGAGTACCAGCTCGCGTTGCAGCGCGAGGGTATGATCGCCCAGGCCATCGACGAGCAGGAAGAGAGGGCCAACGAGTTGGGGACGGAGTCCGGGGGGCATCACATCCTTCGGCAGGCCGTGCTCGCGAACCGGGCCCTCTACGTCACCCTTCACGGACGGCAGCGTGACGCGGAGACCGCGGTGGCGATCGGGCCGACCGACTTCCGCGTGGTCGATCCCGCGGTCGCGCCCCTGGAGCCGCACCGACCGGTGTTCGCCATGACCTTCGGGCTCGCCATCATGCTCGGCCTCGTGCTGGGTGTCGGCGCCGCGTTCGTGAAGGAGCTCTTCGACGACACGCTGAAGACCGTGGGCGACCTCCCGCGCCGGATGGAGCTGCCCGTACTCGGCATGATTCCGGCCCACGAGGGACCGACCGCTCTGGAATCGAAGGTCCGGAAACGGTCGAGTGAGGGATCCTGGCTTCGCCTCGACATGCTCCAGAAGGGAGCCGCGCACAGCAACGCCATCGTCGACGCGTTCGGGACCCTGCGTACCGCGGTTCTGTTCAGGAATGGAGCGCCTGCGGCGCAGTCCATCCTGGTGTCGAGCTGCAGGGCCGGAGACGGAAAGACCACCGTTTCGGTGAACCTGGCGATGTCACTCGCGAAGCTGGGGAGCCGGGTGCTGCTGGTCGACGCCGACCTCCGCAGGCCGTCCGTCCATCGGGCGCTGGGTATACGACCCGGCCCGGGACTCTCGGATCATCTGCAGGGCGCATCCGACTGGAAGGGGTCGGTCCGCTTCGGTGTCACGGACGGGCTCGACGTGCTCCCGTCGGGAGGGGAAACGTCGCGTGCGGCGGATCTCCTGGCAGGCCATGAAATGAGCGCTCTCCTGCGTGAGGCGGAGGCCCGCTACGACTTCGTCGTCGTCGACTCGCCCGCACTCTTCATCAATGCGGCCGACGCGACGCTGCTGTCGCGCGTGGTGGACGGCGTGGTGGTCGTCGTGCGCAGCAATACGACGCCCAAGGCACTGGTCGCCCGCCTCCCCGAAGAGGTCCCCAACTTCATGGGCGTGGTCTTGAACGACCTGCAGAAGGGCAGCATGCCGGACTTCGGAGACTACTTCGCGGAATACGCCGCGACGCCTGAAGACGCTTCTCCGGCTTCGTCACGATCTCCCCATTCCGCCGACGGAATGTCACATATCAACCAACCTGAGGGCGCCTGATGGCTATGAATTGGATCAACTGGATCGTTGGTGCTCACACCAGCGACAAGACCGAGCTCCCGGAGCGGATGTCGACCCGCGAGCCTCCGCCTGAGGCACCCCTCATCGACTCGGACGAGACGCTCGTCGGCGAGTTCACGAGGGCGCGTCGCTACGAGCAGGTCCTGACCATCGTGGTGGTGTCGGCGGTTCAGGACGAAGGGAGCCATGACGGCCGGCCCGTCTCGAACGGCGATGCAGCGGCTGGAACCGACGTTCTCCCGCTCCTCGCGGCAGTCGGCCTCCGCGAGGCGCTGCGGGAGAGCGACGTCCTCTGTTACCGACCGATGGAGGGCCGGTTCGTCCTTGGCCTCCCCCAGTCCGGTGGCGACGAGGCGCGGCAGGCCATGGACCGGGTGGGCGAGTTGTTCCATAGGCGCTTGCACATCGATCTGATGGCGGGTGCGGCCTCGTTCCCGGCCGACGGCCTCACGCTCGAAGATCTGGAGAATACGGCGCTCGAACGGGCCGAAGCGGTGGGGCCGCACGCTCGGTCGCCCGGTTCTGGGAACGTTCGTTCTCTCCGCCAGGTCCCTTTAGCAAAGACCCGGCCGAGATCGAGAGGTCGCCCCTCGCGCGCCGGCGCTCCGTCCGAAATTGCCAAGGAAGCCCTGGGGAGTGAATGAATATGTCCTTCTATGTCCGATCGTTCGACGAGGCGCGGCGAACCGCGCATTACACCCGCCCTCTGCTACACGAGCCTGCCTGGTACGAACTCGACGGTCCGCCGTGGCTCGAGCGGCGCACCTATCTGGCCGTGATGCGTGTGGTCGATGTCGTGGTCTGCGTGGTGGCGCTCCCGGTGGTGGTGCTCCTCCTCGCCCTCTGTGCCCTGGCGGTGCGGATCGATACGCCGGGGAGTCCGTTCTTCTCGCAACTTCGCACCGGCCGGCATGGCCGGCGGTTCCGCATGTTCAAGATGCGCACCATGGTCGAGAATGCGTCCGAGCTGAAGGAGAAGTACGCCCACCTGAACCAGCTCACCTGGCCGGACTTCAAGATCAAGGACGACCCGCGCGTGACCCGCGTGGGCCATTTCCTCCGGCGCACCAGCCTCGATGAGCTCCCTCAGATCTTCAATGTGCTCGCGGGGGACATGAGTCTGGTGGGACCCCGTCCGACCTCGTTTGCGGCCGATACCTACAGCCTCTGGCACACGGCCCGTCTCGATGTGAAGCCCGGCTTGACGGGTCTGTGGCAGGTATCCGGGCGAGCCGATCTGGACTTCGACGACCGGCTCCGCCTGGACATCGCATATATCGAGAACCGTCGCCTGACGCTCGACCTGGTCATTCTGGTCCGGACGTTCGGCGCGGTCTTCGGGGGCCGGGGCGCGTCATGACGGGCCTTCTCCGATGACCATCGTCTTCTGGATCCTGGTCGCTATCGTGGCCTACGGTTACTTCGGATATCCGGTGACCGCCGCGATCGCCGGGGCACTGCTGAACCGGAAGGTCCGAAAGGAGCCCGTGACCCCCCTGTTGAGCGTCGTCATCGCCGCGTACGACGAGGCCGAAGACATCGTGGCGCGGCTCGAGAATATCTTCCAGTCGCGCTACCCGACGGACAGGATCGAGGTCGTGGTCGCGTCTGACGGCTCGACCGACGACACCGTGGCGCTCGCCTCCGGGGTGGATCCCTCGCGGGTGCGTGTTCTCGACCTTCCACGTAGGGGGAAGGCCGCCGCGCTCGCGTCGGCCGCGGGCCAGGCCACGGGGGAGATCCTCGTGTTCACGGACGCGAACACGATGTTCCATCGCGACGCGTTGGCCATGATGGCTCGCAACTTCGCCGATCCGGACGTCGGCGGTGTGGCGGGAAGGACCGAGTACGTCGTCGCGGCCGATGTCCAGTCGTCGGGGCGAGGTGAGGACCTCTACTGGCGCTACGACACGTGGCTCAAGAACCTCGAGACGAAGACCGGGAGCGTGGTCTCTGCGCATGGGGGCATGTACGCCATTCGGCGAGAGCTCTTCCGCCCGGTCGAGGACCCCGCCGTGACCGACGACTTCGCGATCTCGACCGCGGTCGTCGCTCAGGGCAAGCGGCTCGTGTTCGAGCGCGACGCACTGGGCCTCGAGGAGACCATGGCAGAGAGCGGCCCGGAGTTCCGTCGCCGCGTTCGGCTCATGACGCGCGGACTCTCCGGCGTCCTGCTCCGGCGTGAGCTCCTCAACCCGGTGCGCCACGGGTTCTATGCCGTAGCGCTCGCCTCGCGGAAAGTACTACGGCGCACCCTTCCGTTGTTCTTCCCGCCGTTGTTCGTGCTGAGTCTGCTGTTGGCCCCGACCAGCACCTTCTACTTCGCCATCGCGGCCGCCCAGGTGGGCTTCCTCTCTTTGGCCATCCTGGGGTGGGCGACGCGCGGAAGCCGAATCGGGAAGAGCCCGGTCTTCTACGTTCCGTTTTTCTTCTGTCTCGCCAATCTGGCGTGCGCGGTCGCGCTCTGGAATCTGGTGCAGGGTAGACGCATCGAACGTTGGACACCGCAGAGGCATACCCCTGCACAGGGCGACGCGTGAGCGGCCCGCCGGTCGTGGTCATGGGACTCGATGGTCCCACCGGGCTGCAGGTGGCGAGGGTGTTCGCGGAAAGGGGCATCGAAGTCATCGGGATTGCAACGGACCTGAGACATCCGTGCGTCCGCACGCGGAGCTGCAGCCGAGTCATCAGGGCCGAGCGCGATCCCGAGAGCATGGCGTCCGCCCTCTTCGAGCTCGCGAAGGAGTTGGAGGAGCGTGCCGTCCTCGTCCCTTGCACCGATCTCGCCGTCATCGGCGTGGCGCGCCACACGGTGACGCTGCAGGATCATTTTCTCACCGCGATACCGTCCCACGTCGTCATCGAGCAGCTCATGGACAAGGCGGCCTTCGCCGAGTTCGCGACGGCGCGTGGGATCCCGGTCCCGGGAACCCACGTCGTGAGGAGTCGCCGCGACGTGGAGCGGGCTGCGCGCCAGACCTGCTACCCCTGTGTGCTCAAGCCCGCGCTCAAATCCGTGCGGTGGGAGACCCACGCGTCGGCGAAGGCGCTCGTCGCCGAGACCCCGAACGCTCTGTTTGCACACTACGATCGACACGCACCTCTGGCCGACCGGTTCGTGGTCCAGGAGCTCGTCCCGGGTGAGGCTTCCGATCACTACACCTGCGACGGCTACTTCTCCTCCGACGGGACGCCCCTGGCGACGTTCATGTCCCGGAAGCTGCGCCAATGGCCACCGGTGGTGGGGCAGGGCTGCATCAGCGTGGAGCATCGCAACGAGCAAGTGCGCGAACAGGCCATCCGGCTGTTCAAGGAGGCGGGCCATCAGGGGCAGGGCTACGTGGAATCGATGTGGGACGCCCGGACCGGACGGTACGTCGTGATCGAGGCGAACGTCGGACGCCCCACCGGGCGGTCCACCGCGGCGGAACGAGCGGGCGTCGAGCTGCTCATGACGATGTACAACGATCTCGTCGGAGCGCCGTTGCCCGAGAAAAGGGTTCAGCACTACCGGGGGGCGAAATGGATCTACGTCCGGCGCGATCTCCAGGCCTGTGTGGGCCTGCTCGTCCGGCGACGCATCACCCCGTTCGGCATCCTCCGGTCGTGGCGTGGACGGTTTGCGTTCGCCGTATTCTCGTGGCGCGACCCGATTCCGTTCCTGGCGGACCTGGTTCGCGCGGCGCGCCACGTGCTGTCCAGGCCACGAAAGTCGGGATTCAAGCGGAGTGCGGCAGTGGGTGGACGCCCCCCGGCGGCCGGCGGTCGGACCACCGTTGTGGAACGGTGGTCTTCCGCCCTGGGACGGTGAGACGAATGCGCGGAATCACCCTGTCGGCGCCGGCCATGGCCCTCGCGTTGTTTCTTCTCTACACGAATTGGCCGGTCGTTGCCGCGCAGCGGGGGATTATACCCGCTGCGACCATGGGGCTCGTGCCCGTCCTTCTTGCGCTGGCTGCCGTCCACCAACTCGTGATCCGGCGGCGCCCGATCGTCATCGACCGGACCCTGCTCCTGATGATGGCCTTTCTGGGCGTTCTTCTCCTCTCGGCCCTGCCTGCTCAGGGGTACGACGTCGCATTCGAGCGCATTCTGGTGTTCGTCAGCGAGGGGCTACTCATCGTCTTCCTGGTGCGGCAGGCAATTCGCGGCTTGCCGGACCTGCGCACGGCGATCGTCGCGACCGTGGCTGCGGCGGCCCTCTTGGCGGGACTCACGGTCTTCCAGGCCGTGACAGGGAATTATGACCAGGAGTTCATGGGACTCGCGCCCCGCAGCCTCGAGCACCTCGAGGGGCTCGGCGCGTCCGCGAGTCAGGTGTCGGCGGGTGAGGAAATCGGTCTCGAGCACCGCGCCAGAGGACCGGTGGACGAGCCGAATCGGTTCGCACAGATCCTGCTGATGGCCGGGGCGCTCTCCGTGATCCTCGCGCTCAATGCTCACCGAAAGGTCGGGACCATTTTTGGCTGGCTGTGCGTCGCGTTGCTTCTGGGCGGGGTGCTCCTGACCTACTCGCGCGGTGCCCTCGTCGCGCTGTTCGCGCTGCTGGTCATCGCGGTCCCACTGCGACTCATTCGCCTCAATCGACTGGTCGGCGTGCTGGCCGTGGGTGTGGTGGTCACCCTCGCCGCGGTCCCGGGGATGGCCGAACGAGCCAGAAGCGTGGCAGGGGTCGCGGGTCTCTTCGGGTCCGCTCAGGTCGAGGCGGACGGACCGACCCGAGGACGGACGACGGCCATGCTGTCCGCCCTGGCGGCCTACACCGATCACCCGGTCCTGGGAGTCGGGCCGGGTCAGTATCTCGCGTTCCATGCCGTCCGATACCAGCAGCTGCCGGAGCTCAGCTTCCGCCAGATCGCCGAGCCGCGCCGGGCGCACAATCTTTACCTGGAGATGGCGGCGGAGACCGGGACTGTGGGCCTGCTCTTGTTTCTGGCGATCCCGTTCCTACTTCTCCTGGATCTGCGGAGGTTGCGCTTGACCCTCTTCCCGAGACGACCCGACCTCGCTCGCCTAGCGACCGGATTCACCCTGGTCCTCTTTGCATACCTGGGCACGGGAGTCTTCTTGCATCTGGCCTACGAACGCTACTACTGGGTCATGGTGGCGCTGGCGGCGGCCGCCGTCGGCGCCCTCAGGGAGTGGGTGAGGGAGGACGAGGCAGCCACGGATCCTTACGTCGAGGTCACCCCGAACATGGAGGTCACACCGATATGAGCCTACTCAGAGTCCTGACCTACCATCGGATCGCGGAGCCGGAAGACACCCCGGACCTCGATCCCCTCCTCGTGAGCGCGACGCCCGAAACGTTTCGAAGGCAGATGGAGCATCTGCGGAAGCGATATCTTCCGGTCAGCCTGAAGCAGGTCGTCGAGGCCTGCTCGGAGGGAGGGCGACCTCTCCCCGACCACGCGGTGCACGTGACCGTCGACGACGCCTACCGGGACTTCGCGGAGTATGCTTGGCCGGTCCTGCGCGAGCTCGGGATTCCCGTGACCGTCTTCGTGCCGACGGCCTATCCGGACCAGCCCAATCGGACGCTCTGGTGGGATCGTCTCCATCGGGCGTCGGTTCGCGGTACCAAGAACGAGACCTGGGCCCGTGCAATGGAGGCCGCGAGAGGATCGCTCGATTCCGTGACGCTGCCCTCCATCGATGATCATCACGACGTCCGTGCCCTGATGCGGCGGTTGGGCCACGACGACGCGGAGCGCTTCGTCGACAGCACCTGCCGGGAGGTCGGGCTCGATGAGCTCGACGACGCCCCGCGGCCTCCGGCGCTGCTTTCGTGGGACGAGCTGAGGGCGCTTTCCCGCGAGGGGGTCAGCTTCGGGGCACACACGCGCCATCATGCTGCGCTGACGAACGTCGACGAGATCCGCGTTCGCAGTGAGATCCGTGGATCCCTGGACGACCTCGAGCGCGAGCTCGGCGCCTGTCCTCGGCCCATCGCCTATCCGTATGGTCTCTACGATGC
>JBBDSM010000014.1:0-12545 GCA_040904945.1 Gemmatimonadota bacterium
TCTAGCGATCTTCGGGGCCGTCCTCCAGCACAACGCCGTCGCCCACCCGGATCTCCCCGTCGTCGAGGACCACCGCGTACACACCGCCGCGCCAGTCGGGGTCGAGCGCGGCGGTGAGCCCGGGGCACTGTGCGTCCATCCGCTCGCAGGGACGAGTCTCACCGCGGATGTGGAGCCGCACACCGCCGATCCGGAGCACCCGGTCGCGGGTCTGGGCCAGGGGAACCCCGCTCACCATGACGTTGGCCCGCCGCATGGCCGGATCCGCGTCGGGCAGCTCCCGCCGGATGCGCTCGAAGACCTCCCGCTCGATCACGGTCACCTGCCGTCGTCCACGACCGAAGTTCGCGTCCGTCTCGATCCCCTTGCCGCTTACGAGGCGTGCGTCCTCGACCGGGTCCATCGGGCCGCGTCGCGCGCGCTTGACCCAGAGTCGCTCCACGCGTCCTCCGTCGCCCCCGTCCGCTCGCTCACTCACTCGGTCCGTCATCGGCTCCTTCTCCTCGGGGGCGGCGCCGCCGGCAACGTGGCCAGCAGCACCCGCAACGTGTTCTCACCGAGAATCGCCCGGATATCCGCCGAGGAAAAGCCCTCGTCGAGGAGCGCGGCGGTGAGGTGCTCCGTGTCGGCCGCAGCGACGATCGCCGGCACCGCGCCGTCCCAGTCCGAGCCGAGGGCCACGTGGTCCACGCCGACGAGGTCCGCGGCGTACCGGACCGCCCGGCCCCAGTCGCCCGGGGTCTCGCCGCAGACGGCGTCCGGCCAGAGGCCGATCCCCACGACCCCTCCCGTGCCCGCGATCCGCATCAACTGATCATCGCTCAGGTTTCGGGGACCGGGGCAGGTTCCGTCGACTCCCGTGTGGGAGACCACGATCGGACGGCGGGCCCGGCTGGTGACGTCATCGAAGAGCGCTTCCGAGGCGTGTGCGAGGTCGACCATCATCCCCAGCTCCGCCATACGGTCGAGCACGCGCTCGCCCAGGGCGGTGAGCCCGCCCTTCCGGACCCCGTGTGCCGACCCGCCGACCGCATTGTCGAAGAAGTGGGTGAGGCCGATCATCCGGTATCCGGCGGCGAAGAGTGTGTCGACGTTGGTCAGCTCACCCTCGAGCGCGTGCGCGCCTTCGATGCCGAGAACCGCCGCCACGGTCCCTTCGTCCCCGTCGCGCATCCGGAGGAACGCCGTCAGCTCGTCGCGGTTCGTCACCACCGTGAGGCGTCCCTGCGAGGCGGACGCGAAATCGCGCAGCTTGTCCGCCTGGTGCAGTGCCCGAGCGAGCAGGCTCCGCCACGTGTCGGGCGGCCAGAGCTGGATCAGCGCGAGCGGGGTGATGAGGTCCGAGTCTGCGTCGTTTTCCTCGAGGTTCATCCCACGCGGCACCTGGGTGACGGCCGTGAACAGCTGGACCGCCACGCGTCCCTCGATCAGCCGAGGGACGTCGACATGCCCGATTCGCCCCCGGCTCAGGAGGTCTCGGTCCCAGAGGAGCGCGTCCGTATGAAGGTCGACGACGAGCAGGGACTCGTGCAGCGTGGCCGCCGGCTCAGGGACGGACATCGTCGGCTCGGGCAGCGTGGGGTTGAGCCGGTCAGCGACGAGCACGGGAGCGGCCCACAGGGTGGCCGCGACGGCCGCCACGAGCATCGTCCCACCCCAGGCCAGCCGACGCGATTTCATGTGGTCACGCTCACGGTCGTAGAAGCCCTCCCTAAATGCCTCCTCGTTCCATATCATTGCAAATTCGCAATCGCCGCTCCCCCACGGCAACCGGAGACCGCACCCCCATGCGCGTGATCGGAGTCATATCGGATACCCACGGTCTCCTCCGGGAGGAGGCCCTCGCCGAGCTCGAGGGCTCTGACCTGATTCTCCATGCCGGGGATGTCGGTGACATATCGATCATCCGGGCCCTGGCCAAGATCGCGCCGGTGCGGGCCGTGCGCGGGAATACCGACGAGGGCGCTGTCGTGGAGGCCTTACCGGAGACCGATGTCGTCGACCTGACGTCTCCGAACGGGGGCGTCTCGACCGAGGGACGCGGCCCGCTCGCCTACCTCATGCACGGACACCTGGAGCTCGATCTCGACCCGGTGGCGGCGGGCTTCCGTGTGCTCATCAATGGGCACACGCACGAGCCGTCCATCCTGGAGCGGAAGGGCGTCCTGTATTTCAATCCCGGGAGCGCCGGCCCGCGCCGCTTCAACCTGCCGGTGACGGTCGGGCGCCTGAGGGTCGATGGCGCCGAAGTGCGCGCCGAGGTCATCGACCTGATCGCCGACTGAGGCGCCCGACGGCGGCACCGGGGTCTGTTACGTCCGCTCGACGACCACTTCCGCCATCGCCAGGACCTGATCCCTGTCCAGGGCCATGCCGTGGGCCTCTTGGGCATGCTCCTGGACTTTCTGCACCAGGGCGTCGTCCGACGATTCGCGAATCGTCGCGCCACAGTCGCATGATACTCTCTTGTCCGGCATCGTCATCCCTCCGGTTGATGTTGATGGTTGATCGAAGGTAGCGAGGGGATGTGGCGAACGGCTGGGCGCGAGCTTGGCGTTTTCTTGGAGGAGCCCGTTGCGCGTTTATCTTTCGGGTGAGTTGGTCGTCGAGACCGACTCGGGTGTCCTGACTGGAGCGGACCTTCCCGGCCGTCAGGGCCGCGAGGTGCTCTCGCTGTTGGGCACGCGGGTCGAGACGCCTCTGGCCCGGAGTACCATCGCCGACGAGCTGTGGGGGCCTTTCCGGCCGCCGTCGTGGGACGCGGCGCTCAGCGCGATCGTGAGCAAGCTCCGTGGAGCGCTTGCACGCGTCGGGCTCGACGGGAATGCCGCCCTCCGGGCGTCCGACGGATGCTACATGCTCCATCTGCCGAGCGACAGCTGGATCGACCATGCGGCTGCGTTCGACGCGATTCATCGCGCAGAGGGGGCCATGACGAGGGAAGATCCGGTGAACGCGTACGCACCTTCGGCCATCGCCCTCCACATCGCCCGGCGACCCTTCCTGCCGGGATCTGCAGCGCCTTGGATCGATGCCCGGCGGGACAAGCTCCGCTCGGTCCACGTGAGGGCGCTCGAGTGCCGCGCCGGCTTCTATATCTGGAACGGCGAGCACCACCTCGCGGTGGCCGCGGCGGGCGAGGCGGTGGCGCTGGAGCCGCTCCGCGAGTCGTCCTGCAGGGCGCTCATGGCGGCCCATGCCGCGGCCGGAAACTCGGCCCAGGCCATGAGCGTCTACGAGGACTGCCGGTGCCGCATCGCGAACGAGCTGGGCGTCGCCCCCTCGCCCGAGACCAGGGAGCTGCATGCGAGCATTCTCCGCAGACTCTGACGACGTGAGCGAGCCGTCTCAGCCCGGCGAGCGATACTGATCGAGGCCGAGCTGACATCGTACGCGCCCCGTTCGCCACGTCTCCTCGAGTCGGGCCTGACTCTCCTCCAGGTGCGCTCGGGACGGCATGGGGTGGTTCAGGTGGAAGACGACGGCGTGACCGTAGACGAGCTTCCGCTGGATCCCCAGGTGATAGAGCCGCGATCCGAAGTCGGAGTCCTCACCGATGCCCCACCCGGTGTACGCCTCGTCGAAGCCGTTCACGACCTCCGCGTCGACCCGCCAGCACGCCAGGTTGCACCCGATGATCCCGCGCTGCTTCGTGTCGCGGAAGACGATGGGCCGCGGCAGCCGAAGACCCTTGCCCGCGCGCTTGATCCGCCCCCGGAGCGCCCAGGACACGAGCCGGATGTGCTCCGGATCGAAGGCGGGCACGAACGGCTCCTGGACGAAGCACCGGCGGCCCTGGACCCAGAAGCCGCGCTCGGCCAGCCGCCGATGATCGGCGACGAATGCCGGGTGCGGGACACAGTCGGCGTCGGTGAAGACGACGTAATCGCTCCGGACCTCCGCCAACGCCTTGTTGAGGATGACGGTCTTTCGGAAGCCGTCGTCGGGGTGCCAGACGTGCCGCACCGGAAAAGGCACGCGCTCCGCCCATCCCTCGATGATCTCGCGCGTGACAGGGCCCGACCCGTCGTCCGCCACGAGGACCTCGTCGGGGAACTGCGTCTGCAGTTCGATCCCGCATAGGGTCTTGGCCAGCACGTCGGTCTGGTTGTAAGCGCTCACGATCAGCGTGAGCGAGGGTGCGGAGGAGCGGGCGTTCACCGGGGGTCACCGGTGATTGGGAGGCGCATTTTCAGAATGTCGCGAAGAGCTCTTGGAGCGCGTCCGCATCCGTCGTCTCGAGCAGCGCCAGCATGAGAAGGATGCGCGCCTTGTGCGGCGGCAGGTCCGCGGCGAGCACGGCTCCGAGGGGCTCCGCCGGCTGGCCGACGATCCGTCCGCCCGGGACGCGCGAGGCGAGCACGACGGGGACGCCCGCCTCCACCGCCGCGCGCACCCCCTCGCGGGTACCGGGGCTCATCCGCCCGCCCGCGAAGGTGGTCACGATCAGGCCGTCCACGTCGTCGCGGACGGCGTCGAGGATCTGGCGGCTGTCGGCTCCGGTATAGTCGCCCACGATCGCGACGCGCGGGAGCGTGGCGACGTCGTCCACCCGGAACGGACTGTCCACGGTGTGCGGCCGGAGCGCCTTCCGATGGAAGACCACCGCGTCGGGGTCGACGTACCCCAGGAAGCCGAGCTCGGGAGATCGGAAGGTGTCGACGCGTTGGTTGTGCGTCTTCCAGACATCACGGGCGGCGGCGATGTCCTCGTTGAGGACGACCAGCACCCCGTGACCCTCCGCGGCGGGGGTTGCGGCCACCCGAACCGCGTTGAGCAGGTTCGCGGGTCCGTCGGCCGAAATCGCGTCGGCGGACCGCATCGACCCGACGACCACGACGGGACGGCGGTCGTGGACCGTGAGGTTGAGGAAGAAGGCGGTCTCGTCGAGGGTGTCCGTGCCGTGCGTGACCACGATGCCCGCGAGCCCCGGGTCGGCCTGGAAGAGCTCGTTGACGCGGCGGGACAGGGTCAGCCAGTGGTCGGGCGTCATCTGGGACGAGCCGATCCGGTAGATCTCCTCCACGCGGACGTCGGCGTGGCCGAGCACTTCGGGCACAGCCGCCACCAGGCTGTCGCCGGCCAGCGACCCGCCAGGCTGGCTGGCGATCGTGCCCCCGGTGGTGATCACGACCACGCGCGGACGCCCGTCCTCTTGAGCCGACAGCCCGGCGATGCCGGTGAGCAGAGGGGCGGCGGTGAGCAGCAGTGCGGCGAGGTGCGCGGCGCCGAAACGGGGTACGACGAAGCGAGGCATGAAAGCGCGGAAGGTAGGGATCACAACGATTCGTTCCGTCGGTAGGTGGACGGCCTAACGAGCCCCGCCCGGGCCGGCCAGCGCGGCGCCATCGGTCACGACCGTGGCGAGGGGCGGGGGTGTCTCCTCGAAGCGGGTGACCGCGGCCACGATGCCACGGGCGGCCCGGTCCGGGTCGGAGAGGATCACGGCCCGGTCCCGCTCGCTCGTGATGAAGCCGGTCTCGAGGATGAGCGCGATCGTCATGGGGTGGAGCGCGTGCTCGTACCGGCGGTAGTTGAACGCATAGTAGTTGCTCATTCTGCGGGTCACGTCCGGGAGCCGCCGCAGACCCGTTTCCTCCCCATAGCTCTCTTCGAGCAGGCTGACGATGCCCGCCGCCCGACCGGTGGCGTCGCGTCGGGGGGCCGCCACCCGGTAGCCTGAAGCCCGCGGGTCGCCGGCTCCGTCCGCGTGGATCGCGATGAAGAGATGCGCCCGGTATCCTGGAGGCACGACTGCCGGAAGGACCTCCGCTTCGTAGCCGAGCTCACGCAGCATCTCCGCCGAGCGCTCCGCGATCCGAAGGTTTGCCTCCCACTCGGCCACGTCACGCCAGCGGGTGCCGTTGTCGCGAAGCCCGCGGAGCTCGTCGGGGGCCTCGTTCGCGCGCCAGTGGCCGGCCTGGAGGGCGATCTTTACCGGACCTTCGGGCGGCTGCCAGTCGGCCGGCGTCGGAATCGGGCCGGGATAGCGGTTCCGCCAACGCCGGCGGGATCGGCGCTGATCCGGAACCGGCTCGGCAGTGACGGCTTCCACGACGGCCTGGGGCGTGTCGAGCGCCTCGTCCAACGGCGGTGTCGTGGGCATCGGTGCCGCACGCAGCGGCGCCTCGGCCATCTCGAGCGTCGTCATTGGCACCGCGGCTTTTGCGCCCGGCGTCAGGTCTGCAGCGGTCGCGCTCGACGTCTCTTCCAGCGCGCGCGGCGTCTCGGTTGGGTCGGCGCTCCCCTGCATCCCGATGGCCGCCAATACGGCCACGAAGGTTCCGAGATACGCGTTTTGTCTGGCACGAGTCACGGAATCCTCCGGGGGGGGGAGCGCCCAAGCGCGGGTTGATCCAACTGATTCAGGCTACCGCGGCGTCGCCTCGGCGGCAACGCCGTCGGGGTCGTGGCAATCTGCGTGAGCGGGGGCGTCGAGGAGGCTCGTGCGCCCGGCCAACCATCGACTCGACCTTCGGTGCTACACGGCGACGTGCACCCGGTTGTGGATGGCCCGTAAGCGATGTGTTAACAAAATCTTCCGGGCTGACCTGCGCCTCGGCGGCGAGGCCGCCCTTTCGGGCACGCAGGGCACGGACGAGCTTGTCCGCGTGAACGATCCCTCCGGCTCCCCGACCCCCGACCGCGCCCCGCCGCCCGAGCGGCCGGACGCCACGGGTTCGATCCCGCCGCCGGCCATCTCGCCCTGGCTCGCCCTGGTCGTCGCAGTCGCGGCGATCTCGTGGGCAGGTCCGCTCGTGCGGCTCGCCACGGCGCCCGCGCTGTCGGTGGCCGCGTGGCGGATGGTCTTCTCGATGGTGTTCATCGGGATCGTGCTCGCCGCGCGCGGTTCGGTCCTGAAGGGTGCACGGCTCTCGGGACGCGAGTGGGCGTGGGCGGTCGCCGGGGGGCTCCTTCTGGCGGGCCACTTCTGGAGCTGGATCGCGTCGCTCCGCTACACGAGCGTGGCGAGCTCTGTCGTGCTCGTCTCCCTGCAGCCCTTCATCGTGGCCGTCCTTTCCGCCGTGCTCCTCTCGGAGCATCCGACGCGTCGGCAGTGGCTCGGCATCTCGGTGGCCATGGCCGGGGCGATGACGGTGGGGTGGGGCGACTTCGCGCTCGGCCCGAGGGCGCTGTTCGGTGACGCGCTCGCGTTCCTCGCGGCATGGCTCGTGGCCGGGTATTACCTCATCGGGCGGGTGCTCCGGCGCAAGCTCGATCTCTGGGCCTACGTCGCGGTGGTGTACGGCGTGGCGGCCCTCGCGCTGCTCGCCGCCGTGGCGGTCACGCCCGGGAGCCCGATGGTCGGCTTCCCCCTCGGCGACTGGCTCGTCTTCCTCGCCCTCGCCGCGGGACCGATGATGCTCGGCCATACGGGTGTGAACTACGCGATCCGATACGTGCCGGCGTACGTGGCGAATCTCTTCCTGTTGGGGGAGCCCATCGGAGCGACCCTCATCGCCTGGCTGCTGCCTGCCATCGCCGAGATCCCGCCACCGCAGACCCTCGCGGGGGGTGCCCTGATCCTCCTGGGGATCGCACTCGGGACAGGCGTCCGGGCGCGCTCCGTCCCACGCTGGCCACCACCCGGCGGTTCCGCGAAAATGTCATGAGCCCCGCTCGGAGCTTCCGACGACGCATTCCGCAAAGGAGCACCCCTTGAGCGACAGCCCGACCGACGACAAGACCCCTCCCACCGCGACCGTGGCGCGCGCCGTCGACCGTGCGGCGCTCCGCACCGCCGAGCGCGCGGCTCCCCGGGAGGAGACGGCTGCCCCGGTGGATCTCACGCCGTTCGAGGCCGTCAACTTCCAGTTCGACAAGGCCGCGCGCGTGCTGGAGCTGCCGGAGTATCTGCAGGTCGCGCTGAAGACGCCGTTCCGGGAGGTCCGGGTGGAGATTCCACTCCTCGAGGAGGACGGGAAGATCCGCACCTACCATGGCTTCCGCGTGCAGCACAACAACGCGCGGGGCCCCATGAAGGGCGGGCTTCGATATCATCCCGACGTCGACCTCGACGAGGCCCGCGCCCTCGCGTCGCTCATGACCTGGAAGACGGCCATCGTCGACATCCCGTACGGGGGCGCCAAGGGAGGGATCGATCTGGATCCCCGCACGCTCCGCAAGGATCAGCTGGAGCGGGTGACCCGCACGTTCATCGAGCGGATCCATCATCTCATCGGACCGAACGAGGACATCCCGGCCCCGGACGTCAACACGAATCCGCAGGTGATGGCGTGGATCGTCGATGAATACTCGAAGTTCAACGGGTACTCGCCGGCCGTGGTGACCGGTAAACCCCTCGAGGTGGGCGGGTCGCCTGGGCGCAACTCCGCGACCGGGCGCGGTGTCGCGGCCATCACGGGCCGGGCCGCGGCCGATCTGGGGCTGGAGGTCAAGGGGGCGACCGTCGCGGTGCAGGGCTTCGGCAACGTGGGGAGTTGGAGCGCGCATTTCCTGCACGACATGGGCGCGAAGATCGTGGCCGTGAGCGACGTGAATGGCGGCGTGTTCCTCGGCGACGGCCTCGACGTCGAGCGGCTCAAGACCATCGTCGATGCGGGAGGCAGCGTCGTCGAATACGAGGGCGCCGAGCGCATCGACAACGAAACGCTCATCACGTCGGACGTCGACGTGCTCGTGCCCGCGGCGCTCGGCGAGGTGATCCACGGAGGGAACGCAGCCGACGTTCGGGCCCGGCTCGTCGTCGAGGGCGCCAACGCCCCGACCACGCCCGTGGCCGACGAGGTGCTGTTCGACCGCGGTGTCACGGTCGTGCCCGACATTCTCGCGAACGCAGGGGGCGTCACGGTCAGCTACTTCGAGTGGGTCCAGAACCTCCAGCAGTTCCGTTGGACGGCCGAGCGCGTCGACACCGAGCTCACGCGGATCATGGGCGAGGCGTACGACAACGTGTCGCGGACGGCCGCGGAGCGCCGCATTACCCTGCGCACGGCGGCGTTCGTGGTCGCGATCGAGCGGGTGGCGGCCGCCGTCAAGCTTCGGGGAGTGTGATGGAGCGCATCGCGTGGGACGATTTCGAGCGGGTGGAGCTGAGGGTCGGGCGCGTCGTGGGCGTCGAGCCGTTCCCCGCGGCGCGCCGCCCCGCGTACAAGCTGCGTGTCGACTTCGGACCGGAAATCGGGGAGCTCCGGTCGAGCGCGCAGATCACCGATTTGTACGAGCTAGAGGAGCTCGAGGGCCGGCTGGTCGTCGGCGTGGTCAACTTCCCGCCGAAGCAGATCGGCCCGATGGTGTCCGAATGCCTGGTGACGGGCTTCCACGATGCCGACGGCCGGGTGGTTCTGTGCGTCCCGGACGGCGACGTGCCGCTGGGCGCCAAGCTGCTCTGACGTCGCCGCCTGCGCCTCGCCGGGACATCGTTACCTTGACGTGTCGGCCCGCCCTGTGAGGTCGGGCCGCATCGACCACATGGACGTCGGGGCGGCACCGACACGGAGTCGGGATCGCTCCGCATCGAGCGGATGGGAGCGGGTGGGATGTCGATAGGCTCAGCCACGGAATTGGACGGACCGGCGCCCCCACCTGCTTCGAGCTCGAACGACACCCGCTCAGGCGTGATGCCCGAGCCGTCCGTACGTCACGCCGTCCGCCGCGCCCGGCCCGTGCCGGCGAGCCTCGCATTGCTGCTGCTCGCTCTCGCGTGCGGGGACGGCGACCGGTCTGGTGGCTCTGCCGGCGAGTCCGGCGGCTCGGACGCGTCGGAGCGCGCCGCCGAGGCCCTCGTCCGGGACCACGCGCGCGCTTGGATGACGGGCGACACCGCCCTCGTACGGAGCATTCTGCACGAAGACGCGCTCCTGGCGTATCCGCGCCGGCGCGTCGACCGGGACACATGGGTGGCGGAGCTCGCGGCGTTCCATGAGCAGAACGTCGACACCCGCATCTACGTCCACCGGATTATCGTCGACGGCGACAGCTTCGCGGTGGAGTGGCAGTTCGCCACCACCGACCGCGAGACCGGGGAGCGCACCGCCGTGGGCGATGCGATCATCGGCGAGGCGCGGGACGGTCGCATCGTGCTGTGGAAGGAGTACCTTGACGGACGCGTGCTCGCCCTGCAGCGCTCCGGAGCGCTCCCCCTCGACGAAGGACTCGAGCCGTTCCCCTGGCCGGAGACCCCATGACGCTCGCCGTGCTGCTCACCTCCCTCGGCATCGTCCTCGCGCGCATCGTCGACGTCTCGCTCGGCACCATCCGGACCATCTATCTGGTGAGGGGCCGCCGCGCGCGCGCGGCGATCCTCGGCTTCTTCGAGGTCCTGATCTGGATCGCGGTCGTGTCGGGGGTCATCCAGAACCTCGATCATCCCATCTACATGGTGAGCTACGCATTCGGATTCGCGCTCGGTACCTACATCGGGATCGGGCTCGAGGCGCGCTTCAGCAGCGCTCAGCAGGTGATCCGGATCTTCTCGCGCACCGGCGACCGGGTCACCGCCCACCTCCGCGACATGGGCTTCGTGGTGACGCAGTTCGAGGGGGTGGGGAAGGAGGGGCCCATCAGCCTCATCTTCCTGGAGGTGTCGAGACGGAAGATCCAGCAGGTCATGGACGCCGCCATCGAGGTCGACCCGACCTGCTTCTGCATCGTGGACGATGTCCGGCAGACGTCAGGTGCGGTCGTTCGTTCCGCTTCGTCCCGCCGGCCCCGCGTCTTCGGCATCCGCAAGTAGGCGGCGTCGGAAGACGCGGAGGGCGGCGGTCCGGACGGACTGTGCGGCTCACCGATCGAAATACGCCTGCAGCTCTTCCGTGTCCGTGGTCCGCGTCATCGCCAGCATGAGGAGCACCCTGGCCTTCTGCGGGCTCAGGTTGTCCGCCAGCACTACTCCGACATCGAGGAGCTCGATGTTGTTCGAGTAGAGCGGGACGACGCGCCCGGTGAGCACCCGGGTGCTGGTCACGACCGGGATGCCGCGGGCCCGGACCTCTTCGATCGCCGTCACCGACCCGCTGCTGACGTGGCCCAGGCCGACGCCGGCTACCACGAGCCCTTCCATGGTCCCCTGCTCGAGGAGCGCCCGGATGACACGGCCGTCCGAGCCGGCGTACTCCGTCACGATCTCGACCGTCGGCAGACGGTCGCCCGCCCGGAGCGGGATGGTCTGACGGCGGGTCGGGCTCCGGTAGAACCGCACCTCTTCCACATCGGCGACGCCGAGGAGCCCGAAGGAGAGCGTCTGGAAGGTCTCGACGTCGAGGGTGTTCGTTTTCGTGACCTCGCGGGCCGCGTTGATCTGGCCGTTCATGACCACCAGGGTGCCCATGCCCACGGCCTCCGGGGACACGGCCACCCGGACGGCGTTCAGCATGTTGCGCGGGCCGTCGCTGTCGGACTCCATGGCCGAGCGCTGCGCGCCGACCAGGATGACAGGCTTGTCACTCGTGACCGTGAGGTCGAGGAAGTACGCCGTCTCCTCGAGGGTATCGGTGCCGTGCGTCACGACGACGCCGGCGACGTCCGGCTCGGCCAGCAGCGCGTTGGCGCGGCTCTCGAGCTGCCGCCACGTCGCCGGCGTCATGTCCCAGCTGTTCACGTTGGCGATCTGCTCCACGCTGACGCGGGCAAGCTCCGCGAGCTCCGGCACGGCCTGTACGATCTCGTCGCCCGTGAGCGCGGCCCGGAGCGCTCCGGCCTCCGGATCGAAGCGGCTCGCGATGGTGCCGCCGGTGGCCAGGACCACGACGCGCGGCAGGTCCTCTCCGGCGGGCGCGGCCTGGGCCGACGACGGGGACGGCAGAATGAAGGCCGTCAGCAGCGCAAGCAGTGCCAGCGTGACGACGCGGCGGTGTCGTGGGGACGAGGATCGGGGATGACGCATGCGTGTCGCTCCATGTTCGGTCGATGTTGTGCAGCCATCGATAAGCGCTCGAGGCGCTTCTCGCGAATCCGGCGGGGGTTGATCGCCGCGTGAGCCTCGCGCGAGAATGATCGACACCCCTGCAACGACACCCCTACGGAGGACATGATATGACCGACGCGCTGGACTGGCGGTACCACCGCCCTGGCTGACAGAGCTGCAACAAGACGCGGGAGTTTCTCGCGACGCACGGGATCGACGACGGACCGCTTCAGAGCGCGACCGCCGATCCCATCGAAGGGGAGGACGCCCTGGCCCTGCTCGACGGCATCGACGAGCTGTGGATCGCCAAGGGCCGGAAAATCGTCCGTTACGACCTGGCCTCCGCTCGGCCTTCCGACGAAGAATTACTCAGGCACATGCTGGGGCGCTCCGGAAAGCTGCGCGCTCCGACGAGCCGCGTGGGACGGCGCCTGATCGTCGGATACAACGCCGATCTGTTGGAGGAAGCGCTCCTCTGACGGCTGGCGCCGGGCGCTCGCCGATGGGAACAGCTCCCGTCGTTCTTGACTTCCGGCCCTTCAGGCGCGAGCCTTGTCCCCAACCGGACCTGGTTCGGTAACATACGAAGTGAAGGCGGTGGCTCCTCGGGAGTCTTGACCGCTCAAAGCATGTGGCCGAGGTGGCCACGCCCCGCGCGGGGTGACCGCGCAAATATGGT
>JBBDSM010000015.1:0-12401 GCA_040904945.1 Gemmatimonadota bacterium
GGGGCACCCGTGCGCAGCATGGGTCCGGCCCACCAGACTTCTACCACGGGCTGCTGGCAGCCGCCCGACTCGGCATTTCGCTGTCCCTCGAAGCTGTGGACCGGCTCCTGTCCGGCGGATAACTTCCGGGCCGGCACGCAATGCCGTACCTCCAACCCTCCGAGGGTGCCCATGACCCAGGACATTTCCTTTCTCGAGCGCCTCCTCGACGCGCCCGGGCCTTCCGGCTTCGAAGTCCGTGCGGCGCGCGTGTGGCGTGAAGAGGCGACCGGCTTCGCGGACGATGTGGACGTCGACGTCAGCGGCAACTCGTTCGCCACCCTGCGGGGCACGGGCGAGAAGCGGGTCATGCTGGCAGGACACATCGACGAGATCGGCCTCCAGATCACGCACATCGACAAGGAGGGGTACCTCTACGTCGACTCCATCGGGGGGTGGGACCCTCAGGTGCTGGTGGGACAACGGGTCACGATCCTCGCGCGGTCCGGCGATGTCGTCGGGGTCGTGGGCAAGAAGGCGATCCACCTCATGACGCCCGAGGACCGCAAGGAAGCATCGAAGATCAAGAACCTCTGGGTCGACATCGGGGCTTCCTCCCGTGATGAGGTCGTGGAGGCCGGCGTGCGGGTCGGCGACCCGATGGTCATCGCGCAGCCCATGACCCGCCTCGCGGGAGACCGGATCGCGAGCCGGGCCATCGACAACCGCATCGGTGCGTTCGTGGTGCTCGAAGCGCTCCGGATGCTGTCGGACGAGCGGGCGTTCGCGACGGCCACCGCGGTCGCCACCGTGCAGGAGGAGATCGGCCATACGGGCGGAGGCGCCCGGACGAGCGCGTACACGCTCGAGCCCGATCTCGCCCTCGTGGTCGACGTGACCTTCAGCACGGACGTCCCCGACGTGGAGAAGAAGGAGCTCGGCGAGCACGAACTGGGTGGCGGTCCGGTGCTGAGTCGCGGTTCCGCCTCGCACAACGAGGTGTTCGAGGCGCTCGCGAGAACCGCCGAGGCGGCCGAGATCCCGTTCACCATCCAGGCATCGCCCTCCGCCACGCGCACCGACGCGGACGGGATCCACCTGACGCGGCGCGGCGTGCCCACCGCGGTCATCTCCGTTCCGAACCGCTACATGCACTCGCCGAACGAAGTCGTCAGCGTGAAGGATCTCTTCAGCACCGCTGCCCTCCTTGCCGCGTTCGTTCGCGACATCGACGCCGATACGGACTTCACGCCGCGTTGACGGCCCATGTCCCTACGTCTACCGTTCTGACCCCCGGAGGCCGGGGCCGCGGAACGCTCTCGTCCGGAGAGACGCCGGTCCTCATGCGGGAAGCAGCATCGCAGGAAGCCGACCCGGGACCGCGCCGGTGTGGGTGGCACATTCTGAAGGAAGCAATCGATGGTTGAGGCAGGGAAGGTCATCAAGGAACTGCAGGACATGCGCGACGACGGACACCTGTCCGACGCGCTCCTGCGGTATGCGGTCCGCTCCATCGCGAAAGCGGGAGAGTACAGCTGGGTGGGCATCTATCTCCTGAACGAGGAGGCGCAGGAGCTCTGGCTGCACAATTACGTCGGTGAGCCGACCGAGCACGCGAAGATCCCCGTGGGCACGGGCGTGTGCGGCCGGGCCGTAGCGGAGGCCACCAACCTCAACATTCCCGACGTGAGCGCCGAGGAGAACTACCTGGCGTGCTCGCCGGACGTGCAGAGCGAGCTGGTCGTGCTGATCCGGGCCGGAGACGAGATCTTCGGCCAGATCGACATCGATTCCGAGGAGAAGGACTCCTTCTCGGAAGAGGACGAGATCGCGCTCGTCGGTTTGGCGGACAAGCTCGCCGAGCAGCTGGCGGCGGAGCGGCGCTCCTGACGGAACGCCCGGGGGCCGGGCTCGAGCGACTCGAGCCCCGGTTTCTGAACGCCGGCAACGCCGGTCCGTTCACGCTGGACGGGACCCGTACCTACCTGGTCGGGAACCGGAACGTGGTGGTCATCGATCCGGGCCCGGACGCGCAGGAGCACGTCCGGGCCTTGGTCGTGGCGCTCGAGAAGGCCGATGAGGTTCGCATCGTGCTCACGCACGGACACGCGGACCACGCGGCGGCCGCCCGCCCCCTCGCGCACGCCCTCGGAGCCGAGGTGCTCGGGCCGCGAATCCCCGAAGTCGACCGCGTCATCGAGGACGGCGACACCATCGAGACCGATCAGGGGTCCCTGGTCGCGGTCCACACGCCGGGGCACGCGTTGGAGCATCTCTGCTTCCAGTGGCCTGCCGCGCGGGCGCTGTTCGCGGGTGACGTCCTGCTCGGGGAAGGCGATACGACCTGGGTCGCCGAATACCGGGGATGCGTCGCCGACTATCTCGACTCCCTGAAGCGGCTGCGGGCGCTGGACCTCGACGTGATCTATCCGACACACGGTCCTCCCCTCGAAGACGCCATCGGCGCCATCGAGCGCTTCGATGCGCACCGGCGCGAGCGTGTGCGCCAGGTGGAGGCCGCGCTCCCGAAGCTTCCCCGCTTCGACGTCGACGATCTCATGACGCACGTCTACGGTGACACCGTGCCGGACGGGTTGCACGGCGCGGCCGCCCGCAGCCTCGCGGCTCTGGTGGACTACGTGAGAGGTGTGCGGAGGACGTGACCGACGCGTTGCACGGGAAGGCGCGAGCGGGGTATCGTCAGACATGACCCTCGACGCTTCTCTGGTCTCGCGACTCCGCGACACGGTCGGTCGTGATCAGGTGATCACCGACCCCAACCGCCTCTTCGTGTACGAGTCCGACGGGCTCACCCAGTACCGGGTGGTGCCCCGGGCCGTCGTGCTCCCGGCCACCACGGACGAGCTCGCGGCGACGGTGCGGCTGCTCCATGACGCCCGGGTGCCGGTCGTCCCCCGCGGGGCGGGAACCGGTCTGTCGGGAGGCGCGCTTCCATGCGAGGACGGGGTCATCGTGGGCACCGCGCGCATGAACCGCATTCTCTCCATCGACCCGGAAAGCCGGCTCGCTCGGGTTCAACCCGGCGTGGTCAACGGGCGGCTGACCGAGGCCACCCTTCCACACGGCCTCTACTACGCGCCCGATCCGTCGTCGCAGAGCACGTGCACGCTGGGTGGCAACGTGGCGGAGAACTCGGGCGGACCGCACTGCCTCAAGTACGGGGTGACGGGTCGATACGTCACGGGTCTCACCGTCGTGCTCCCGGACGGTGAGGTGGTCGAGCTCGGAGGCGCCGGGCGGGCTCCGGACGGAGCGCTCGACCTCGTCGGGCTCTTCGTCGGTTCCGAGGGATGCTTCGGCATCGCCGCGGAGATCGAGGTCGGACTGCTGCCGGTGGCCGAGGGGGTCCGGACGCTGCTCGGCATCTTCGAGTCGATGGAGGACGCGGGGCGAGCCGTGACCGCGATCATCGCGTCGGGCATGCTTCCCGCCGCCCTCGAGATCGTCGATGAGGCGACCATCCGCGCGGTCGAGGCCAGCGTGTACGCCGCCGGCTACCCGACCGATGCGGGCGCAGCGCTCGTCATGGAGTTCGACGGCACGGAGGAGGGGTTGGACGACGACGCCGACCGGGCCGAAGCCTGTTGCCGCGAGGCCGGCGCACGTGACGTCCAGCGTGCGGTCGACGAATCCCACCGCGCGGCGCTCTGGAAAGGTCGTAAGAAGGCGTTCGGCGCCATGGGCCGCATCGCGCCGGACCTCCTGGTTCAGGACGCGACGGTGCCGCGCACGCGCCTCCCCGAGGTGCTGGCCGGCGTGGCCGAGATCGGACGCCGGTACGATCTCCAGATCGCGAACGTCTTCCACGCCGGCGACGGGAATCTGCACCCCAACATCATCTTCGACCGACACGACCCCGACGAGCTGGCGCGGGTCGAGCAGGCGTCCAAGGATATCATGGCGCTGTGCGTGGACGCGGGGGGCACCATCACGGGTGAACACGGCGTCGGCGTCGACAAGCGGAAGTACATGCGGCTGGTACACGGTCCCGACGAGCTGGCCGCCATGGCGGCGATGAAGCGCGCCTTCGATCCGTCCGGGCTCTTCAACCCCGGCAAGGTGCTACCCGACCCCGAGACGGACGGCGCGGGAACGGGAGAGGCGGCGTGAGGGCGCTCGAGGACGCGCTTCCCCCCGAGGCGCTGGGCGACGCGGCCGAGGCGCCTGGTCTCGCCGCCTCGGTCGATGCGCTGATTCGTCCGGGGAATCCCGCGGAGGTGTCCGAGGCGCTCGCGTGGGCCCGAGGCGAGGGGACGACCATCGTGCCGGTCGGGACGGGCCGTCACGTGCCTCGCGTCGTCGCCCCCGTCCGGTGCGCGGTGCTCTCGACCGAGCGCATGTCCGGCGTGACGATCTATGAGCCCGCGGACCTCACGCTCACGGCGCTCGCCGGCACTCCGCTCTCGGCGCTCCGCGACGAGCTCGCGCCCCACGCGCAGTGGCTTCCCTTCGACCCGCCCGACGTCGAGGCCCGCACGTTGGGCGGCCTGGTCGCGTCCGGGCTCTCGGGGCCTCTCGCCACGGGGTACGGCGCACTGCGGAACCACGTGCTGGGCGCGACCGTCGTGCTCGGGGATGGCCGGCGGCTCCGGCTGGGCGGCCGGGTCGTGAAGAACGTCGCGGGCTTCGACCTCCTGCGGCCGGTGGTCGGGAGCCTCGGGGGGCTGTGCGTGGTCACCGAGATCTGCGTCCGACTCTTTCCCGAGCCGAAGGTGGATCGCCTGCTGATCAGCCGGGCCGACACGCCGAGTGCGCTCGTGGGCGCGGCCCGGGCGGTCGCACGGGCGCCGGTCATTCCGGCTTCATGCGTGCTCGTCTCGGGGGCCGACGGGTCGGGCGGAGGGGCGGCGCTGCTCGTCCGGCTCCACGGCGCCCGCCGGACCGTCGACGCGGACCAGCGGACGTTCGAGCGTGCCATCGGGCGTCCCGTCGAAGTGGTGGACGAGGAGGTGGCAGTGGTGGCCCGCGCGGCGCGCGACCATCCGGTGCGGAGCGGAGGCGACGCTGGAGCGGCGGGCGGGACGGTGGCCGGGGCCGGGCAGGAGCTCGGTATCGGCGTTGCGTCGGCGCCGGCGGACCGGCTCGGCAATCTCCTCTCGGCCCTGGACTCAGCGCTAGGGCGCGTTCCGTTCTCCTGTGACGCCTACTCCGGCCGCGTTCGGTTCGGCCTGGACGCTGGTCGGGTTCCAGCGCTCGCGACGCTCCGACGTGCGGTCGAGGCGCTCGGTGGCTCGCTCGGCGTGGAGCGTGCTCCGGGGGGCGGTGCACCGGATCTCGGGGATGCGGTCTCCACGCCGTCGGCCGGAGAGGCGAAGCTGGCCGCGCGGGTGCGGGCTGTCTTCGACCCGACCGGCATATTCTGGCCGTCCGCCGACCAGCCTGCGATCGCGGGCGATGCTGCACGTCCGGGAGCGATCCGGTGAGCGCCCGTACGTCCGCTCCGAGCCCCATCGGAGGGGCGCTCGCGACCGCTCTCGCCGAGCAGCAGGAGCGCCTACTGCCCTGTGTCCATTGCGGCTTCTGTCTGCCCGCCTGCCCGACCTATACACGGCTGGGCGACGAGGCCGACTCGCCGCGCGGTCGCCTGCATCTCATGCAGGCGGTGGTGGAGGGCCGGCTCGACCCCGGGAGCGACGCGTTCCGCACGCACATCGACCGGTGCCTCGGGTGCCGAGCCTGCGAGCCCGCGTGTCCCTCGGGGGTGGAGTACGGGATCCTGCTCGAGCACGCTCGCGAGACCGCGGTCGCGGCTCGGCCGGCGGGCCTGCTCACCCGTATGCTGCTGCGTCTGATGGCTTCTCGGGGCGCGCGGGGCGTGTTCTTCCTCGGCGGACGGCTGATGCGCGGCGCGGGCCTCGCGGCCCTCGGGGCTCGTCTCCTTCCGAGGGGACGGCTGCTCGGGAGCACGAAGCTGGGCCTCGCCATGCTCGCGTCGAGCGCGCCCTGGAAGGCGCTGGCACGCCAGCCGTCGGACCGTCCGGGCGGACGGGCTGCAGGTGAAGGCGCTGGCGGAAGGCCCGAGCCCCGCGGACGGGTCGGGATGCTGACCGGGTGCGTGCAGCAGGGGCTCTACGACCGGGTGAACCAGGCGACGGAGCGGGTGCTGCGAGCCAACGGCTTCGACGTCGTGCCGGTGGCCGGGCAGGACTGCTGCGGCGCGCTCCATGCGCACGCCGGGGCGCTCGCGGGAGCCCGAGAGCTCGCCCGCCGCAACATCGACGCGTTCGAGGCGGCGGGGGTCGACATCGTGGTCGTGAACGCCGCGGGGTGCGGGGCGAGCATGAAACAGTACGGCGTCCTGCTCGAGAACGATCCGACCCATGCCGACCGGGCCGCGCGGTTCTCGGCCGGCGTTCGGGACGTCAACGAGATTCTGGCCGAGGTGGGCCCCCGCGAAGGCGCGGCGGTACCTTGCCGCGTCGCCTACGACCACCCGTGTCATCTGCTCCACGCCCAGGGGATTCGTGCCGCGCCGCTCGACGTGCTCGCGGCGGTGCCGGGAGTCGACGTCCGCGTCGTCGAGCAAGCGGACGAGTGCTGCGGCGGTGCGGGTATCTACGGCATCACGCATCCCGACCTGGGCGGGCGGATCGGTGGTGACAAGGTTCGGGCCGTCCGCCGGACGGAGGCCGACGCGGTGGCGACGCCGAACCCGGGGTGCATGATGCAGATCGGCGCCGGTCTGCGCCTCGAGGGATCGACGACCGGGGCCGTGCATCCCGTCGAGCTTCTGGACGAGAGTTATCGTAGAGCTGGGTACTACACATCATGAGGCATGCATATGACTGAATCGGATCTCGTCTCTCTCGACGTGGAGCACCCGATCTGGAACCGCTTCTTCCATGTCGCTCCGCTCATCGTGGTGGGCACCCTGGAGGAGGATGGGCGCCACGATCTCGCGCCGAAACACATGGCGGCGCCCATGGGTTGGTCGAACTACTTCGGATTCGTATGCACGCCAGCACACGGGACCTACCGCAACGCGCAACGTGAGGGAGCGTTCACGGTCAGCTATCCCCGGCCCTCGCAAGTGGTGACGGCGAGCCTGGCAGCGGCTCCTCGATGCGAAGGGGATACGAAGCCGAGCCTGAGTCAGCTCGCGACCCTTCCGGCCCGAGTGGTCGACGGCGTGCTTCTGGAGGAGGCTTATCTCCATCTCGAGTGTGAGACACACCGGATCGTCGACGGATTCGACGAGAACAGCCTGATCACGGGCCGGGTCGTCGCCGCCCACGTCTCCGAGTCTGCCCTTCGTCGGGCCGACGTCGACGATCGGGACATGCTCCTTCGAGCTCCGTTGCTCACGTATCTGGCGCCGGGACGTTATGCGGAGGTGTCCGAAACCTTCGCGTTCCCGTTCCACGCCGGGTGGTCGCGGTGACGGTGAAGGAGCATCCTGCGCACGAGGGAGCGGAGGTGGCTCAGGCCCAGGCGACGCTCGAGATCGTGCGTGGAATGAGGAGCGAGTTCCTCGAGTTCCTCTCGGCGCTCGCGGAGATCGAGTCGCCGACGGACCGACCCGAGACGCAGGCCCCGGTTCAGGACGAGCTCGCGCGGGCTTTCCGGGCGCTCGATTACGATGTTCGGATCATCCCCGGGCACGGCACGGGCGGCCACCTGTATGCGCGTCCGAAAAATCGGGCTCGCGGCGCGCGCTCGCAGCTTCTCGTCGGTCACACGGACACGGTATGGCCCGTGGGCACCCTCGCCGAGATGCCGGTCCGTGTCGAAGGCGACAGGCTGCGTGGACCGGGCACGCTCGACATGAAGGGCGGGCTGACCATGATCGTGTTCGCACTCCGGGCGCTGAGGGAGCTCGGAATCGAGCCGGCCGTCGTGCCCGTCGTGTTCATGAACTCGGACGAGGAGGTGGGCAGCCCCGATTCGAAAAGGTACGTGCGGATGCTCGGCCGCCGTGTGTGCCGCGCCTTCGTGCTCGAGCCAGCTCTCGGTCCGGACGCCAGGATCAAGACGGCCCGCAAGGGCATCGGGCGCTTCGAAGTCGCCGTGAAGGGGAAAGCGTCTCACGCCGGACTCGCTCCGGAGGCAGGGGCGAGCGCCATCGTGGAGTTGTCGCACGTCATCCAGCGTCTGCATGCCCTGAACGACGCGGAGCGGGGGACGACAGTGAACGTCGGTGTCATCGATGGCGGGATTCGGCCGAACGTCGTGGCGGCCGTGGCTCGAGCCAGTGTGGATGCCCGCGTCCGCACCATGGACGACGCGCGGGCCCTCGAGGCTGACGTCGCCGCGATTCGGCCCATCACGCCCGGGGTCACGGTCGAGGTCACCGGCGGTATCGCGATCCCTCCCCTCGAGCGCACCCCCCGGAATCGTGCCCTCTGGGATGTCGCTGTCGAGGCGGGGCGGGAGCTAGGTTTCAATCTCGAAGAAGGGATGGCCGGAGGGGGATCCGACGGCAACACGACCAGCCTATTCACAGCCACGCTCGATGGGCTCGGATGTGTCGGAGACGGCGCGCATGCCGAGCACGAGCACATCGAGATCGACCCGACGTTGGACCGGTGCGCGCTTCTGGCCCGGCTCCTCTTGTCACCTGCATCCGGGAGCACGACATGAATTCGACCTCAGCTGACTGGCGGAAGGCATGAAGCCGATGACCGTAGGACGACCCTCGGGGGTGCCGGCGCGTCTCGGCTCGGTGACGCGGATCGCCGATCTCGGCTCGCCCCCCTTTCAGGTCGAGCGGATACCGACGGAGGACTGGGCGTTCGCCGATTACGTCCTCGCACGGGTGCGCCACGTGCCGCACGGGTTCGCGGGGGGCTTCGAGCTGCCGAGCGGTCGGGGTGTCACCCCGATGACCGGCGATCTGCTCGTGGGCGCGCTGTCCAGGCGATTCGCGACCCTGGAGGCCACCGGATCTTTCGAGGCGGTGGGCGAGGACGGCGTCATGCACCTGCTCACCGACGCCGGGTGCTTCGGCGCCCTCACCTCGCGCTCTCTGTTCTCGCCCGCGCTGCTGGAAGTCGAGTATGAGGGGCACCTGGTCACTGAGGCCGGCAAGCGGAGCAACATGCGCGACTGGGCTCGGCCCCATTCCGGAACGCCGTTCGATATGCCCGTCGTGCTCATCGTGGGCACGTCCATGTCTGCGGGAAAGACTCACGCGGGCCGGCTGGCGGTGCGTGCCCTGAAGGAGCTCGGGCACACCGTCGTGGGGGCGAAGCTGACCGGAGCGGGGCGCCGCCGCGACGTGCTGGCCTTCGAGGACGCCGGGGCGGACGCGGTGTGCGACTTCATGGACGCTGGACTCCCGACGACGGTCTGTCCGCCCGCGGAGTATCGTGTCGCGGTGGACGCCCTCCTCTCGAACGTCGGTCCCGACGATGCCACGGTCGCGGTGGTCGAGGCCGGAGCTTCGCCGCTGGAGCCGTACAATGGGGCCACGCTCGTGGAGCTGCTCGGGGAGCGGGTGGTCTATACGGTTCTGTGCGCATCCGATCCGTACGCCGTCGAGGGTATCCGCGTCGCGTGGGATCGCGACTTCGATCTCGTGGCTGGTCCGGCGGCGAACACGGCCGCCGGCATTCAGCTCGTCCGGAAGCTGACCGGGTTGCACGCCCTCGATCTCACGGACGAGGCATCGATGCCGGAGCTTCAGCGCTGGATGTCGGACGCTTGCGGGGCGGGTCCTGGGGCGCGATGACGAGAAGTGCCTATGCGCTGCGCACACTGCGCTCTCTGGATGACTACCATGCATGCGTGGAGCTTCAGGAAGAGGTGTGGGGTTCGGGGTTCTCCGAGCGCGTGCCGACTGCGATCCTGAAGGTTGCGCAGGCGCTCGGAGGAGTCTCGGCAGGCGCCTTCGATCGGGCCGGACGCCTCCAGGCTTTCGTCTTCGGGCTGACCGGCCTCGATGACCAAGGTCAGGTGGTGCATTGGTCCGACATGCTCGCCGTGCGCGCCGGCGCGGCAGGCCAGGGTCTCGCCACACGTCTCAAGTGGTTTCAACGAGATGCCGTTCTGGGGCGGGGCATCACGCGTATGTTCTGGACGTTCGATCCGCTCCGCGCGCGAAACGCGCATTTGAATCTGAACAAGCTGGGTGCCGTGGTACGCGAGTATCGTGAGAATATGTACGGCGAGACGGAGTCCCAGCTGCATCGCGGGATCGGGACCGATCGGTTCGTCGCGCTGTGGCAGCTGGACTCTGCCCGGGTGACGGATCGTGCGGGGCGGCGCGAGTCCGCCGGGACGTCCGTAGCACCGGCGCCGTCGGGTCCGGGAGGGCATGGGTTCGAGCCGGTGGGTGAAGGGAGGAATGCGGAAGGTCGGCGTGCCGGGATGGCACTGGGTGCCTCGACACCCGACGGCACGGGTCCCCCTCGACCGGGACCTGTGCGCCTCGGCCTCACGGATTCCCGGGTCCACGTCGCGATTCCGTCGGACACCGGGGCCGTGATGTCCCGAGACCCGACGGTGGCCGTGGCATGGCGCGAGGCGACCCGTGAGGCGTTGGTCCACTATCTGGAACGGGGGTACGAGGTGAGGGAGCTGATCCGCGGAGACGAAGCGGCGACAGGCTTGGCGGACGTGGCGAGCTATCTGCTCGAGTATGCGCCTAGGTCGGCGGCGACCGCGGTCGCGCCGGGTGGAGCGGGACCGGTCGGGGGAGGTCGCCCATGAAGATCGATCGCGCGATCCTGCGGGAGATCCGCATGAAGCTCCGGCATCCGTTCGAGATCAGCAGCGGTGTCACGGAGGAGCGGCGCATCCTCCTGCTCACGCTGCACGGCGAGGGACTCGTGGGATGGGGGGAATGCGTGGCCGGTGAGTCGCCGGCCTACGCCTACGAGACCACGGACACCGCCTGGCACGTTCTCACCGACTTCCTGTTGCCGCACGTCGTGGGGCGCGAGGCGTCCGGACCCGAGGATCTGCTCGCGCCCGTGAGCTGGGTTCGCGGTCACCGCATGGCGCGTGCCGCCGTCGAAATGGCCGGATGGGACCTGAGCGCTCGCCTCGCCGGTGAGTCACTGTCCGCACACCTCGGCGGCGTCCGCGAGCGCGTGCCGGTCGGGGTGAGCGTCGGCATTCAGGGCACGGACGCGGCGCTCCTTCGCCAGGTCGAAGGCTACATCGACGAGGGGTACGCACGCGTGAAGCTCAAGATCAAGCCTGGCCGCGATCTGGACATGCTCGCCGCGGTCCGTGAGCGCTTTCCCCATCTCCTGATCATGGCCGACGCGAACTCCGCCTACGCGCTCGAGGACATGGACCGCCTGACGGCCCTCGACGACCTCGACCTCATGATGATCGAGCAGCCGCTCGCTTACGACGACTTCCTCCACCACGCTCGCCTCCAGGCCCGGATCCGGACGCCTGTCTGTCTGGATGAGTCGATCAAGTCGGAGGGCGACCTCGAGCTCGCTCTGGAGCTGGGGAGCTGCCGGATCGTGAACATCAAGCCGGGTCGGGTGGGGGGACTCGCGGTGAGTCGCCGCATCCAGAAGACGATGGTGGGCCAGGGGCTCCCCGTATGGTGTGGTGGCATGCTGGAGAGCGGCGTGGGACGCGCGCACAACCTCGCGCTGGCCTCGCTTCCGGGCTTCACGCTTCCCGGCGACATCTCCGCCAGCCGCCGCTACTGGGACCGGGACATCGTGTCGCCCGAGTTCGAGGTGGATCCCGACGGGCACATGAAGGTCCCGTCGGGGCCCGGGATCGGCGTCGAGGTCGACGAGGAACGGGTGCGCGCCCTCACCGTGCGTGAGGCCACCTTCCCGGCCTGACGGGTCGCTCGTCCGCCCTGCGTGGCCTGGGCGGTCAGCCTACCGGAGTCGCTGGTCGGATGCACCACGGGCAGTACCGCCACCCCGCCTCCAGGCGCTCCCCGCACGCACAGATGCGAGCCGTCCGGGCGCCACAGCGGGGACACGCCAGCGCCCCGACCGGCACGGCTCCGTCGCACGAAGGACACGGCAGCGTTGCGCCCGCGGCGGCATGAATCAGGCGCGTGATCTCGTGGGGCGTGGTCAGGCCCGAAGCCACCGCGCGGCGGGCGTCGGTGTCCATCCCGACCATGCCCGCCTCCCGCGCCAGGCGCCGGATCTTCGCCGACGAGCCTCCGCGAGAGATCTCGTCGCGCAGCGCGTCGGAGATCGCGAGCACCTGATAGACGCCGGTCCGCCCGGTATAGCCGTTGCCGCACTCCTCGCATCCGCGAGCCCGGCAGCGCGGGCAGGCACGCCGGACCAGCCGCTGGGCCACCACACCGGCGAGCCCGCCCGCCACCAGGAACGGGGGAACGCCCATGTCGAGGAGGCGCGTGACCGCCGCCGCAGCGTCCGTCGTATGGATCGTGGACAGCACGAGATGCCCTGTCACCGCCGCGGTCATCGCGATCTCGGCTGTCTCCCGGTCCCGGATCTCGCCGA
>JBBDSM010000016.1:0-28527 GCA_040904945.1 Gemmatimonadota bacterium
GGCGTCGCGGACTCCTCGGGGACCTCCATGAGGAAGAGGCCGGGCCCTTCCAGGGTCTGCCCCTTCACGCGGACCCGGAAGACGTACTGTCCCGCATGTGGGAAGATCACGTCCTCCATGGGCATGATGAGTTGGCTCCGGGAAGGCGGGTTTCCCTCGGGCGGCGTCCGCACCTCGGTTTCCCCCTCCACGGTGAGCGACGTGTTGCCGTCCTCGCCCTCGAGATCGGCGCGGAAGCGGAACCTCCCGTGGTCCTGGCGGTCCCATTCGAGCACCAGCACCAGGACCAGCCGGTCCTGCTTCGCCGGAAAGCCCGGCGCCGAAAGATCGTGGTAGGCGCCGTGGAGCTCGAGCTTTCCCTCGGGCGTGGCATGGGCTTCGTCGCAGATCGCGGAGAATCGGAGGTGCATGTCGCTCGGCTTGTCGCTGCTGGGGTCGGGGTCACTCGGGCGACCGTCCCCATCCTCCTCCTCCCGGGGAGCGGATGCTGACGATGTCGCCCGCTTCGACGAAGAATGTAGCCTTTCCCGGCAACGACTTCTCCTCTCCGTTCCGGATCAGCACGTTCTTCCCGGGCGCCCCCGGCGCCCCCCCTCGCGCCCCTGCGGGGCCCTCGCCCCGACGCTCGCAGAGGAGCGCGACGCGGGCTGGCGTGAAGAGCATGATGTCCCGCCGGAGGCCGTCGCCGCCGCGGTGGGTTCCACGGCCGCCGGTGCCACGCCGGAGACTGTACCGGGTCACGCGGAACGGATAGGCGTGCTCCAGCGCCTCGACGGGCGTGTTGAGCGAGTTCGACATGTGCGTGTGCACACCGCTCAGGCCGTCTCCTCCGGGTCCGGCGCCCATGCCCCCGCCCACCGTCTCGTAGTAGGCGAAAGGCTGTCCGGTGCGGGGGTCCGTTCCACCGATGGTCGTGTTGTTCATCGTGCCCTGTGACAGCGCCGGCATGAGATCCGGCAGGGCATCGGCGAAGGCGAGCATCAGCACGTCGGTGATGCGCTGGCTGGTCTCGACGTTCCCGGCTGCGACCGAGGCGGGGAGCTTCGCGTTCACCACGGATCCCTCCGGCAGGGTCAGCGCGACCGCGGCCATCGACCCGCCGCCCGCGGGCATGGCCTCCCCCAGCAACGCTTCGATCACGCAGCGGACGGTATACCGCACGGCCGACGCCGTGATGGCAGAGACCGCGTTCACGCCTCCTGGCACCTGCGGCGAGCTTCCTGTGAAGTCGACGTCCATGGAGCCGCCCCGTACCGTGATCGCGACCCGGATCGGCACCGGTCCCGACCCGAATCCGTCGTCCTCGAGGTGGTCTTCGGCCTCGTAGCGGCCCTCCGGGATGCGTCGCGTGCCGGCGTCGACCAGGCGATCGGCGTACCGGATGAGCCCGTCCATGGCCCGGAGCGTGACATCCGCGCCCCGCCGTCCGGCGATCTCCCGCAAACGACGCGCCCCGGTGTTGAGCGCCGCGAGCTGCGCGTCGAGGTCGCCCGAGCGCTCGTCCGGAGTCCGGACGTTGGCCAGGATGGTCTGCCACAACGCCTCGTTGCGCGCTCCAGCCGCGTAGAGCTTGACCGGTGGAATGCGGAGTCCCTCCTCGAAGATCTCACACGCCAGGGGCATCGACCCGGGGGTCGAGCCGCCCACGTCACTGTGGTGAGCCCGGGACGCGACGTAACCCAGAAGCCGCTCCTCCTCGTAGACTGGCGCCACGAGGGTGATGTCGGGGAGGTGCGTGCCGCCGTGGAACGGGTCGTTGAGGCAGGCCACGTCGCCGGGCGCCAGCGGCCCCAGGCGCTCGAGCGCCGCATGCACGCTCATCGGCATCGCCCCCAGGTGGACCGGCATGTGGTCGCCCAACGCCACCGCGCGCGCGTCCGGGTCGAACAGCGCGCACGAGTAGTCGCGCCGTTCTTTGATGTTCGGGGAGAAGGAGGTGCGTCGCAGCGCGGCGCCCATCTCCTCGGCGAGGGCGGTGAAGAGGTGGCGGTACACCTCCAGCGTCACGGGGTCCAGCCTTGGGTCACGGTCCATGGTCACGGTTTGGTCAAAGGTTGAATCATGATTACGTTATACGGCTGAGGCCCATGCTAAAACCAGGGGTGGGCCCTGGCGAGGAACATGACGGAGGAAGATTTTGTCCAAAGAGAAACTTCTGGATCGCGCGCGAGACGAGCTGTTCAGCCACATCAATCGGTGTGACGTGTTGCAGGCAGCTGAGGAAGATCAGCGCCATTGGATGGACGAGACCATCGAGTATCTCGGGGAGCGGTACCCGGATCTGAGTGATCTGGAGCTCCGGGGGCTGCACGAGATCGGGATCCGGTTCTGCCGGCCGGCCATCGCGCACGGCGCGAACAGCTCGGCCAAGAAGCTGGAGGACGCGGGCGTCGCCTGACCCAACGGTCACGTCGTCTCCCGAAGTCTGAACGGAGCAGGGGCCGCCCAACGGCGACCCCCTGCTCCGTTTTTCGTTACCCGCCGAAGCCCGGGTGGCGCCGGACGCGCGGTACCGATATACTCCCGGCCAATTTTTTCGTCGGAAAAGGGGGGGGTGTCTTGGGTCAGGTCCTGCAACTCGACAACCGGAAGTCGCTGCTGAAGCAGTACTACGCGGGACAGCGCATGGAGTCGCCGGCCGATGGCTTCCTGATCCTGCTCCGCGTCCGCGCACTGGACGACGGAAGCGCCGTGGCCCTCCTCGAGTGCAGCGCTTCGTCGCTCCGGTACGAGCTGCCGATCCCGAAGGCCACCCGGACGGAAAAGAAGAAGGTCAAGGAGCAGATCGAGGAAGGCCGGGACCCCGACTGTCCGAGGCACGGGCCCGGCCAGATGCTGACCCGGGCCGGCAAGGAGCTCGTCTGCTCCGCGTGCGTCGTTAGCTACGGGAAGGTCTGAAGCTACGGGAAGGTCTGACCCGAGCAGGGTGGTTCCGCCCGGCGGCCCACATTAATTTCCGGCGCACCTGCACCTCCGCCCGGTGCATGCCCATCGCGTCGGCGTCCGTCGTCCGACAAGGAGCGCTGCTACATGCCCGACCGGTTCCTCAGCTCGGAGGAATACGACGAACAGGCACACAAGCTCTACAACGACGGTGATTACGACGGGGCTCTCGAGATGCTCAAGGAGGGCCTGACGCTCTACCCCAATGCGGTGGAGCTCTACGTGGGACTCGGTTATGCTCGGCTCGCCCGTGAGGAGTACGCCTGGGCGCGCCACGCGTTCGACCGGGCCGTGGTTCTGGACCCCGGCCACGAGGACGCCCTCGTCGGGCTCGGAGAGGCGCTGCTCCGCTTCGGCGATCATGCCGAGGCTTTGGAGTTGTTCAATCGGGTGGCGGAAGCCGGGTACGACGACGATATCGAGCTGATGCTTACCATCGGCCGGGCGTTGTACCGCGCGGCGATGTACGCGGAATGCCGTGACGTCTTCGCGCAGGCGGCGTCGGCGCGACCCGACAATGCCGAAGCCGCGGCCTCGCTCGGGTATGCGCTCCATCGTCTCGGCGACGACGTTGGTGCGGGTCGGCAGATTCGCCGGTCGCTCCGGCTCGACCCCGATCTCCACGAGGCGCGCATCTATCTCGGTCACCTCCTGTACGACCGCGGCGACTGGGAGGCGGCGCTCAGGGAGCTGGAGCGGGTTCCGCCTCCGGAGCACTGGGACCCACTCGCGGTCTGGCGACTCATCGAGCTGAAGAGGAGTCTCTGGCACCTGGACGCAGGCGACGCCCATCTGGTGCCGTGGGAGCAACGGCTCCGGGAGCTCGAGGACTTCGAGGACCCGGTCGACCGATTGCTGGCCGAGATCGAGTCCAGGGTGGAAGGCAACGCGCCGCAGCCCTACGATCCCGGACAGTTGGAGCTGTTCGAGCGAGGCTCCGGTCCTCGTGAGGTATTCGTGGTGCGACTCGGGGACGGACGTCGCCTGCAGGGAACATGGATCGAGATCGTGCGTCAAATGAGGGACCTCGCGGGGTTCTCGCACGAGAGCCTCGGGCGGTACATGCGTAGGCTCGCGGAGCGTTGGCACGAGCAGAGCGGACTCGAGATCCCTTTCACGGATCCCGAAACCTTCGTCTGTAGTGCCATCGCCGCGGGTCTCATCAGACTGGAAACGGAGCGAGACGACGGATGACGGTTGCGGACGACGTGCTGCAGTCCTTTCACAAGGTGCTGGTCGAGGAGATCCGGACCAAGCGCCCGGACTATCTGACGGGGCCGTTCACCGTCGCCGAGATCTATCAGGATCTCGTACCCTATCCGACGCATCGCGACCGCATAGGCGTCGAGATGAACGGCGACTACGAGGATGCCCTCATCCGGCTCCTGGCCGGTGAGGGGGGTTACCTCGTGCTCGAGTCCGAACACGCGCTGAAGGAGCTCCGGTCCGAGCTGCAGTCGAAGAATCCGAATACCGGTGTGTACCGGGAGTACGCGGCGGTCGACGTGCGGCTCAATCCCGAGTTGGTCAACGGTGCGGGGGCGGGGGGGCGTTCGGGCGGCGAGGCGGCGGAAGGGGTCTCCGGCGGGCAGGGGGAGCCGAAAGGCGCCGCCGCTCACGGTAGCGGGGATGCGTCCAGCGCGCCGGCGGACGAAGCGTCCGGCGCTGCGGTCGCGACGGCCACGGAGAGCGGCGGAGAGACCTGCCGGTGGTGCCGAGCGCCACTCCCGGCCCGGGAAAACCTCAACTTCTGTCCCTACTGCGGTACCGACGTCCATGCCGTGCCTTGTGCCGGCTGCGGCGAGGAGCTGGAGCCGGAGTGGCGCTTCTGCATCTCGTGCGGAACAGAGCGGCCCTCCTGAAGCGGTCGGGGGTGGTGGCGGCCACCCTCGTCGGCCTCGCTCTCTCGGGCTGCGGCTCGGACGAATCCGATCTTCCACCGGACGCGCGCCTCCAACGCGAGCTCGGTCTTGAGCCGAGCGACCGGGTGCACGAGGTCCTGCTTCACGGAGGGATCGAGGGATCGGTGGACCCGGCCGAAGCCGTCGTGCTCCAGGGCGACTATCTACAGTTCGTGACCGCCGACTCGTGGGTCCACGAGTTGATCTTCGAAGTCGACAGCCTCGCCAGCCCCGCGCTCGCCTTCATGGAGGGACTCGATCAGCTGGCGGCTCCGCCCATGGTGTCACGTGGAAGCCGGTTCGTGCTCTCGTTCGTCGAGGCCCCCCCGGGACGCTACCCCTTCCGGGTCGAGGGCGGTGGCCCGGCCAGGAGGGGCGTGATCGTCGTCGAGCCGCTCCCGGCGAGGTGAGGCGCGGGCGCCACTCGCGCCCGGTGGAAATCGGCGCCGTCTTCGTTTAATCTCCGGGGCTTTGCCGATTCCGGTGGCCCGATGCCGCCGGTCTCCCCCGACCCCGACCGACATGCCCAGGATCGCCCTCATTCCCGGTGACGGGATCGGAACCGAAGTGCTCGCCGAAGCCCGGCGCGTCCTCGAAGCGTGTGCGCCCGCGTCCGGCCAGAGCTACGAGCTCGTGGACTGGGACCTCGGCGCCGACCGCTATCTGCGCGACGGCGTGACCATCACCGACGACGAGTTCCGGTCGCTCGCCGACGACCACGATGCGGTGCTCCTGGGCGCCCTCGGCGACCCGCGGGTGCCGGGCAACGAGCACGCCAAGGACATCCTTCTCGGGATGCGCTTCCGGCTGGATCTTTACGTGAACTTCCGGCCGTGCACGCTCCTCGCGCCCCATCTGTGCCCCCTCGAGTCGGTCGACTCGGGGCTCAACCTGGAGATCTTCCGCGAGAACACGGAGGGCGAGTACACGGGCATGGGGGGGAGCTTCAAGTCGGGCACTCCCGACGAGCTCGCCATCGAGGAGAACATCGCGACCCGCAAGGGCGTGGAACGCCTCATCCGGGCGGGCTTCGAATACGCGCGGGAGCACGGGCGCGAGCGCGTCACGCTGGTCGACAAGGCGAACGCCATGCGGCACGTCGGCGGGCTCTGGCGCCGGGTCTTCCGGGAGGTCGCCGAAGACTTTCCGGGCATCGAGACCGATGCCATGTACGTGGATGCCATGGCGATGGACCTCGTCCGGCGGCCCGAGCGGTACCAGGTCATCGTGGCGCCGAACCTGTTCGGCGACATCGTGAGCGATCTCGCGGCCGAGATCACCGGAGGTCTGGGCCTCGCGCCCTCCGCGAACCTCCACCCGGGCAAGCACGCCCTGTTCGAGCCGGTGCACGGTTCCGCTCCGGACATCGCGGGCCAGGGCGTGGCGAACCCCCTCGGCGCCATCCGCTGCGTCGGGCTGATGCTCCGGCACTTCGGAGACGCCGCCGGGGCGGACCGGGTGCACGACGCGGTGGTCGCGTCGATCCGGGAGGGCGCCACCACGCCCGATCTGGGCGGGAGCCTCGCGACGAGCCAGGTGGGCGACTGGATCGTCGAGCGCGTCGGCGCCTGAGCGAGTCGAGAGGCGCGGTCGGCCGGCGCCCCCGGTGAACCGAGACGGACGCCGGGGGTAGCTTCGGGTCCGACCAGACAATAGAACGAACGACCATCATTTCGATCAGAGGCTTCATGGCAACCCAAGGACATTCACGCGACGTCGTCATTCTCTCGGGAAAGCGGACGGGCTTCGGCACGTTCGGCGGCAGCCTGAAGGACTTCACTGCGACCGACCTGGGCGCCTTCAGCGGCTCCGCCGCCATCGAAGCGGCCGGCATCACGGCCGACCAGATCGATCACACCTTCTTCGGCAACGCTCTCCAGACCTCCGCGGACGCGATCTATCTGGCGCGTCACGTGGCGCTCAAGTCCGGCGTGCCCGAGGAGAAGCCTGCGCTGACCGTCAACCGGCTGTGCGGCTCCGGCTTCGAGGCGATCGTCCAGGGGGCGAAGGAGATCGTCCTCGGCGAGGCGAATGTCTGCCTGACCGGAGGAACGGAGTCGATGAGCCAGGCGCCGCACGTGGTGCGTGGCGCCCGCTGGGGCCAGGCGCTCCGGCTCGGTCCGGCCGGCCAGCAGTTCGAGGACATGCTCTGGCAGTCGCTCTCGGACTCGCACTGCGACCTGACCATGGCGCAGACCGCCGAAGAGCTCGCGGATCGGTACGACGTCACGCGCGAGGAAGCCGACGAGGTGGCGTACCTCTCGCAGCAGCGCGCCAAAGCGGCCTGGGACGCGGGATACTTCGACGCGGAGATCGTTCCCGTGACGTTGAAGACCCGCAAAGGCGAGACGCAGTACGCTTCCGACGAGCACATGCGTCCCGACGCGACCAGGGAGGCCCTCGCCAAGCTCCGCCCCTACTTCCGGAAGGACGGGCTCGTGACCGCCGGGAACGCCAGTGGCATCGGCGACGGCTCTGCGAGCGCCGTGCTCGCCGGCGCCGACTACGCTGAAGCGAACGGCCTGAAGCCGCTCGGCCGCATCGTGTCTTGGGGCTTCGTGGGCGTGGAGCCCAGGGTGATGGGCATCGGGCCGGCTCCCGCCGCCCGACTCGCTCTCGAGAAGGCCGGCATGAAGCTCGAGGACATGGACCTGGTCGAGGTCAATGAGGCCTTCGCACCGCAGTACAAGTCCGTGGAGAAGGAGCTCGGCCTGGACCCCGAGAAGACCAACGTGAATGGCGGCGCGATCGCAATCACGCACCCGCTTGCAGCGTCGGGATCCCGTATCACGATCCATCTGGTGCACGAGCTACGGCGCCGCGGCCTCCGTTTCGGGCTCGGCTCTGCTTGCATCGGCGGGGGCCAGGGCGGAGCGGTGATCGTCGAGGCGTTCTGACGCTGACGTGAGTATGAAATGAGTACGATATGAGTATCCTGCGGAATACATGGAGAAAAGAATCTTGAGCATCCAGAAGGTGGGCGTGGTCGGAGCAGGTCTCATGGGGAGCGGCATCGCCGAGGTCGCCGCGACCCACGGCTTCGACGTCATCGTGCGTGAGATCGACAAGGCGTCCGCGGACAAAGGGCGCGGCCGCATCGAGAAGTCACTCGAACGTGCCGTGTCGAAAGAGAAGATCTCCGCGGAGGACCGGGACGCGGCGCTGGGCCGGCTCACGTTCACGACCGAGGTCGCCGATCTCGCGCCGTGCGATATCGTCGTCGAGGCGATCGTCGAAGATCTCGAGGTGAAGAACGCCTTGTTCGCTGAGCTCGACGGCATCTGCGGCGAGGACACGATCTTCGCGTCGAACACGAGCTCGCTCACGATCACGGACATGGCCGCGAACACCGACCGCCCGGATCGCTTCGTCGGGCTGCACTTCTTCAACCCGGTGCCGGTCATGAAGCTCGTCGAGGTCGTGCGCACGATCGCGACCAGTGACAAGACGTTCGACCGCGCGTTCGCCTTCTCCAAGAAGCTCGGCAAGGTGCCGATCGCGGCGAAGGACAACTCGGGCTTCGTCGTGAACCTCCTGCTGGTCCCCTACATGCTCGACGCGATCCGCCAGCTCGAGCGTGGCGTGGCGAGCATCGAAGACATCGACACCGGGATGGTGCTCGGCTGCGGCTACCCGATGGGTCCGTTCACGCTGTGCGACTTCGTCGGTATCGACACGCTCCACAAGATCAGCGAGATCATGTTCGACGAGTACCGGGAGGAGCGCTACGCGCCCCCGCCGCTCCTGAAGCGGATCGTCGCGATGGGCCGGTACGGCCGTAAGTCGGGGCAGGGCTTCTACGATTGGTCCGGCGAGAAGCCGGTGCCGCTCCCCATTTAGCTCGGCTCCACTCGGTGGGCTCGCGGTGGGGCAGGCAGTGAGTACGAAGGGCCCGGGGGCGTTTGCGCCCCGCGGGCCCTTCGCGCAGCTTCATGGTATGGCTCATGACCCGTCCGCGCGGGAGACCCGCGCATGATCCTGCTCACCGCGCATGACCCCGGACTCCTCGCCGCAGTCCAGAGAATCGCCCGGCCGGACGAGGACGTCGTGGCCGAAGGGGAATGGGTCGATCGCGCCCTCGAGCACGGCCATGCCCGACTCTTCTTGTGTGACGACCGGCGCGGCGTCATGCCGGAACGGACGTCGGGTGTTCCCGTCCTGTATGTTCCGCCAGAGCTGATCGCGAAGTGGGACAGGACACGGAAACGACACGATATCCCGCCGGCCCGCACGGAATACCTGGCGACGCGTCTACGGGGATTGATGGCGGAGCTGGCCCTGGAGCCGACCTGGGTCGACCGGACGCTCGCGGACCTGAGCCGCCTTGCTGGCGGGCCGCTTCCCCTTCCGTTCCGATCCTTCGCACGTCGGACGCTCGAGTTCCCCGCGCGCTATACCGACCTGAGCGACGTGGCGGCGCTCGCAGGCTTGAGCCGAGGAGCCCTGAAGGCCCGCTTCCGGAGACGGGAGCTCGAGTCCCCGTTTACCTATCAGCGGTGGCTTCGAACCCTTGCGGTGGCGGAGGCCCTCTCCGCACCCGAGGTGACGGTCGCCGCCGCGGCGAACGCCCTGGGCTTCACGTCGGATACCAACATGTGCCGTATGGTCAGAGTGCTCACCGGCGCCACACCGGGACGGTTGAGGGAGCCCGACGCCCGTCGCTGGCTCCTCGTCGCCTTCGCACGGGCCCATTTGACCCGTGATGCGCTCGAAGGGTGGAGGGCCCTGGACGATCTATTCTCTAGACGCGTCGCCTGACCCGGAGAAACGCGAAAAGGGCCGGCTCCCATGACGGGGGCCGGCCCTTTCAGTCGTTCGCGGCGTACGCCGCGGCGCTAGGGTCGACGTCCGCGACGCTGACGTCGACGCTCTCTACGAATCGCAGCTTCCCGCTTCCGCTTCCGCTGGGCGCTGGGCTTTTCGTAGTACCGCCGCTTGCGGAGCTCGGAATAGAGACCGGACCGCTGCACTTTGCGCTTGAACCGGCGCAGTGCGCGGTCGAGGCTCTCGTTGTCCTGAACGACGACTTCCAAGAAAATCACCTTCCTACGGGATGAAACCAGATGATGAGCTTCGAAAGCTAAAGCGATCCGTACCCGGGAGCAACGCCGGGGTGGGCGGGACGCAGGCAGTCGCGTGCCCACCGGACTTCTTCAACAGCCCTCCAGCCCCACGCCGGCGCGGGCACAGGATCATTGCGATCCTCGGAAACAAATGGTTATCGTGCATCCCCCCTCACGATCCGGACCTCGGTGTCCGACCAGAAGGAGCCATCTTGGACCCAGCTGTGCGTAGCTACGGCCGGACGGAGGCCATGGGCGATGTGCCCGGGGTCTGTGCGTTGCCCCTTACCCGCGCCATCGTCCAATACCGCGATGTCCACGAGATGGATCTCGCCGGCGGACGGATCGAAGACATCGGCATGGCCCTTGTGGTCGACGGCCGGTACGCGGCCGCCTCCGAGGTCGTGGACCTCGGGAGCGGGCGCCCGAAGGTACTCGACCTGAGCCGCGAGCTCGTCGTGCTGGACTGGGCGTACGAGCCGACGCACGAGCACGTCGAGGAACTCCTCGAGCGGGCAGCAGCCACCGACGACGCAGCCGAGGTGCGACGATACGGCTTCCAGGTCGCGCTCAACGTGCTGGAGCGACTCGGCTTCGGTCCGCTCACGCGGCCGGTGCTGCTGCGCATCGGATATCGGGACATCTGCCGGGACTTCGATCTGCACGAGGGCACCTCCATCCGGATCGTGCTGGGCGACGGGCGAATCGTGAGGGCGGTGCTGGATTACGACGATTGCGCCCTGGTCTTCCGCACCGCGCTCCACACACCGGACGTCGAGTTCGAGAGCGCGTTGCTCGAGGCGTTTCCAGGCGTGCCGCTCCGGCGGGTCAGCCCGTCCCGGCGTGAATCCAGCCTCTGCTACCGCGTAGCCTTCGAGCTGCCGCGCTCCATGGCCGACGTGCGAGGCGCCCTGGCCGCGGTGCGACGGGGACTGGCGCGACTGGCATCGCGCTTCGAGCCGGACCGGTTCGCTGCGGTGGCCGGCGTGGTCGACACGTTCGGAGCTCGCGAGACGCTCTCGGGCTTTCAGGGAGGGGTCGCGACGGATGGCCGCGAGGGCGCGGGATCGCCTGTCGCGTCCGCCACGGTGCACTGAGCGGGGACGTGACGCCCGCCGCCCTCGAGGTCAGCGCCAGCACCGGCGCGAGCGAGGAGGAGCTGCGGCATTGGTATCACGCCTACCGGCGCCGTCAGGCGCGCCGCCTCGTATCCATCCTACCCAAGGAGGCGGTACGTCCTCTCTACCGCGCCGCCCTCGCAGGCGTGGGCGCACGGAGCGCCGAGGGTGCCGATCCTCTGGGCGTGTTGATAGAGCACTGTGCCACCGTGCTTCCCCTCCCTCCCTTCGAGGTCTGGCTGGCCGACCTGGCGCGCCATCCCGCGGCGCACTTCGAGGACTGGGACGAGGCGGTCGACGTGCCCTCACCGGCCGATCCCGCCACCCTGGCTGCGCGTGAGCTCATCCGCGCCGACGAGCGCTGGAGGGTCACGCTGTGCGCTTATCCGCAGGACGGCGGGTGGCGTGCGCACCTCTCGTTCGCTGGACCCGCGTTGCACGACTCCCATCGAACCGCGCCGGTGTTCCGCGAGCCGTCCGCCGAGGCGCTCAGGGATCGCTTCATGGACTTCGACGTCACGTCGCTCGAGGCCTTCCTTCGGTCGTGTCTCGCCTGAGCTTTTTTTGTAAAAATTCGGGTACGGAGACATCGCTGTCCGGTGACGAGCGTCGGTCGAGAACCCGGTGCGCCGCTTGTACTTCCGCATTGCGGGCGAGCTGCGATCCCGCACTGTGGGCAGCCGAGGAACAGGTGAATTCGCCCACTTCGGGCAAAACACTAAGTTGCTTCACTACAACAACTTATGTGTCTTCGGGCTTCTTGCGGTGTCCCGTTTTCAGGGGTTGCGTCTCCCCGTGGCCCCGCTTACCCTTGATCGCAAGTTGAAGCTGGCCGGCACCCCGAGCCCCACGACGCGCCGGGAAGATGCCGAACTTCGAGAAAGTTCGAATTGCAGGTTTTTTACGCCATAGAAACAGGGTGAGGTGTGTCGATGTGGGAAACCCGGTCCGTCCAGCTTGAAGTTCGCCTTCCGCGCGACATCGCCGCGCAGGCCGAAGAGGTCCAGGAGAGCGATCCCGAGTTCCTGAGTCGGATCGTGTTGTACGGCCTCACCCGACGTTCCATCTACCGACATCTGAGGGACGGTGACGGCGCGACTCTCGGAGACCAGGCGGAGGGCGCCATCGCACCTCTCAGCTGAACCCCTTGCGCTGAGCGGCCCCGCGGCGCATACCTAGGCGCGATGGGAGCGGACATTGCTCCATTCCTTTGCGCCCGGTGTGAGCCGGGGGCTTTTTCACGTCCGCCGGGAGGCCGAAGTGGAGGCAGGTGAGCGAGGCGGTAACGAGCCTCTCGAGCTCCTGCGAGCCAAATATCTGGACTACTGTTCTGCCCAGATCGCGGACCTGCTCGTATACCTGACTCCCGACGAGATCTACCTGATCGCACACCGCGCCCAGTCGGAGGAAGAGGGCGAGAGGGGCCTCGGGTATGCGGAGATGGTTCAGGTAGCTACCGGCTGGCTGGCGCGCCGCGTCGCGCTCCCCCCGTTCGAAGTCTGGGTCGAGGACTACGTCGCGAACCCGGAGCGCTACGAGGCGTATCTCATGGGGCTGTGGCGATCCGAGATGGAAGCCTCCACGGACGGCTGAGCGTCAGAAGGGCAGGTCGTCGTCGGGCTCGGTCATCGACGGACCCGAATCGTCGGATCCACCGGATCCACCGTACCCACCGCCGCCTCCTTCACCGCCCCCGGAGCTCGAGCCGGGTCCGGGCGAGCCGAGCATCACCATGTCGTTGACCACGATGTCCGTGAAGTAGCGCGTGCCGCCCTCGCCCTCCACCTGCGAGTACTCGATTCGCCCCTCGACGTAGAGCCGGTCGCCCTTCTTCACCCACTGCTCGACGATGTCGACGACCCGTCCGAAGAAGGTCAGCCGGTGCCACTCCGTCCGCTCCTGCTGCTGCCCGGCCCGGTCGGACCACGTCCGGTTCGTCGCGAGCGAGAGCTTGGCGACCCGGGCCCCGGAGCCCGTGGCACGGATCTCGGGATCATTCCCGACGTTCCCGATCAGCATGACTTTGTTGAGCGAACGACTCATGCGTGCTCCTCGTGAGGCTCGTGGTGCGGGACTCGAAGCCCGGCGACAGGGCCCCTCTCGGGCGGCTACGCCGGCGCGTGAAGGTAAGGCCTGGGTCTGCCTTTTTCCATGTCGACATGGGTCGCTATCTTGCGAGGCTGCCAGCGACGCAAACACCTCCTGAAGGATGACCGGAATGACCGATTGGACCCACGTGAGAGTCGAGCGCGACGCCGAGATCGCCACCGTCGTCGTCGACCGCCAGGAAAAGATGAACGCGCTCAACGCGGATGTCGTGGCGGAGATCGGCGAGGCCTTCGAGAGTCTTCGGGACGACGACTCGGTCCGGGGCGTGATCCTCACCGGCGGCGGTGAGAAGGCGTTCGTCGCGGGTGCGGACATCGGTGAGCTGGTCAAGATGGACTCGGTGGCCGGGGTCCGCGTGAGTCGGGACGGACAGGACGTGTTCCGCGCTATCGAGCGCTTTCCGAAGCCGGTGCTTGCGGCCGTCGGTGGCTTCTCCCTCGGCGGCGGTTTCGAGCTCGCGCTGGCGTGCCACATGCGGATCGCCTCGGACAACGCGAAGTTCGGGCTCCCTGAGGTCGGACTCGGCATCATTCCGGGCTACGGCGGCACCATCCGGCTCGCGAGACTCACCGGGCTCGGCCGGGCCATCGAGCTGACGCTCACCGGGGAGATGTTCGACGCGGAGCGTGCGCACGAACTGGGCATCGTGTCGACGGTCGTATCGCGCGCGGAGTTGATGGACGAGGCTCGCAAGCTCATTCGGAAGGTCACGAAGAACGGGCCGGTCGCCGTGCGCATGGCCCTCGAGTCCATCTACAGGGCGTTGGACACGGCCACGGCGGAGGCCCTCGACCACGAATCGTCGCTATTCGGCTTGCTCGCCTCCACGGAGGACATGAAGGAGGGCATGAACGCCTTCCTCGAGAAGCGCAATCCGGAGTTCAAGGGTCGGTAACAGTGGCCTCGTGCCGGGCGGTTTCCGACGCACTCGGAGGGCCCCTTTCGGGAGGCCTGAAAGTATTGGGGCGCAAGGGCTTTAGCGCCGACTACAGGGGTGGCCGCGCCGGGTGCTCGCGGTTAACTTTCTCCATGCCTCGAAGTCTTCCCAGCCGACCCGCGTGCGCTTGACGGGCCTCGCCCTGCGCGGCTTCCGGAACCTGGGACGGCAGGAGTTGGTGATCCCTAGGGAGGGAGCGGCCCTGGTTGGCGACAACGCACAGGGGAAATCCAGCTTTCTCGAGGCGATCTACTATCTCGAGACCTTCAGGTCCTTTCGCGGGGCCCGCGACGATCAGCTCGTCTCGTTCGACGAGCCGGTGTTCCGGGTCGGCGGCACGGTCGAGTCCGGAGACGAAACTGATGCGATCAGCGAGATTACGGCGGCCTTCGCGCGCGATGGGAAGCGGAAGAAGGTCACCGTCGACGGCGACGAGCCCGACCGGCTCGGGGATGCCATCGGCCGTCTGGCTGCGGTGATCTTCTCACCGGCCGACATTGAATTGGTGAGTGGCGGCCCCTCCGAGCGTCGACGCTTTCTCGATATCGTGCTCTCGCTGAACGAGCCCGGGTACCTGGAAGCGCTCCAGGAGTATCGTCAGGTTCTGTCACGGAGGAATGCGTCGCTGAAGACGAACCAGCCGAGGGCCGCGGTGACTGCGTGGAACGGCGGCCTGGTTCGGAGCGGCGCCCGCGTGATCGAGGCCCGCATGACGTGGATCCGCGAGAGTGTGGAGGCGTTCTCCGACTGCTACGATACGATCTCCGACGAGGGCGGAGCCGAGATGACGTATCGGTCCAGCGTGACCCTCGACGGCGCGGAAACCCTCGCCGAGATCGAGGAGACGTTCCGCCTGGCACTCGAGGACTCCACCGAGCGGGAGCGGAGGACCGCGGTCACGGTCGTCGGCCCGCATCGGGACGAGGTCCGGCTCAAGCTCGAAGGAGAAGGGAACGGTCTAGACCTCCGAGCGTACGGGTCCGGGGGTCAGCGCCGCACCGCGGCTCTGGCGTTGCGGTTGGTCGAGGCGCGGACGATCCGGCGGCGGCGTGGCACCGAGCCGCTCATGCTGCTGGACGACGTCTTCGCCGAGCTCGACGCGGGAAGGAGCGAGCGGGTGCTCACGCTGATGGATTCGGCGGAGGTCGGACAGGTGCTCCTCACGGCCCCCAAGCCATCGGACGTGCGGGTGCGCAAGGACGTGCTCCCCCGGTGGCGGATCCACGCCGGGAAGATCGAGACGTGAAGAGGGGCGGCGGGCCGGCCAAGATCGGCGGACTCCTGGCCGGCGTGCTGGAGCAGCACGGCGTCCGGGACCAGGTTCGCCGCATGGAGGTGCTGGAGCTGTGGCCGGACATCGTGGGCGAGGAGCTCGCGAAGGTCACGCGGGCGAAGGGCGTGGAGGACACGACGCTCTTCGTCGAGGTGCGTAGCAGTGCCTGGTTGATGGAATTGAACATGATGAAGCGGGACTTCCTGGAGCGCGTGAACGCGCGCGTCGAGGATACTCCCTTCGAACGAGTCGTCTTCGCGTTGGCGGGGACGGAGTAGCGCGGCACGCTCCGCGCACACGAGTCAGAGGTCGACATGGCGAACGAAAAAGAAGCTCCGAAGGGCGGGCAGTACACCGCGGGACAGATCCAGGTGCTCAAGGGCCTGGAGGCGGTTCGGAAGCGGCCGGGCATGTACATCGGCTCGACCTCGTCCCGTGGCCTGCACCACCTCGTGTACGAGGTGGTCGACAACTCCATCGACGAGGCCATGGGGGGGTACTGCTCCGAGGTCACCGTCACCATCCATCCCGACAACTCGATCACGGGAGTCGACGACGGGCGCGGTATCCCCGTCGACATCCACCCCACCGAGAAGGTGCCGGGCGTCGAGCTGGCCATGACCGTGCTTCACGCCGGCGGAAAGTTCGACAAGGACAGCTACAAGGTGTCCGGCGGGCTACACGGCGTGGGCGTCAGCGTGGTGAACGCGCTCTCCGAGTATCTGGAGGTCGAGATCTGGAGGGACGGACGGCGCTGGCACCAGCGGTACGAGCGCGGCGTCAAGACCAAGGAGCTCGAGGACTTGGGCTCGGCCGAGGGGACGGGCACGCGTGTCACCTTCAAGCCCGATCCCGAGATCTTCACCGAGCTGGTCTATTCCTGGGAGGTGCTCTCGAACCGACTCCGCGAGCTCGCGTTCCTCAACAAGGGTCTGAAGATCGTCCTGACGGACGAGCGGGACGAGGGGCAGGAGGAGGCCTACAAGTACGATGGCGGCCTGGCCGAGTACGTCACCTACCTGCGCGGCGCCCGGCAGGCCGTGCACGACACCGTCTGCTACTTCGAGGTGTCGAAGCCCGAGGCCGAGATCGAGCTGGCGCTCCAGTACGACCAGGGCTTCAGTGAGAACACGCACACCTTCGTCAACAACATCAACACGCACGAAGGCGGCGCGCACCTCACGGGCTTGAAGGCGGCGCTCACGCGGACCATCAACGACTACGCGCGTCGCAACAAGATCTTCAAGAAGGACGAGAGCCTCTCGGGCGAGGATGTCCGCGAGGGACTCACCTGCGTGCTGAGCGTGCGGGTCATGGAACCCCAGTTCGAAGGGCAGACCAAGACGAAGCTCGGGAACAGCGAGGTCCGCGGCGCCGTCGAGGCCGCGGTGAACGAGCATCTGCAGATGTTCCTCGACGAGAACCCGAAGTCCGCGAAGGCGATCATCGAGAAGTCGCTTCAGGCGGCTCGCGCCCGTGAGGCCGCGCGTAAGGCGCGGGACCTGGCGCGCAAGAAGAGCGCGCTCGAGGGAGGTGTGCTGCCCGGCAAGCTCGCGGACTGCTCCATCAACGATCCCTCGATGACCGAAATCTACCTGGTCGAGGGTGACTCCGCCGGCGGCAGCGCGAAGCAGGGTCGTGACCGCGCCTACCAGGCGATCCTCCCGTTGAAGGGGAAGATCCTGAACGTCGAGCGGGCCCGCATCGACAAGATCCTGTCGAACATCGAGATCCGGGCGATCATCACGGCCATCGGCGCGGGGATCCGCGAGGAGTTCGAGCTCGAGAAGACGCGCTACCACAAAGTCGTCATCATGACCGACGCCGACGTGGACGGGGCGCACATCCGTACGCTCCTGCTGACCTTCTTCTTCCGTCAGATGCCCGAGCTGATCGAAGCCGGCTACGTGTACATCGCGCAGCCCCCGCTCTACCGGCTCCAGAAAGGGAAGCAGGAGTTCTACGCGTACAACGAGGCGGAGCGGGTCGAGTACATCAAGCGGCTCGGCGGGTCGCCGAACGATCCCAAGGGCATCCGGCTCCAGCGCTACAAGGGTCTCGGCGAGATGAACCCGGACCAGCTCTGGAAGACCACCATGGACCCGGAGTCGCGCACCATCATGCAGGTGCAGATCGAGGACGCGGCCATTGCGTCGAGCCTCTTCGACCGGCTCATGGGCGACGAGGTCGAGCCGCGGCGCCAGTTCATCGAGAAGAACGCCAAGTACGTGAAGAATCTGGACGTGTAGGGGGGGGGCGCCTCCCGCCACCGCGCGGGCCGCAGGACGGCGTCGATTCGGGGCTCCCTCACCAGGTGAGGGAGCCCCGAGTCGCGTCAGGCCGTCGTGGTGAGCGAGGTTGTCGGTTCGGCCAGCGCGAGACCTACGGTCAAGTCCGTCCACAGCGCCTCCACCGACTCGAGCCCCACCGACAGCCGAAGGAGCCCGTCAGCGATCCCCATCGACGCCCGGGCTTCCGCGGGCACTACCCGGTGCGTAAGCCCGGCCGGGTGCTGGATGAGCGAGTCCGTGGAGCCGAGGCTCACCGCCGGCGTGATCAACGACAGGCCGCGCATCAGCGCCTTGGCGGCCCCGCCTGTCGGTAGCTCGAACGAGAGGATGCTTCCGGGGCCGCTCATCTGGCGTCCCACGAGCCCCTCCGGGTCCGCGCCCTCGAGCCCGGGGTAGAGGACGCGCGTGACCAGTGGGTGGTCCGCGAGCCTCCGTGCGAGCTCGGAAGCGGTGGCCTGGGCGCGTTCCACGCGCAGTGGAAGCGTGGGAAGTCCTCGGAGAAGGAGGAATGCCGCCAGCGGGTGCAGGAGCGCCCCGGTGAGCACTCGGATCTGGCGGAGCTTGCGCGCCGTGGCTTCGTCCGTCGCGATCACTCCGGCGATCACGTCGCCGTGACCCCCCAGGAACTTGGTCGCGCTATGGAGGACCAGCGTCGCACCGTGCTCGAGTGGACGCTGGAGCACGGGCGTGGCGAAGGTCGAGTCGACCAGCAGCGGCACCTCTCCGGCGGCGTCGGCCACCGCCTGGATGTCCGCGAGATCGAGCGTGGGGTTCGCGGGCGTCTCCAGGATGACCAGGGACGTATCCGCCCGAACGGCCTCGGCCACGCCGTCCGCGGAGGTGAACGTGACTTCGAGCCCGAGCAGCTTGCACGCGAGCAGATGATCGGTGCTGCCGTAGAGAGGGCGCACGGCGACCACGTGCCGTCCCTCCTGCGCCGCTACGAAGAGGGCCGCCGTCATCGCGGCCATCCCGGATGCGTACGCGACGGCGGCCTCGGCTCCCTCCAGCTGCGCGAGAGCGTCTTCGAAGCGCGCCACCGTCGGATTGTGGAGGCGGGCGTAGATCGAGCTCCCGGCCGGCCGCCCCCCGGCCACCATCAGGTCGAGGCCGACGGTCGCGGCATCCGGATCGGGCACGGGATAGGTCGAAGACAGGTCGAGCGGGGCCGCGTGAACACCCAGCTCTACGAAGTCTTCCCTTCCTGCGTGCGCCGCGAGGGTGGCAAGGTCTCTCGTATCCATCATTCTCCACTCCATCGCATAGTCATCGTCGTAAGCGTATAATGATAGAATATGCTGCTCAACTGATACGTATCCACCAAAGATCATGCGCCCCACACCTGATACGCCCGACCTCGACCGAATCGATCTCGACATTCTGGCATCGCTTCAGCAGAATGCGAGGATCACCAACAAGGATCTCGCCAAACGGGTGGGGCTGGCCGAGTCGACCTGCCTGGAGCGCGTTCGAAGGCTCGTGGGCTCGGGCGTCGTCCGGGGCTTCCACGCTGAGCTGGATCTGCGGGCCGTGGGGGTCGATCTGCAGGCGCTTGTCTCCGTGCGACTGGCTCGGCATACGCGGAAGGCGTTCGAGGCCTTCCGGAAGAGTATGCTCGCCCTCGATCAGGCCGTCTCCGTCTTCCACGTGGCCGGAGCGAACGACTTCCTGGTGCACGTCGCGGTCCGGGATTCCGACGCCCTACGTGAGCTCATCCTCGACGCGTTCACGTCCCGGCCGGAGGTCGCGCACGTCGAGACTTCGCTGATCTACGAGCACGCGAGGAACGTCGTCTTCGGCCCGGGAGCAGCGAGCTGACGCCGGAGGTCGGCGCGCAATTGTTGCCGGTCCCTTCCGTTGCGGCCCATGTTGCGCCTGAACGTGCTGACGATACCCTCTTGGGTGTGGGGTGAGAGTGGACGATTCCGAGGGCCGTGCTGCGACCGGTCGTTTCGCGGATACGCGGCGGCTCCTCGAGAGGACATTCGCGAATCTGTCCGAGGCGGTGCTCGTCATCGGCGGCGACGACGTCCGCACGGTCGTCGAGGCCAATCGGGCGGCCGAGGTCATCTTCGGATGGAGTCGTGAGGAGCTCGTCGGTCGGTCGACCGAGGTACTCCACGTGTCGCGGGATCGGTTCGAGAACTTCGGCGCGGGAAGCCAGGAGCTTCTTCTCCAGGGCGGCACCTATCGAGCGAGCTTCCCGATGCGGCGTCGTGACGGGACCGTGTTCGAGGCTCAGCAAACCGTCACCCTCCTGGACCTCGAGGCGGGGTTGGCTGGAGGCGCCGTCAGCGTGGTGCGCGACGTCTCGGAGCAGGCGCGGGCCGAGCGGAGGCTTCGGGAGAGCGAGGAGCGTTTCAGGGAGATCGCGGAGCACGTTCAGGACGTCTTCTGGGTCATGGCCCCCGACGGATGCACCATCGAGTACGTGAGCCCGGCGTTCGAGCGGGTGTGGGGCCGCGACGCGAAGGAGCTCCTCAACGACCGGAAGGTCTGGCTCGAGTCGATCCACCCGGACGACGTCCATCGCGTGAGCGAAGCCGTCCTGCGTCAGGGAGAAGGCGGATACGAGGAGGAGTACCGCATCGTCACGCCGGACGGGAACGTGCGATGGATCTGGGACCGGGCGTTCGCGGTCCATGACGAGAACGGCGCGGTGCATCATGTGCTCGGGGTGGCCGGCGACGTCACGCATCGGAGGAATCTCGAGCAACAGCTCCGGCAGGCGCAGAAGATGGAGGCTGTCGGACGTCTCGCCGGCGGCATCGCGCACGATTTCAACAACCTGCTCACGGTGATCGTCGGGCAGTCCGATCTACTCCTCCTCGACCTCCCGGAGGAGAGTGAGTGGGCGGAGGAGGTGGAGCTCATCCGCACCGCCGCGGACCGGGGCGCGAGCCTCACCAAGCAGTTGCTCGCCTTCAGTCGGGAGCAGCTTCTCAGGCCCCGCCTGGTCGACGTCTCCGAGGTGCTGGGTCGGCTGGAGCACCTCCTCGGGCGGCTCCTCCGCGACGACGTCCGCCTCGAGATGGAGCTTGCGAATGGGTTGCCCCAGGTTCGTGTCGATCCCACCCAGCTCGAGCAGGTCGTTTTGAACCTCGCCACGAACGCGAGGGACGCCATGCCGGACGGAGGCGTGGTGACCGTGCGGAGCTTTCTCGAGGACCTCGATCCTCGCGCGGCGACCCGGTGGCCCGGGCTCACACCGGGTCCCCGGGTGACGATCACTTTCGCCGACACCGGTGTGGGTATGGACGAGGACACCCGACTCCGCATTTTCGAGCCCTTCTTCACGACCCGTCGCGATCTGGGCGGCACCGGGCTCGGGCTCGCCACGTCCTATGGCATCGTCAAGCAGAGCGGCGGCACGATCCACGTGAAGAGCGAACTGGGCCAAGGCTCGACGTTCCACGTGCGCTTCCCCCCGGTCGCCACCTAGAAGGCTGTTGAAGAAGTGGGGCGGGCCTCGTTGGGAGCGCCACAGCCCCGGATCCTAGGCGGCACGACGAAGGCATAGCCATGAGCTACGTCGAGGAGTGCCAACGACGGAGGTGGGGCTGTGCCGCCCCAACCCGTAGAGCACGAGGGGACCAACGCTACGCGTCGGTGCCCGCGGCGTCGCACTGCGTCATGACTCCTCCCCGATGTTATTACATCGCATTCGTCGTCCTTCCTTGTTCGGTATCCGCAAAACCCTCGTGCGAGGCCCGCCCCACTTCTTCAACAGCCTTCTAGCCTCCGGACGGCTAGGACGTCGTGCCGGCGAGCTGATCCGGTCCGAGCAGGATGGCCTGCTCGCCGCGCATGACCGCTCGTTCGAGCCACCGCGGCGGCGGTGTGCTCGTGAAGAGGATCCGGAGCCGGTGCTCCCGCCCGAAGCCGTACCGGGTCTCGCGGGCGGCCTTGTCCAGGGGGCCGAGCGGATCCTCACCGCGTTGCGGTGCCCTCCAGAAGCAGGCGCCATAGAAGGCAGCACCCGATGTGAGAATCCCCGCGGCCGGAATCTCGTGCTCGTTCGTCCACAGGCTCCCCAGCTCGCGCGCGTTGGCGCCGAGCGTCTCCATCGCGTCGTGACCCATGTGCTGCCGGCAGATCAGGGGGAACACCGCCTCCAGATGTTCGTCGAGTCGACGCCGGATGCTCCGCACGACCACCTCCGGACGATCACGTGCGCTGGGTGGCGCGTACGCGAGCGGACGGATGAAGCGATACCAGAACCCGAGAAAGGGATCCGAGATTTGATAACGGCGAGCCCGACTCGCCGGAGCCGCGTCGAGAGACCGACGCACTTCGATCAGCCCGAGCTCCTCCAAGCGGCGTACGTACGGGGCGAGCTGACCGCTCGACGTCAGGTCGGGCACCGCTTCGTGAAGCGCGCCCCAGTCACATTCGCCGAGCGCGAGCCGGGCGAGGACCGCGTTGTAGCGGCTCGGGGTCTGGAGGTCGCGCTCGAGCCACTGGGCGGGGATGTCCGAAAACGGCGCCTCGGGCTCCAGGGTCATCTTGCGGATGTTGGTCTCGAGCGTGACGTCGCGATCGACGGCCTGGAGCACGCGGGGAACCCCGCCGAGCACGCCATACGCCCGGAGCACGTCCCGGGGAGCGCCTCGGGGGAGCATGGGCTTCGCGGCCCGGAGCGGGAGCGGGGCCAGCGTCATCGTCTCGGCGTCCGCAAAGGACTCGTCGTCCTCGAGCACCGAGCCGTCGCCGGCGGTGCCCTGACCGACGAGGATCATGTGGAAGGGCCGGTGTTCCTCACGGGCCCGGTGCAGACATGCCAGGAGGGGGCGCTCGAACCGCGCTCGCGACTCTGAGAGGCGATGCGAGTCGTCCAGGACCAGCACGAAGGGAGGGCGGCCCGGCCGGGCGTGGGCCGCCGCGCGTGTGAACAGCTCCTCCCAGGACGGTGCCTCGTCGACGACCTCGGCCGCATCGCCGGTGGCCGGCTCTGACAGCGCCCGCCGCAGAACCATCCGCTGGGACGGGTCGGGCAGCGCCGGGACCGGGACGATGAGATGATCGAAGTCCTGCAAGGCCTTCAGCACCAACGCGGACTTCCCGACTCCGCGCATTCCGTCGATGCGGAGCAGAGATGCCTCGGGGGTGTCGCAGGCCGAGCGAATCTGTCCGATTTCACGGCTCCGCCCGTGGAAAGCCCGACTTTTTGTGGCCGTCTTCATCTGCATAATGTAATTTAGCGTAAGAATACTTCGCTAGGTGTACCTTGAGGCCCGGGTGGTAAGGCCCCAACTTCATCGCCTGACACACCCCAAAGCATTAGAGGTACGCTCACATGCCCAAGACGACCCCACGCTTCGATACGCTGGCCGCAGCGAAGTACACCCCGACCCCGCCAGAGAACGGCGCTCCGCACAAGCGGATCGATCTCGAGGAGGTTTACGGAAAGAACCTTTTCGGTCTCCATCAGATGAAGTCGCGCCTGCCGAAGCCCCAGTACAAGGCGCTTCTCGCGACCATCCAGAACGGCACTGAGCTCGACGAGTCGGTGGCCGACGCCGTGGCGATCGCGATGAAGGATTGGGCCATGGAGAAGGGCGCCACGCACTTCACGCATTGGTTCCAGCCGCTGACGGGCCTTACGGCCGAGAAGCACGACTCCTTCCTGAAGCCGACCGGCGACGGGCGGGCCATCACGGAGTTCACGGGGGCGGCTCTCGTCCAGGGCGAGCCCGATGCCTCTTCGTTCCCGTCGGGCGGCCTCCGCGCCACCTTCGAGGCGCGGGGCTACACCGCTTGGGATCCGACTTCTCCCGCGTTTCTCGTGGAGGGGCCCGGCGGAGCCTACCTGTGCATTCCCACGGCGTTCGCTTCGTGGACCGGCGACGCACTCGACAAGAAGACGCCGCTCCTCCGCTCGATCCACGCACTGGACAAGCAGGCGCGCCGGGCCCTCGGGCTCTTCGGCTCGTCGCCCCTGGCGGTCCGCGCCACATGCGGTCCGGAGCAGGAGTTCTTCCTGATCGACGAGGAGTTCTTCTACCGCCGTCCGGATCTGGTGACGTCCGGCCGGACCCTGTTCGGCACGAGGCCGCCGAAGGGCCAGGAGATGGACGACCACTATTTCGGCTCGATCCCGACGCGCGTGCTCGAATACATGAACGAAGTCGAGTTCGAGCTCTACAAGATCGGGATTCCGGTGACGACGCGGCACAACGAGGTCGCCCCGGGGCAGTACGAGATGGCTCCGATCTTCGAGGACGCGAACCAGGCGGCCGACCATCAGCAGCTGATGATGTCGACGCTGCGACGCGTGGCCCGGAAGTACGGGCTGGTATGCCTGCTGCACGAAAAGCCGTTCCAGGGCGTCAATGGGAGCGGTAAGCACCTCAACTGGTCGTTCGGCACGAAAGAGCAGAACCTGCTCGAGCCGGGCGAGACGCCGCACGAAAACATCCAGTTCCTGTTCTTCACATCGGCAGTTCTCAAGGCCGTGGCCAAGCACCAGGATCTGCTGCGGGCCAGCATCGCCCATGCGGGGAACGACCACCGCCTGGGGGCCAACGAAGCGCCGCCGGCGATCATCTCCGCGTTCTGCGGTGACCAGCTGCAGGACATCTTCGAGCAGATCGGGAAGGCCGGTGAGGCCAAGACCAGCAAGAAGACGGGGCTGCTCGGCCTCGGCGTCGACGCACTCCCGAAGCTCCCCAAGCACGCAGGCGACCGGAACCGGACGTCCCCGTTCGCGTTTACCGGGAACAAGTGGGAGTTCCGGGCCGTGGGGTCCTCGCAGAGCGTCTCGGGTCCTGCGACGGTCCTGAACACGATCGTCGCCGAGGCCATCGACGACCTGAGCACGAAGCTCGAGGCGGCGCTTGAGAAAGGCACCGAGTTCGACGAGGCGCTGCGCAAGCTGCTCGCGGAGGAAATCCACGAGTTCAAGCACATCATCTTCAACGGCGACAACTACTCCCAGGAGTGGGTCGAGGAAGCGGAGCGCAGGGGCCTGCTCAATCTCAAGACGGCGATGGACGCCCTTCCGCACCTCGTGGCCGAGAAGAACGCGGCGCTCTTCGAGAAGTACGGCGTGCTGTCGGCCCGGGAACTCGAGTCCCGTTACGAGATCTTCGTCGAGCAGTTCTTCATGACGATCAACATCGAGGGCGAAACCGGGCAGCACATGGGCCAGACCATGTATCTACCGGCCGCACAGCGGTACCTGAGCGACCTGCTCCAGACCGCGGGGCGCGCCGACGATCTCGGTATGGTGGCGGAGGGCGTGCTCGCCACGGCGCGCCGGGTCAACGAGCTCATCGATCGGCTCACGCAGAAGCTGGCCGTCCTGGCCGAGCAGAATCAGGAGCTCGGCGGCGACGATGTGGTTTCCAAGGCCGAGCACATGCGGAACAACATCATTCCGGCGCTCACCGAGGTCCGCGACGTCGTGGATCGTCTCGAGCGCGTGGTGCCGGACGACTACTGGCCGGTTCCGACGTACCGGGACATGTTGTTCGTGAAGTGACGTCGGGCTGACGGCCGCGCGGTAGCGCGGGTCGTTCCGATGGAGCAGTACCGGAGGGGCCGGTGGCGATTGCCGCCGGCCCCTTTATCTTGCCGGCGAGCCCCGCCCAGACGCAGCCGCCTTCCCCGAGTCGCATGCCCCGGATCGATCCCGCCATCTCGTCGCACCTCGTAGCCTCGCTGGCTCGGGAGGCCAGGCGGCACCCGGTGGGGCGTAAGGTGCTGGTCACACCGACCATGGGAGGGGGGCGCGAGCTCCTCCGCAGGCTGGCGTTGGAGCGAGGGGGATGGGTCGGCTTCGAGGTCGCCACGCCGCGCCCGATGGCTCTTCGCGTCGCGGGCGACGCCATGGCGCGCCGGGCTGTCCGGGCGCTCGACGCCTTCGAGCAGCACGCTTTCCTCGACGACGCGCTCGATGCTGCCCTCCTGGGTGCACGCGGCGTCTGGGCGGAGCTGTCCGAGAGCGTCGGCTTCCGGGAACGCGTGCACGAGGCCGTTCTCGCGCTGCGGCTGGCGGGTATCGACGCGGCGGCCGTGCAGCGCGCCCGCCTCGCCGATACGGAGAAGCGGGCGATGCTCGCCTCGGTGCTACGCCGCTACGAACGGATCCTGATCGAACGGGCCCGCCTCGACACGGCCGGGGTCCTCGAGCTCGCCGCGTCGGAGCTCCAGAACGGCCTCGATCCGTTGGCGCTCCTGGACGCAGACGCGGTGCTCCTCCAACCGGGCCTCGGCGCCCGCGGGCTGGCCGGGAAGCTGATCGGGGCGCTGACGAGCCGGGGGGCGCGGGTGCTCGAGACGGATCATCCGGTCGGGCGCGAGGTCCCGCAGACGCTGTTGTGGAGCCGGGCGGGAGCCGCGAGCGGGCACGCTTTCGTGGACGCTCCCGCCGAGATCCCCGATGCGGTCGAGCGCCCTCGCGTCTCGTTCTTCCACGCGGCATCGGCCACGGACGAGCTTCGCGAGGTTCTGCGACGGGTCGTCGAGCGAGAGCTCAGATGGGATCAGGTCGAGATCGTGGCGTCCGACGCGGCGACTTACGGATCGGCGCTTCATGCCCTCTCCCTCACGCTCGGGATTCCCGTCACGTTCGGGGTCGGGCTCCCGGTCGAGCGCACGCGGGTCGGACGGGTCGTCCACGCGTACCTCGATTGGGTGGTCGAGGGCTTCCAGGCCGCTCCGATTCGGAGGCTGCTGGAGGCGGGGGATCTCCGGCCCGCACGCTCGCAGGCACAGGTACCCCCCGCGGTGCTGGCCCGCCGCTTCCGGCGGCTCCGTATCGGTTGGGGCCGGCGGCGTTACCGCTCGAGGATCCGCGATGGGCTCGAGGCGGTCGACCGCATCGAGCGTCGGCGCAACGAGGCCGAGGACACCTTTGAGCGCCGCCGCCAGCGGGTCCGGGAGGAGCTCGCCGCGCTGCGCTCGATCCTCTTTCCGGTGCTGCGCGAGACGCCGAGGGTCCCGGACCGCGCGACCGAGCCGGGCCGGCCGGTCTCGCCCGCCGAGTTGGCGAGGGGCCTCCGGGCCTTCCTCAGGAGGGTGCCACGCGGGCGGGGACCCGAGCGTGCCGCCCGCGACGAAGTCCTCCGGATCCTCGAGCGGGTCGAGTCCACGCTCCGCCGCCGGACCCATTTCCACGGCGCGCTGGCCATCCTGAGGCAGCACCTCGAGGTGCGTGTCCGGGCTGAGATTCCGGACGCGGACGGCGACGCGGACGCCCAGGGAGCGCCGTGGGCTTCCGAAGGGGGACACCTCCATCTCACGGACTTCGAGCACGGTGGCTATACGGGGCGTGAGGCCATCTTCTTCGTCGGCATGGACGCCGACCGGGTTCCCGGGCATGCCGGTCAGGATCCACTCCTGCTCGACTCGGACCGTAGGATTCTCGGTCGAGCCCTCCCGACCTCCGGAGAGATCTTTCGGGAGCGGGCCTTCAGGCTGTCCGCGCTCTTCGCGCGCCTTCGGGGTGAGGTCACGCTCAGCCATCCGGCGTGGAGCTCGGCCGACGCCCGGGCCATGGGGCCCTCTCCCTTCCTCCTGCAGGCCTACCGCCTGTCGCGGGGAGCGCCCTCTTCGACGTTCGAAGCCCTCCGGGAGGCGCTGGGTCCCGTGGTGTGCGCCGTACCCAGCGCAGACCGCCCTTGCCTGGACGAGGACGACGCGTGGATGGGATTGCTCGGTGCCGGTCCGGTGCTTCTTTCCGGGGTGGGGCCCGTGTGCGAGGCGTATCCGGATCTGGGGGCGGGCGTCGCGGCCGCCCTGCGCCGGAGCTCGGGGGATCCGGGGCCGGACCACGGCGTGCTCACGCCCAGGCCCGATCTTCTGGACCCTCGGCGAAACGAAGAGCTCGTCCTGTCGAGCGGCCGACTCGAAGGACTGGGGAGCTGCCCGCTGCGGTACCTGCAGCGGACGGTGCTGGGCCTCTACCCGCCCGACGACCCCGAGAGTGAGCCGGACCGATGGCTCGGCCACCGCGAGCGGGGGGTGTTGCTCCACCGTGTCTTCGAGCGCCTTCTCCGCGGCGCCAAGGAGCAGGGAATCCGGACGGGTGACGACCGCTTCGAGAGCCTCGCGGCAGAGTGTCTCGACGAGGCCGCGACGCACATGATGGACGAGCTACCGGTTCCCGGAGAGGGCACCCTCGCCAGGGAGCTCGCGGCCCTGCGGGACGACGTGTCGTCCTTCATCCAGATGGTCCGGGAGCACGGAGCGCCGTGGGCACGGCTCGAGTTCGGGTTCGGCTTCGACGACGACGATCCGGTCGTCCTGGAGGTCGAGGGGGGTGTGCTGCGGTACCGGGGGGTCGTGGACCGCGTGGACGACGCCGGCATGGACGGGATCCGGGTCGTCGACTACAAGACCGGCGTGCCCCGAAACTTCGGGACGAGCGGCGTCTTCGACGGGGGGCGTCGGCTCCAGCATGCCCTCTACGCGCACGCCGTCGAGTCGAGGCTGGGCGCTCAGGTCGTCGCCGGCGAATACCACTTCCCGACCCTGCGCGGAGAGCACGAGATCCACGGCTTCCGGCGGCAGGAGCTCGCGAGCGCCCGGGATCTATTGGCGCACATGCTCGACGGGGTGGCCGAGGGCCGCTTCGTGCCCACCGATAACCCCGACGACTGCAGGCTCTGTGACTTCGCCGAGATCTGCCGGGTGCGGCCCCTCCGCTTCGGCAAGGTGGCCTCACCCCCGGCGGAGTGGTCGGGCGAGCGCGCGGGAACGGGGGTCGACCCCACGTTCTCGCACCTCGTGGCCGTACGCTCGTTCGAGGAGTAGCGTGTTACTCGGCTAGGATCTCGGCGAGGACCGGCGCGTCGATGTTGCCACCCGAGATCACCGCCACGACCGGCCCGGGTCCGGCCTCCCCGGTGAGCGCCCCCCCCCGCCCCGCGGCCCCCGCGCCCACCCCC